>CAZVYM010000120.1:0-7242 GCA_964630935.1 uncultured Gemmatimonadaceae bacterium | reverse complement strand
CCCCTCCCGGCTCAGGACGTCCTGAGCGCCTCCACCGGGTCGGCCCGGGCCGCGCGCCGCGCCGGAATCCATGCGGCCGCCCACGCCACGCCCGAGAGCACGAGCACCGCACCCACGAACGTGAGCGGGTCGAGCGCACGCACGCCGTAGAGCATCCCGCCCAGCCGCGAGGAGACGAGCGCCGCGACGACGACCCCCACCGCGAGGCCCAGAGCCACCACACCGCCCACCTCCCGCACCATCATGCCCACCACGCGGGAGCGCTCCGCCCCCAGCGCCATCCGGATGCCCACCTCCGACGTGCGCCGTGCCACGCTGAAGCTCACCACGGCGTAGATCCCGAGACCGGCGAGGAGCAGCGCCAGGAGCGAGAAGGCGCCCATGGCCTTCGCCACGGTGCGGGGTGTGGACAGCGTCGCGCCGAAGTGGGCCGCCAGGGTGCTCTGCGCGTCCACCGTCACCGACGGTTGGGCGGCAGCCACCGCCCGCCGTGCGGGTTCGAGGACCGCCGACGCGGGCCCGTCGGTGCGGGCGACCAGGAAGCCCGGAGCATAGGCCACCTGACGCGTCGAGTAGTAGAACATGGGTCGTGGCTTCTCGCCCAGCCTGGAGACCGGTACGTCGCCCACCACGCCGACCACGGTCCGCGTCCACTTCTGCGAGCCCTGGCCGCGCATGTGCCGCCCGAGGACGTCCACGTCTCCCCAGAACTGCCGGGCCGCCGCCTCGTTGATGACGATCGACGCCCCGTCGCCTCCGGGCACGTCGTCCTCGCCGAAGACGCGGCCCTCGAGCACCGGGATCCCCATGGCCTGGAAGTATCCATCGCTCACCACGACGAACGGCATCTCCACGGCGCTCGTCCCCGCCGGAGGCGTGTAGCCCTCCACCTCGGTGGTCGTCGTCCCCCCGGGCTGGGCCGGGATGCGGGAGGCGAACGCCGCCCCCGTGACCCCCGGGATGGCCATCACACGCTGCCGAAGCTCGTCCAGCGCGACCCCGATCCGGTCTCCCTCGAGCCCGGCCGCGCTCCAGTCGAGCTGCAGGTAGGCCACCCGGTCGGTGTCCACCCCCGTGTCCGCCCCCTGGAGCGCCACGAGGCTTCGGGCCAGCAGGCCGGTGCCGAGCACCAGCACCAGCGACGCCGCCACCTGGACCGCCACGAGCGCGCTTCTCAGACGCGTCACCCCCCGCCCCGCCGAGACCGCCCGGCGGTCGTCCCGGAGCGCGAGCGCCACGTCCGTCCGCCATCCGCGAATGGCCGGCGCGAGACCGAAGAGGACGCCCGTGACGGCCATGAGCACCAGGGAGAACAGCGCCACGCGGTGATCCATCTCCAGCTCCGGCGTCCGTCCCAGGACGTCGGCGAGCGGGAGGGCCGGCAGGGCCGCCAGGGCCCACCGGGTGAGAAGCAGGCCCACGAGGCCCCCGACGACCGTCAGCAGGATCGACTCGAGCAGGAAGAGCCGGGCCACCCGACCCCTCGACGCCCCCAGGGCGGAGCGCACCGCCATCTCCCCGGAGCGGCCGAGGCCACGCACGAGGAGGAGGTTCGCCAGGTTGGCGCACGCCAGGAGCAGGAGCGTGAGCACCACCGCCGACAGAAGAGCGCCGGCCATGAAGAGGTTCGCATCCTCGCCGGGGTGCATCCGCACGTCCTTCGAGGAGAAGACCGTGATGCCCCTGCCCCGGTCGTATTGGGGATACGCCTCGGCCAGCCGGGTGGCCAGACCGTTCATGGCGGCCTGGGCCTGCCGCACCGTCACGCCCGGGGCGAGACGGGCGAGCACCTGGTACCAGTGGTCCCCGCGGCGCTCCAGGTTGGCCACCTGGTAGTCGCCGCTCACCGGGGTGGCGGAGATGGACAGCCAGAAGTCGGTGACGAGCGGCTGGACGGTGCTGGTGAGCCCCTCGGGACCCACCCCGATGATGGTCACCGGGTGCCCGTTGAGGCGGATCGTGCGCCCCACCACGCCGGGATCGCCGCCCATGCGCGCGTGCCACGTGGCCGCGCTCACGACGGCCACCGGAGCCCCACCCACCACGTCGTTCTCCGGCGCGAACCAGCGACCGAGCCGAGGAGACAGACCGAGCACCTCCAGGTAGCTCGACGTGGTGTATTCGGTGGAGACGTGCACGGAGCCGTCGGAGCGCTCCCACGAGGCGCTCGAGGGCGACGTGGCGGTCACCGCCGAGAAGACCTTGGATCGGGCGATGTCCTGCGTCGCGGGATAGGAGCAGGAGCTGGGATCGCCGTCGTCGGAGTCCTGATACACGTGCACCACCCGCTCGGGATGGCTCCACGGCGGCGGCCGGAAGAGCAAGGTATCCACGAGGGTGAAAGCCGTGGTGTTGGCGCCGATGCCGACCGCCAGGAGCGCCACGGCTCCGACCGTGAACACCGGCGACCTCAACAAGGCGCGCATGGCGTAGCGAAGGTCCTGTAGCAGCGTCTCCATGCGAGCTCCTCCCCTTCCCTTGTCCGCGTCCCCGTCGCCGCGGCGCAGCGCGACCGCCGTCGCCACGGCATCCTCCACGATCCGCCACCACAGCCGGATCCGCTCCCCGGGTCCCTTGGTGCGCTGCATGCGTCCGAGGAACAGCAGCGTCATCTCCTCTCCGTGCTCGTCCCGGAACCACCGGGGATACAGCCACAGCAAGCCCCGGAAGAGCCGCCTGCGCCAGCTCGCCCCGCGCCGACTCACGCCTGCTCCGGAAGGGCGCCCTGTGCCCGCGCGGTCTCCACCAGCCGATCGAGGCGGGCCGTCTCCCGTTCCAGGAGCGCCCTGCCCTCTTCCGTGAGCCGGTAGTATTTGCGGCGAGGATCTGCGTCGGCCGTGGGCGCCGCGACGGCCCGGATCAGGCGCGCATCCACCATCTCGGAGAGCGATCGGTAGAGGGTGCCCGGCCCCAGCTCGACCGCACCCTCCGAGGCCCGCTCGATCTCCTCGGCGATCCCCAGCCCGTGCCGGTCACGGCCCAGGAGGGCCAGCAGGATGTGATAGACGGGCGGACGAAGCGGTACCGCGCCGGGATCGGACGAACGGGCCATGAAAGGCGCCTCCTCGAGTCATGTATCCACGACAGATATATCTACACTGGATACAACGCGCAAGTCGATCCTCATCCGAGGGCGGTCGCTGCCCCGCAGCCCGGCAGGCCCTGGGTGGGCGTCGTCGACGGGGAGCCCGGCAGCCGGCTCGTGCGCCGAGGCATCGCCGGATCGACAGGTGGAAGCACACCGCGGTGCTTGTCGCCTGAATATAAATCCCAGCCGGAATTATAAAAATCACTATATAGACACCCTGGTATGGCTTTGATTAATATATTCCAGTTTACCTATGGTAAACTGGCCATCATATTCAACTCCGGATCTGAGCGGGGGATTCCATGTCGAAGTCCAGGGTCATCCTGATGGGAGCGGCGGGCCGCGACTTTCATAATTTCAATACTTTCTATCGAGATAATGAGGACTATGAAGTCGTCGCATTCACGGCGACCCAGATCCCGGACATCGACGGTCGAAAGTACCCCGCGGCCCTGGCAGGCTCGCTCTATCCCGACGGCATCCCCATCGAGCCGGAAGCCAAGCTCCCCGAGCTGATCGCCGAGCACCGGGTCGACGAGGTGGTCTTCTCCTACAGCGACGTGCCGCACGAGTACGTCATGCACCTCGGAGCGCAGGTCAACGCGCTCGGTCCGGACTTCAAGATGATGGGCGGCAAGAGGACCATGCTGAAGAGCTCGAAGCCGGTGGTCGCGGTCTGCGCGGTCCGGACCGGCTGCGGCAAGAGCCAGACGACCCGCCGGGTCGCGGAGATCCTGACCGAGGCGGGCAAGCAGGTCGTGGCCATCCGCCACCCCATGCCCTACGGCCAGCTCGCCAAGCAGGCCGTACAGCGCTTCGCCACGATCGAAGACCTGGCCGCCCAGAACTGCACGATCGAGGAGATGGAGGAGTACGAGCCGCACATCGACCGCGGCACGATCGTCTATGCCGGGGTGGACTACGAGGCCATCCTCCGCGAGGCGGAGAAGGAGGCCGACGTCATCCTCTGGGACGGGGGCAACAACGACATGCCCTTCTACCGGCCGGACATCATGATCACGGTCGCCGACCCCCACCGCGCCGGTCACGAGACCCGTTACTATCCCGGAGAGACGAATCTCCGCCTGGCCGACGTCGTGCTCATCAACAAGATCGATACCGCCGACAACGCCGGCGTCGACGCGATCCGGCAGAGCGTCCGGAGCTTGAATCCGGGCGCCAAGGTGATCGAGGGCGCCTCCCCGATCGCGGTGGAGGATCCCTCCCTGATCACAGGCAAGCGCGCCCTGGTCGTCGAGGACGGCCCCACCCTCACGCACGGCGGCATGAAGTACGGAGCCGGCATCGTGGCGGCCCAGAAGTACGGCGCCTCGGAGCTGGTCGATCCGCGTCCCTGGGTCACCGGCAAGATCGCCCGCACGTTCGAGCGCTACCCGGAGATCGGCACGCTCCTGCCCGCCATGGGATACGGAAAGGAGCAGGTCGCGGACCTCGAGGCCACCATCAACGCGACGGACTGCGACGTGGTGCTCATCGCCACGCCCATCGACCTGAGGCGGGTCGTCGACATCGAGCATCCCTCGGTCCGGGTGCGCTACGATCTGCAGGAGATCGGCCATCCGGACCTGCACGACGTCTTGAAGCCGCTCCTGTAGCGAGCGCCCGACGTGCACACCAAGACCGCCGTGGTGGCGCTCGGAGGGAACGCGATCTCTCCGAGAGACGAGCCGGACACGATCGCCAACCAGTTCCGGCGCACCCGGCAGAGCCTGGAGTCGATGATCCATCTGATCGACGAGGGCTACAACCTGGCCATCACGCACGGCAACGGCCCGCAGGTGGGCAACGCCCTCCTGCGGGTCGAGCTCGCGCGCGGGAAGGCGCCCATCCTCCCCCTGGGGATCTGCGTGGCGGACACCGAGGGCGGGATGGGCTACATGATCGAGCAGTCGCTGCAGAACCGCCTTCGCCGGGAGGGCATCGACAAGGACGTCGTGACGGTCGTGACCCAGGTGCTCGTCGACCGCGACGATCCCTCGGTCGCGAATCCGACCAAGTTCATCGGGCAGTTCTATGACGAGGCGGAAGCCCGAGCGCTCGAGGAGGAGAACGGGTGGGTCATGCGCTACGACTCGGCCCGTGAGGGATGGCGCCGGGTGGTCCCCTCCCCGCACCCACGCGCGATCGTCAACCACAAGCCGATCCGTCGGCTCGTGGACGCCGGCACCGTGGTGATCGCGGCGGGCGGCGGCGGCATTCCCGTCTACATCGACGAGAACGGCAACTACGAGGGGATGGACGCGGTCATCGACAAGGACCGAGCCGCCGCGATCCTGGCCCGCGACATCGGGGCGCACGAGCTCTTCATCATCACCGACGTGCCCGAGGTCTGCGTCGATTTCGACACGCCGAGCGAGCGGCCCCTACGCGACGTCCAGGTGGACGAGCTGCTGCGATACCACGAGGCCGGCCAGTTCCCGCCCGGCTCGATGGGCCCGAAGGTCCAGGCGGCCGTCACCTTCCTCGAGCACGGCGGCGAGAAGGTCTTCATCACCTCGATCGAGCACCTGCACGCCGCGCTCGGAGGGAAGCGAGGGACGCAGATCGTGCGGTAGGGGAGCCCGGCCCCTGTACCTTCCCTGGCGCCGGCCCAGCGCGCCGGGGCGCCCTACGGCATCAGCGAGACGACCTTGGCGAAGCCGTCGGGGTCCCAAGCGCGCATGGTCACGCTGCGCACGTGGCCCGCGGCGGCCGTCCCCAGCGCGAACGCGGTGGCGGCATTCTCGTCCGCGACGTCCGAGATGACCACCAGGTCGTACGGGCCCTGGGTGTAGTACGCCCCCAGCACCTTCATTCCCGCTGAGTCCGCAGCCTGGATCCTGGCCTTCAGCCGAGCGGGAGACTCCTTTACAGCGCGGATTCCCTGGTCGGTGAAGTTGTACAGGGTGACATACAGTGCCATGGGAGACCCTCCCGTCTGGAGTTGGCACTCGTGGGATCTCGACCGCGGCGTGGGGCAGGAACGCCGCGGGAGCAGTGCGGGTCCGCTTCGGGCTTCGAAGAAGCTCCCGGTGTGCCACCATGCACCTTCGGGTGGCCAAGTGCAAGGCATGTCCTGGGGCACGCGCGTGCTTCCGGCGCAGCAGGGTTGCCGGCCGCTGGTGTCCACCATGCCTCACTTTGCGGAATCACTCATCCGGCCGGGCGGCCGGACCGCCCCTCAGTCCAGGTGGAAGTCGATCAACCCGCTGAACCACTCGACTCGGGACGGGTGGGCGGCCTGGGCCTTCGCGAGGGCGGGGCCGAGCTGGGTCTCCATGAATGTCGCTTGCTGCTCTCTGGTCTCCCACGTCTCCACGACGATCAGCTTGTCGCCCGACTCTCCGGCGATCGAGCTGATCAGGCCCTCCGGCTTGACCCCGGGACCCGGCACTCCGTCCCAGCCCAGGATGCCGTTCACACGCATGTAGATGCTCCCGGCATCGGGTGCCGAGAACTCGATCACGACCACTTCCGCCATGACCCTTGCTCCTGATTTTCGGGGATTCTCCCGCCGCGAAGCCCGTCACGAAGCCGGATATCTAACGGATCAAGTTTCGAGCTTCAAGTATTCAAGCTTGACTCGCATCTCGACGGACTGGCGCGGACCCCTCTCTTGGATCCACCTTGCTCCAGGCCGGCTCGACCCAGGGGCGGTACGAGCGAGGCAGGCGACCTGGGCGCACGAGCCGAGCGTCCATTCCCCAACCCAGCGCGCCGTGACCGAGATCCCGGCTTCCTTCGAGGCATTCGCCGAAGCGCTCGCCGACCGCTACCGGGTCGACCGCGTGCTCGGGAAGGGCGGCATGGCTACCGTCTTCCTCGCGCACGACCTCCGCCACGATCGCCAGGTCGCGCTCAAGGTCCTGGATCCCGAATTGGCGGCCGCGCTGGGCGCCCGCCGGTTCCTGAGGGAGATCCAGGTCACCGCCAACCTCCAGCACCCCCACATCCTGCCGCTCTACGACTCCGGAGAGGCGGAGGGCATGCTCTACTACGTCATGCCCGTGGTCCACGGCGAGTCGCTCCAGGACCGGCTCGCGAGAGACGAGCTGCTGCCGATCCAGGAGGCCGTGGAGATCGCCCGTCAGGTCGCCGGTGCGCTGGATTTCGCCCACCGGCACGGCGTCGTCCATCGTGACATCAAGCCGGCC
>CAZVYM010000119.1:0-12333 GCA_964630935.1 uncultured Gemmatimonadaceae bacterium | reverse complement strand
GGAGCTTCTCCGCGAGCTCGGCGACATTCGGGTTCGTGAAGCGACTGTAGATGTTGCCCCGGATCTCGTCCGCGAAGGTGGCGCGCATCTCCTCCGCGTCGTCGAAGATGAAGCTCGAGGTCAGGTAGAGCGGAACCGAGTGCTCGCGATGTTGCGAGGGCTCGACCTGGGTCCGCACCGCCCGTGTCGGGGGCCGCTGATCTTCCATGCCGTGGGGGCTCCGTGTCGGGAAGGGTTGCCCGGGAGATTAGTCGGTGGCGGGCGATGTCGCGAGCACCCGCCGGTGGAGTTGCGCGGTCATCCCAGGAAGAGCCGATACGCTTCGTTATCGGGCTCGAAGGAGTACGGATAGCCGACGGTCCCGAGGAATCCCACGAAGGCATCACGCTCGTCGGCGGGGACCTCGAACGCCGCGAGCACCCGACCGAAGTCGGCTCCGTGATTCCGGTAGTGGAAGAGGCTGATGTTCCACCGGCCGCCGAGCTTGTCCAGGAACTCCATGAGGGCCCCCGGGCGCTCGGGAAACTCGAATCGGCACGGCCACTCGTCGTGGACCTCTCCCGACCGACCACCCACCATGTGGCGCACGTGGAGCTTGGCCATCTCGTTCCCCGAGAGGTCCACGGCGCGATAGCCGAGGTCGTTCAGATGCCGCACGAGCCCGGCCGCGTCGTCCCTGGACGCGGTTCCGACGCCCACGAAGATGTGCGCTTCGGCTCGCCCGCTCAGGCGATAGTTGAACTCCGTGATCGTGCGCAACCCGATGGTCGCGCAGAACTCCCGGAAGGAGCCGGGGCGCTCCGGAATCGTCACGGCGAGGATCGACTCGTGGGCTTCGCCGAGCTCGGCTCGCTCGGCCACGAAGCGCAGTCGATCGAAGTTCATGTTGGCGCCGCTGAGGACGGCGACCAGGATCCGCCCGGAGACGCCTTCGCGCTCTACGTACCGGCGCATGCCGGCCACGGACAGCGCGCCCGCGGGCTCCATGATGCTTCTGGTGTCGTCGAACGTCTCCTTGATGGCCGCGCAGATCTCGTCGTTCGACACGGTGACGATCTCGTCGACGGTATCCTGGATGATCGGGAACGTGATCCTGCCCACGTCGCGCACGGCCACCCCGTCCGCGAAGAGGCCCGGCCGCTCGATGCTCACCGGGCGGCCCGCCTCGAGCGACGCCTGCATGGCGTTGGATTCCACCGGTTGGACACCGACGATCTGGACGTGGGGCAGAAGCGCCTTGACGTAGGTCGCGATGCCCGCGATGAGTCCGCCCCCGCCCACAGGGACGAAGACGGCGTCCAGGGTGCCGTGGCTCTGCCGCATGATCTCTTCACCGATCGTACCCTGGCCGGCGATGACGAGCGGGTCGTCGAACGGATCGACGAACGTGAGCCCGCTGCCCTCCCGCAGCCGGTCGCAGTGAGCCTTGGCGTCGGCGAAGCCGTCTCCGTGCAGCACGACCTCGGCCCCCAGCGCGCGCACGGCTTCGACCTTGATCTGGGGGGTCGTGCGGGGCATGACGATGAGGGAGCGGATTCCGAGGTGTCTCGCCGAGTAGGCCACGCCCTGCGCGTGGTTGCCCGCACTGGCCGCGATGACCCCTCGCCGGCGCTCCTCCTCGCTGAGGGCCGCCATGCGGTTGAAGGCACCCCTGAGCTTGAAGCTGAAGACCGGCTGGAGGTCCTCTCGCTTGAGCAGCACCTTGTTGCCGAGCAAGGACGACAGTTTATACGCTTGATCGAGCGCGGTCTCCCGCACCACGTCGTAGACGCGGCTCGTCAGGATGTGGCGGAGGATCCGCTCCCGCTCGGCCGCCGTCTCTCCGGCATCCATCACGACTCCAGGTCCCACACGTCTCTCCGCGGATGAGTTGGGTGGCCGCGCGATGGCCTTCCGGGTGCTGCGCTCTCGGGGAAGCCCGTACAGTATCGCGGAGGCGAGCCTCCACCAAGGTCTCAGGCCCGAAGTCCGGGAGCCGGACACGGGCCCCGAGAAGGGGCCCTGCCGCGCACGCCGACGGAAAGGCTCGGCCGAATCACGCATGGCCTCGGTTGCAGCTCCTTCCCGACGGCGCCCTCTCGGCGACAGGGCCCGCCCTCTCAGCCTCGCTCCACGGGGACGCCGACGAGCGAGCCGTACTCGGTCCACGAGCCGTCGTAGTTCTTGGCCTTGGACTGGCCGAGCAGCTCGTGCAGCACGAACCAGGTGTGTGCCGCGCGCTCACCGATTCGGCAGTAGGCGATGACCTCCGAGCCGTTGCTCACGTCCTTGTACAGCGACTCCAGCTCCCCGCGGGGTCGGAAGGTGCCGTCGTCCTTCGCGGCCTTGGACCACGGGATGTTGGTCGCTCCGGGAATGTGCCCACCGACGTAGGGCTGCTCCTGGGGCAGGTGATCCGGCGCGAGCTTGGCGCCGCTGAACTCCTCGGGGGAGCGGACATCCACGAACTCCGAGTCGCCGACGCTCGCGATCACCTGGTCCCGCAGGGCGCGCAGCTCCGGACGCTCCGCCCCCGTGATGGAGACCCCGGTCGCCGTGACCTCGGGGACGTCCCGCGTGAGCGGACGGCCTTCGAGCTCCCACTTGGTGCGTCCTCCGTTGAGGAGGCCGACCGCGTCGAAGCCTCGGAGCTTCAGGAGCCAGTAAGCATACGCGGCGAACCAGTTGTTGTTGCCGCCGTAGATGACGACACGTCCGTTTTCGGGTACGCCGGATCGCCGCAGCAGGTTCTGCAGCTCCCGCCGATCCAGATAGTCGCGCCGGACCGGGTGATGCAGGTCCTTCGACCAGTTCCATGCGAGGGCGCCCGGGATGTGGCCCTTGTCGTAGGCGGCCAGGTCTTCATCGACTTCCACGATGCGGATCGAAGGGTCGTCCAGGTGGTCGGCCAGCCAGTCCGTCTCGACCAGCGCTTCGGGGTTGGCGTAGGTGCTCATGGTGTTCTCCGTGGGCAGAAACGAAAAAAAACCGGCCCCTCCGAGACGGAGGGGCCGGTCGCTTCGAGCGGTGACTGCTCAGATCATCCGTACGATCCACAGGCACGCGAACGCCCCTTCGCCTCTCCTCCGGGGAGAGCGCGACAGATACAGCAGCACATAAAGCCGCCGTGCGGTCGCATGTCGGGACGGTGTGCCATGATCACCTCGTGGCGCGCGGCCTCGGGCCGTGCGCGGGCAGTCGCTACATTGAAACGGGTTCGTACCTTACTCGAACCCGGGGCCGACGTCAACGAACCAGAGTCCTGGTGCGGGACGTGGCAGGTCAGCGACCTGCCGGCCGGGCTCGGTTTGGCGCGCCCTCGACGGGTTGGCGCGTCTCCTCCAGCGACCTGCCGGGAGTGGAATCGATGAATCGCAGCGACGGGCTCGATCGCCTACGCACCTCACCCGCGAGTTGGGACCTCATCGTCGTCGGCGGCGGAGCCACGGGCATCGGCGTGGCGGTGGATGCGGCTTCGAGGGGGCACGACGTGCTCCTGGTGGAGCAGAGCGACTTCGGCAAGGGGACCTCGAGCCGTTCCACGAAGCTGATCCACGGGGGTGTGCGCTACCTGCAGCAGGGCAACATCCCCCTGGTCATGGAGGCGCTCAAGGAACGCGGGATCCTGCGGGGCAATGCACCCCACCTCGTCCGTGACCTCCCTTTCGTGGTGCCCAACTACAAGTGGTGGGAGGCTCCGTTCTACGGTATCGGGATGCGTGTGTACGACGTTCTGGCCGGCAAGTATGGATTCGGGAAGTCGAAGAATCTCTCGAAAGAGGAGACCGTCGCGCGCATCCCCACGATCGAGACCGAGGGGCTCCTCGGTGGGGTGATCTATCACGACGGACAGTTCGACGACGCGCGTCTCTTGATCCACCTCGCCATGACGGCGGTGGAGCAGGGGGCGACGCTGGTGAACTACGCCCGGGTCACCGAGCTGCTCAAGAATGCCGAGGGGTTCGTGGAGGGCGTGCGCGTGCTGGACGAGGAGTCGGGAGAGGAGCTCGAGGCGCGGGGCCGCGTGGTGGTCAACGCCACGGGTGCTTTCAGCGACACGATCCGGCGCATGGACGTGTCCTCGGCCCGCCCCATCATCCAACCCTCGCAGGGCGTGCACGTGGTGCTCGACCGGTCGTTCCTTCCCGGGAGCGCGGCCATCATGGTTCCCCACACCGACGACGGGCGGGTGCTGTTCGCCATTCCATGGCTCGACCGGGTGCTGATCGGGACGACGGACACGCCGGTGGACGCCCCGTCGCTGGAGCCGGTGCCGCTTCCCGAAGAGGTGGACTTCATCCTGAAGCACGCGCGGCGTTACCTGGAGAAGGACCCGGAGCTCGGGGACGTGCTGAGCATGTTCGCCGGGCTCCGTCCCCTGGTCGCGGCCGAGGGGGCCGAAGACACCGCCGAGATCAGTCGCGAGCACGCCGTGCGCGTGTCGGACTCGGGTCTTCTGACGATCGCGGGCGGAAAGTGGACCACCTACCGGAAGATGGCCGAGGACACGGTGGACGTCGCCGAGACGCTCGGTGACCTGGAACCGCGGGACTGCGTGACGAGGGAGCTCAACATCCATGGATTCCACCGCCACGCCGAGAAGTTCGGCGCCTGGGCCGAATATGGATCGGATGCTCCGGAGATCGAGGCTCTGGTCGGCTCGGAGGCCGGTCTGGAAGAGCAGGTGCACCCACGGCTGCCGCTCAGGAAGGGTGAGGTCACCTGGTTCGCGCGGCATGAGATGGCCCGTACCGTTGACGACGTCCTGGCGCGGCGCTCACGCTCCCTGCTGCTCGACGCGCGTGCCGCTCGCGAGGCGGCGCCCTCGGTGGCCGCGATCCTCGCGGCGGAGTTGGACAGGGATGACGCCTGGGCCCGCGCCCAGGAAGAGTCGTTCGCGGAGATCGCCCGGAACTACCTACCGGTCTAGGGAGCCGCGCCGGCCCGCGTCAGACCCCGGGCGCCGCCGTGCTCTGGCGGACGACGAGCCTCGGGGGCACGCTCGGCAGCTCGTGGTCCTCCTTGCCCTCGATGTTCGCGAGCAGGAGTGTGACCGTCCTCCTTCCCAACTCGATGAAATCCTGGCGCACCGTGGTGAGCGGAGGGCTGAAGAACTCGGCTTCGGGAGCATCGTCGAAGCCGACGATGCTCACGTTCCCCGGTACCGACACGCCGAGCTCGGAGAAGGCGCGCAACACCCCGAGCGCCATCTGGTCGTTGGCGACGAAGATGGCGGTCAGGTCGTCGGCCCCCGCGAGCTTTCGACCCAGCTCGTAGCCCGCGCGAGGACTCCAATCACCCCGCAAGACCGGGGTGACGCACGCGCCGGCCTCCTCGAGCGCGTCACGCCATCCGCGCTCGCGCTCTCGGGCCTCGAACCACTCCACGGGGCCGCCGATGTGATGCACCGTGCGGTGTCCGAGATCGAGCAGGTGCTCCACCGCCAGGCGGGCGCCCGCGTGTTGATCCACGCCCGCCCCCGGCACCGGTCCTCCGGGCGCGCTCTGTGTGGCGATGATCGGGAGCTGCTTCGGCACATACTCCAGGGCCCGGACCGCCGCCACGTGCGGGGCGATGACGATGATGCCGTCCACGCCGTGATCACGCAGCCGCTCGACGGCCTCGGTGATCGAGTGCCGGTTGGGGACGCGCAGGCTGACGATGCTGATGCCATACTCGGAGTCGCGAGCGGCGCTCTCGATGCCGTACAGCGTGCTCGCGGGTCCATACAAGGTCGAGTCGAGCGCCACGACACCGAGCGTCTTCGATCGACCGGTGACCAGCGTGCGAGCCGCGTAGTTCGGGTGGTAGTCCAACTCCCTGATCGCGGCCACCACCTTGGCTCGTGTTTCGCTGGTGACGCTGTCCGGGTCGTTGAGCACCCGCGACACGGTCATGTGGGAGACGCCCGCGAGCGTGGCGACATCGGTCATCGCCGGTCGTCTCCCGGCGTTGCGGGTGTCCTCAGCGGTCGTCGTCGAGCGTTCGTGTGCAGGCTCATGCATGTTGCGGTCGTCCTCACTTCGCGCCACTGTGCTTCCTCACGTCCTGCGACCTCCCGCGTAGAACGTTGGGAGCCCCGGGCGTCCAAGTCGAGTGCTTCGGCTCCGTGGCCGGAAGCGCCGACAGTGTTTGGACTCTCGGGTTCGCCGTCAAGTGCGGCTGGTCGTTTCGAGACGGTAGCGCGGGTGGTGTGCGCGCTGATCTTCGTGTCCGGCTGACCACAGGAGGCGGCGATGAGTGGGGTACGGTTGCTGGTGGGCACGCGCAAGGGAGCGTTCGTTCTCACGTCCGACGAGCAGCGCGAGAGGTGGAGCATCGACGGGCCCCATTTCGCCGGGTGGGAGCTCTACCACCTCAAGGGGTCACCCGCCGATCCGGATCGCATCTACGCGTCGCAGAGCAGCGGATGGTTCGGGCAGCTCATCCAGCGATCCGACGACGGCGGGAAGAGCTGGGAAGCCGTGGGGAACGAGTTCGCCTACGATGGTGACGCCGGCACGCACCAGTGGTATGACGGCACGCCCCATCCCTGGGAGTTCAAGCGTGTGTGGCACCTGGAGCCGTCGCCCACCGACTCCGACACGGTGTGGGCGGGGGTCGAGGACGCCGCCCTCTTCCGCTCCACGGACGGAGGAGCGACCTGGCAGGAGCTCGCCGGCCTGCGCGGGCACGGATCCGGCTCGTCCTGGGCGCCGGGGGCCGGCGGCATGTGCCTGCACACGATCGTTCCCGACCCGAGCGATCCCGCCAGGATGTTCATCGCGATCTCCGCGGCGGGCGCCTTCCGAACCGATGACGGCGGGGCGACCTGGAAGCCCATCAACAAGGGGCTCCGCTCGGAGCACATACCGGAGCCGGAGGCCGAGGTCGGCCACTGCGTGCACCGGCTCGCCATGCACCCTTCTCGCCCCAACGTGCTCTTCATGCAGAAGCACTGGGACGTGATGCGCACCGACGATGCCGGCGAGACGTGGCACGAGATCAGCGGTGACCTGCCCACGGATTTCGGGTTCGCCATCGACGTGCACGCGCACGAGCCGGACACGGTCTACGTGGTGCCCATCAAGAGCGACCAGGAGCACTTCCCGCTCGACGGCAAGCTGCGCGTCTATCGGAGTCGCACGGGGGGTGGCGAATGGGAGCCGCTCACCAAGGGGCTCCCCCAGAGCAACTGCTACGTGAACGTGCTCAGGGACGCGATGTCGGTCGACTCCCTGGACTCGTGCGGCATCTATTTCGGAACGACCGGCGGGCAGGTCTACGCGTCGGCCGACTCCGGTGACAGATGGATGGCCATCGCGCGCGATCTGCCGCCCGTCCTCTCGGTCGAGGCGCAGACGCTGCCATGATCCGGGTGGTCCTGCCGCGCCCGCTCTGCGCGGTGGCGCAGACGGAGCGGGAGCTCGTGCTCGAGGTGGCGGGCCCCGTGACGCAGGAAACCGTGCTCGATGCGGTCGAGGCGCGGTATCCGACGCTGCGTGGCACGATCCGCGACCACGTCACGAAGCAACGCCGTCCGTTCGTGCGCTTCTTCGCATGTCAGAGGGACCTCTCGCACGAGCCGCCGGATGCTCCTCTCCCCGACGAGGTCGTGCGGGGAGAGGAGCCGTTCCTGGTGGTGGGAGCGACCGCGGGAGGGTAGGCGCCTCTTCACGGCCCGAGACAGAGGCGCCCAGGCACGATCGGTCAGCCCCGATTCGAAAAGAGAAGGGGCCTCGCGGGGCTCGACATATCAATCGTTATTGATATATTGACTCCATGAGCACGAACACTCCGGTGGCCCTACCGCCAGAGACCCTCCTCGCGGCGTTCCAGGCGCTGTCCGACGCCAACCGCCTTCGCATCGTGGACATCCTGAGGGATGGAGAGCGCTGCGTGTGCAAGTTGGTCGACGCGCTCGAGATGGCACAGCCCCTCCTGTCCCATCATCTGAAGGCGCTCAAGGACGCGGGGCTGGTCCGTGACCGCCGCGACGGGCGGTGGGTCCACTACGCGCTGGTGCCCGAAGCGCTCGAGGCGATGAGCGTGTTCCTGGAACGCGTGCGCAGCGACGCCGAGTCCGCCGAGCCCGATCCCCTTCATTGCAGCTGAGCGGGAGACGACGCGTGTCGGGCCGCCTCTCCTTTCTCGATCGGTACCTCACGTTCTGGATCTTCCTGGCCATGGCCGCCGGCGTGGCGATCGGCTCGCTCTGGCCCGATGGGGTCCGCGCGCTGAGCGAGACCACCTCGGTCGGCACGACCTCGCTGCCCATCGCCGTCGGGCTGATCCTCATGATGTACCCGCCCCTCGCGAAGGTCCGCTACGAGGAGCTCGGCGACGTCTTCCGCAACGTGCGCGTGCTGACGCTCTCGCTCGTGCAGAACTGGATCATCGGGCCGGTCCTGATGTTCGCCCTCGCGGTGCTCTTCCTGCGCGGCTACCCGGAGTACATGGTCGGGGTGATCCTCATCGGGCTGGCCCGCTGCATCGCGATGGTCATCGTCTGGAACGACCTCGCCGACGGGGACCCGGAGTACGCCGCGGGGCTGGTGGCGTTCAACTCGATCTTCCAGGTCCTCTTCTACAGCGTGTATGCGTGGCTCTTCATCACCGTGCTTCCGGCCAAGCTCGGTCTTGCCGGCGCCGAGGTGAGCATCACGATGGGGCAGATCGCCCGAAGCGTCTTCATCTACCTGGGCATCCCGTTTCTGGCCGGCATGCTCACGCGGTTCACGCTCGTGAAGGCCCGTGGCAAGGCCTGGTACCACGCGTCCTTCGTGCCCCGGATCTCGCCCATCACGCTCGTGGCGCTCCTGTTCACGATCGTGGTCATGTTCTCCACCGAGGGTCGTGAGATCCTGGAGCGGCCCTTCGCCGTGCTCCTCATCGCGGTGCCGCTCCTTCTGTACTTCCTGATCATGTTCGCCGTGACGTTCTTCATGAGCCGAGCGGCCGGCGCGGACTATCCCAAGACCGCCACGCTGTCCTTCACGGCGGCCTCCAACAACTTCGAGCTGGCCATCGCGGTCGCCGTGGGCACGTTCGGTATCTCGAACGGAGCCGCGTTCGCCGCCGTGATCGGCCCGCTGGTCGAGGTGCCGGTGCTCATCGGGCTCGTCAACGTCGCGTTGCGCTGGCGCGCGAAGTACTTCCCGGGTGCCGTGCTCGGGCCGGTCGCCGGGTCCGGGGCGACGGCAGGCTCCGAGGCGACGGGCAGCTCCGACTCGCTCCCCGCCGCCCGGACTCCCGAGAGGTAGCGCGCGTGTTTCGGATCTTCACCTGGCTCGCCGACCGGGTCACGTACGGCATCCTCGGCCTCGACGCCGGGACGCGCACCGCGGCGGCCCTGCATTTCTTCATCGAGGACGTGACGAAGATCTTCGCGCTCCTCGTCGGCGTGATCTTCCTGATGGGGCTCTTCCGCTCCGCCCTCTCGCCCGAGCGCGTTCGGGCGTTCCTGGACGGGCGATCGAGATGGGTCGCCTACCTGATGGCGGTCGTGCTCGGTGCTGTGACACCCTTCTGCTCGTGCTCGTCGGTACCGCTGTTCATCGGCTTCGTGGAGGGGGGGATTCCCGTGGGTGCCACCATGGCCTTCCTCATCACGTCCCCGATGGTCAACGAGGTCGCGGTGGCGCTTCTGCTCACGCTGTTGGGCGCGAAGCTCACCCTGCTCTACGTGGCCACGGGGCTCCTGGTGGGGGTGGTGGGCGGGGCGCTCATCGACGGGCTCGGTCTCGAGCGCTGGGTCGAGGACTACGTGTGGAAGATCCGGGTGGGTACGGCGCCCGCCGGTCCCCGGCGTCCGTCCGTCCGCGAGCGGGTCGGGTTCGCGTGGGGTGAGGTGAGCGAGATCGTGGGCCGGATCTGGGTCTACGTCCTTGTGGGCGTGGGCCTGGGCGCCGCCCTGCACGGCTACGTGCCCCAGGACTTCTTCGCGCGCTGGGCGGGCTCCGCCAATCCACTGGCGGTGCCGCTCGCGGTCGTCGCCGGCGTGCCGATGTACTCCAACGCGTCGGGCATCATTCCCGTGGCCGAGGCGCTGTTGGGCAAGGGGGTGCCCGTGGGCACCGTTCTCGCCCTCATGATGAGCGTCGTCGCGCTCTCCCTGCCCGAGATGATCATCCTCCGCAAGGTGCTGAAGGTGCGGATGCTGGGGTTCTTCGCGGGATACCTGGCCATCGCCTTCGTCGCGGTGGGATACCTCTTCAACAACCTACGACTCTGAGATCGAGAGACTCGGGAAGACATTCATGAAGCAGATCAAGGTGCTGGGCTCCGGATGCCGGAGCTGTGAGCTCACCGCGCGGCTCCTGGAGGAGGAAGCTCGGGCGATGGGGGTGGACGTCTCGGTCGAGAAGGTGACCGACATGGCCGAGATCATGGGGTACGGCGTGATGCGCACGCCCGGGGTGGTGGTGGACGGCCGAGTCGTGCACGCCGGGGGCGTGCCCAAGCATCAGGCCGTGCGCGAGTGGCTCGAGGCACCGTCGGCGTGAGCGGCGTAGCAGGGAGGCGCGGCGATGCGTTCGGCGATGCCTGGCGGCCCGAGGCCGCCGCCCTCCGGGAAGCCGCGCCGAAGCACGTCCTCTTCCTGTGCGTGGCGAACTCGGCGCGCAGCCAGATGGCCGAGGGGATCGCCCGCTCGATCGCGCCCGCCGGGGTGAAGGTCTCGTCGGCCGGGTCGGAGCCCACCGGCGTCCGCCCCGAAGCGGTCCAGGCGCTCGCCGAGATCGGGGTCGACATCTCGGGGCACGTCTCGAAGGGCACGGACGAAGTCGAGCGGCCCGTCGACGCCGTGGTCACGCTCTGCGCCGAAGAGGTCTGTCCGGTGTGGGTCGGGAAGGCGCTCAGGGTGCACTGGGCGCTGCCCGACCCCGCGGCCGTGGACGGCCCGGGCGACGAGCGTCTCGATGCGTTTCGACGCGTGCGCGACGAGCTTCTCCGGAGGCTGGGCGTCGCCTTCGGGGTCTGAAGCCGAGGGGCCCCGGCCCTGCGCCGCAACGCCGGCGCTCCCTCGCGGAGCTTCGCTTCCCCTGCGGAGCCGCGCCGACCTATCATGGGGTCATGCGCCGACTCCAACGCCTCGAGCTCGCGGGTGAGGTCGACCCCGCAACCCTCACCCGGTGGCTCTTCATCCTCGTGTGGGCCGTCTCGGCCGCCAACGCGCTCCACTACCTGAATCGCGGCTGGTTTCCCCACGACCTCGGGACCCTCGCGCAGCCGGCGGCACGGGTCCTGCGCGGCCAGTGGCCGCACCGCGACTTCGAGGATGTCTACACGGGCGGCCTGGCGCTGCTGGACGGACTCGCCTTCAAGGTGCTCGGCGTCAGTGCGATGAGCCTTCGCTGGACCCTCTTCGCCGTCTACGTCCTGTGGGTGCCCGTGGTGTGGTATCTCGGCCGTCGCGTCGCCGGCCCGGTCCTCGCGGCCGCGGGCACGCTCCTGGCCGCCGCGTGGACGCTCCCGATGTACGCCGAGGGGATGCCGAGCTGGTACAACCTCTTCCTGGCGACCTTCGGCACGGCGGCGTTCTTCCGCTGGACGGAGGTGCGTCGCCGCCGCTGGCTGTTCCTGGCGGGCGTGGCCGGCGGACTCTCGATCGTCGTCAAGATCGTGGGGCTGTACTTCGTCGCGGGTGGTCTTCTCTTCTTGGCGTACGCGGCGGTCTCGGAGGCTGCCGAAGGAGGGGTGGCGGAAAAGGAAGGGGCGGCGAGGGAGGATGGGGAGCCGAGGGAACCGCCCGAGGGTCGGGCCGACCCGAGGGGAGCGGACTCGGAGGACGCTCCGGGAGACCGGCGCGGGGCCCGGCTGGTCCGGGGTTTCCTCTCTACGGCCTCCGTTGCGCTCGCCGTGCTGGCGGCCTGGCTCGTCGTTCGGGGCATGGGGGTGGAGGGGCTTCTCCGATTCGGTATTCCCGCCGCGGCGCCTCCCGTGGCGTTCGCCGTGTGGATGGCCCGAAAGGGATCGGCACGGGGCGTGGCGCGCTGGCGGGCGCTGGCGGCTCCGATCGCAACGTTCCTTGCGGGCGTGGCGCTTCCGGTCGTGCTGTTCGCGCTCCCCTATGCCGTGACGGGCGCGCTGGGCTCGCTCCTGCGGGGCGTCTTCGTCCTTCCCACACGGCGGTTCGCGTCCGCGCAGTGGGGCGGGCTCCAGGGCCACGGCCTCGGCGCCGCACTGGCCGCCGGCGTGGTCGCCTGGGTCGCGTGGGCCCCAAAGCGTCGGGGCGCGACCGGACGGCTGGGCGCGGTCGGCGCGGGCCTGCTTCTGGTGGCCGCTCTTCTCGCGAGCGGCCATACGAGTGTCTATCGGATCTCGTGGGAGGCGATCTGGTGGCTTCCTCCGGCGGTGATGCTCGCCGCCGGCGCG
>CAZVYM010000118.1:0-12583 GCA_964630935.1 uncultured Gemmatimonadaceae bacterium | reverse complement strand
GCGTGCAGAAGCCGCACTGGGCGGCCCCGTTCAGGTCGAACTCGTCCTGGAGGGGATGGGGTGCCGTCGGGGAGGCCAATCCCTCGACCGTCACCACCTCGTGGCCCACGGCCTCGAGCACCGGCGTGATGCACGAGAGCGTCGGCTCGCCATCCACCAACACCGTACACGCGCCGCAGTCACCCTTGTCGCACCCCTGCTTCGAGCCCGTCAAACCGAGCCCGTAACGGAGCCCTTCGAGAAGGGTGTAGTGGCTCGGCACCCCGAGCTCGCAGCGGTCGTGGTTGACCGTGAGGCAGACGATCTCAGTGGGAGATGGCATGAAGCTGAAGTTGGCCGGGCGCCGGGGCTTCGGTCAACGCTCGCGGGTGGGAGCGAGAGCCGACGCGCCGTTCGAGGCGAGGCCGCTCGGCCGCTGGTTGCTCGCATCGTCTGCCGTCGTCCGGTTGCCTCGCTCTGCCGCTACGCGCGGCAGAGCCTCGCTTCGAACGGCGCGTCGGCTCTCGCTCCTCGAAGCGTCCGTGCCGGAGCCCGGGCGCACGTCCCACCGGTACGCTCGGGCGTTGTCCGGTTGCCTCGCTCTGCCGCTACTCGCGGCAGAGCCTCTCCTCGAACGGCGCGTCGGCTCTCGCTCCTCGAAGCGTCCGTGCCGGAGCCCGGGCGCACGTCCCACCGGTACGCTCGGGCGTTGTCCGGTTGCCTCGCTCTGCCGCTACTCGCGGCAGAGCCTCTCCTCGGGCGTCGCGTGGCCCGCGCCCCTCCGAAGGCGGTCGCTCGCGGTTGGAGCGTCGCCGCGTCGCCTGTGTCCGTCCCGATCGGACGCTCCGGCCGGCCGGCCCGGCCGCGCCTAATTCACCGTCGCCGATATCGATGTCTCGAGCTCGACGTCGTCGCGACCGATGGACGGCGGTGGGCGGCTGTCGTGCAGCCAGCGGAACGTGACGTTCAGGTCGACGCCCTTGACCACCTTCACCGCGAGCCTGGTGTCGTTCAGGATGCGGATGTCCGCGGGCTCGTCGACGCGGGGCTCGACGTAGAGAACCTCGGACAGCGTGGCGGTGTTCGAGAGCTTGCGGGACGCGACGCCGATCAGGTCACCCCGCCAGTCGTGGGAGCGGGGCGGAGTGCCGGCCGGAAGCTTGGCTTCGTTCAGCAGCTCGGACTCCCACATGAGGCCCGCGCCGAGCTCGAGCCGGCTCCGTTCGCTCGACACGAACGCGTGGCGGAGCCCGCTCCCCAGCAGGACACGACGCGACAGGGCCTGCGCGCGGCTCTTCTGGATCTGGACGAAGTGGAAGGTGCGCGTGCGCTCGGTGAAGATCCATCCGTAGCGCGCCTGCATGTACTGGTCGTCGACCGACACGTTGCCGCTGCTCTTCAGGTACGAGAGCCCGCCGAGCAGGAGGATCCAGGAGTGGGTGCCGTGGTAGCCCGCCATCCCGTTCCCCTTCAGGTTCAGGATGTCCGAGTTGCCACCCTGGAGATCGGCGCCGGCCTCGAAGCGGGTGAAGAACCCCGAGACGGTCCGTGGGTCTACGCGCTCGGTGTTCAGGACCCTCTGGGCCCGTGCGGGGGCCGCCCAAAGGACGGCCGCGAGCGCCAGGACGACCCATGCAGGTAGGCTCGAAGGCAGAACTCGGAGTAGTGGCATCGGCGCTACCTGTCTCAGTCCGATCGGAGTGCCTGGCCTGGATCCAGTCGGCTCGCGCTCCGAGCGGGCATCCAACACGCGAGGAGCGTTACGCTCCCGACCAGAGCCATGGCACCGACCCAGGTCCATGGATCGAACAAGGAAACGCCGTAGAGGAGCCGGTTCAAGAGCGGGGCTGTGAGCGCGGCCAGAGCCGTCCCCCCGAGGGTTCCCATCGCGGCGAGCCGGGCCCCGTCGAGGAGCACGGCGGCACGGATGCGGGAGCTCGTCGCACCAATCGCCATACGCACGCCGAGCTCATGCCGGCGGCGGCCGACCTCCCAGGCCACGACACCGTACAGGCCGAGCGCCGCTGAGAGCAGGCACAGCAGCCCGTAGGCGGTCAGAAGCACGTACCCGAAGCGGGTGGGGCCCGTCTGCGAGCGTACGTAGTCGGAGAGTGGGCGCATCCCATAGACCGCCAGGCCCTGATCCACGCCGAGCACCGCCGGCCGAATCGAAAGAGCCATCTCGCGAAGGGCGACCGTCGTCCTGACGACGAAGGAGACGTTCCGTGAGGCCTCTTGCCGATAGGGTACGTACACCGTCTCTCGCGCCGGTGTGAGGAGGTCCTTCTGTCGGACCGGCTCGACGACGCCCACGACCCGTGCTTGGACGGGCTCCCCATCGAGTGGGATCCCGATCACCGATCCGAGCGCTGAGCCGTGGGGCGCCAGACGGCGGGCCAGACTCCGGTCGACCACCACCACGCGCTCCCGCTCATCGAGGTCTTCGTCGGACGTGAACGATCTACCCTCCAGAAGGCGCGTCCCGATCGCCGCGAAATAGCCCGACGTCACGACCCGGAAGTCCGCCCTTTGTGCCGACCACTCCGAGAGCGTCTGGCCCGCCAATCCATAGGGCTGCGACCAGCGGCGGCCCGACAGGGGCAAAGCCCCCGTAAGCCCGACAGCCTCGACGCCCGGGAGGGTCCGGACGGCCTCCTCCACGGATCGAGCCAGGCGGGCGCGCTCGGCCGGGCCCCGACGCTCCCCCGCTGCCCGGAACGAGACGTTGAATGCGACGGCGCTGTCGGGGTCGAACCCGAGGTCCACGCGTCGCAGCTCGTCCGCTGTACGGAAGAGAAGCGTGGCGCCCAGGACCAGGACGACGGACACGGCCACCTCGACCACGATCAGGGCCTCCCGGCCCCTGCCGCGGGCCGGCTGCGACCGGACCAGGCCTCGGCCCCCGCTCCTCAGAGAAGCTCCCGCCTGGAGCACCGCGATCCCACCGAACAGGAGGGCTCCCACCGTCGTTGCCGCGAGTATCGGCACGACGGCGGATCCCGGCCGCGAGGCGTGTGCGAGCCAGGCGATGTCGGGCGTCACGAGGCGGGTCAGTGCCCAGTCGATCGCGACGGCCACCCAAGGCGCCAGCGCGCCGCCGAGCGCCAGCAGAAGAAGGCTCTCGGACCAGAGGCCTCGCGCGATCCGCCCTGGGCCGGCCCCCAAAGTCCCTCGCACCGCCACCTCCCGCTCCCTGGACAGCCCCCGAGCCAGAAGGAGCGCCGAGAGGCTCAGGTACGCGACCAGGAGCACGGCAGCCGCCCCGGCGAGTAGCGCGACGAGGAGCTCTCGGAGGTGCGCTGTCGCGTCGGCGTGCATGGGTCGCACCGTCAGATCGAAGCCCGATGCGGCGTGATCGGGAACCTCGGCTCGAAGCTGCCGTGCGATCCGGGCTGCTTCGTCCCGTGCCGAGGGGAGCGTCCCCCCGGGCGCCAGCCTCCCGACGACGGCGCCGCTGTTGTCGGAGTCCTGGTCGATGAGGCGGCCGTTCGGGCGCGCCAGGGAGACGAGAGGAACTTCGATCGGGACCCATACGTCCACGTCGGTCGCGACGCCCGCCGACGGTGGGAGCTCGAGTCGAAAGCTCGAAGGCATGACACCGAGGATCGTGACGGGTCGACCGTCCAGCCGAGCGGTCCGGCCGGGCACGGAAGGATCGCCGTCGAACACCCGGTGCCAGGTATCGTCCGAGATCAATACGGCCGAGGCCTGCACCTCCCCTTCGGGACTCGATGCCCCGACGCCGCTCTGATCCAGGAAGCCCCGACCTCGCGCGACCGGTACGCCCAGCACCCGGAAGAAGTCGGGTGTGACGTCGGCGACGACGACATGCTGTGGGTGGACGCCGCCTGCGGGCCCGAGCGCGCCGTCCGTCGGCCGGCCCGTGAAGGCGACGGACGCGAGCGTGGTCGCCCGCTCGGCCAGGACTCCGGCGTCGGGCGCCTGGATCGGAACGCGCTCGGCGCTCCCCCTGCGCGAGCCCCAGACGAGTATGAGCTCGTCGGGTCTCTCGTAGGCGGGCGGGCGGATGAGCACCCGATCCACCAGTTGGTAGATCGCCGCGTTCGCGCCGATTCCGATGGCGAGCGTGCACACCGCCACCAGGGTGAATCCCGGATTCCTCAGGAGACCCCGTGCGGCGATGCGAAGGTCGTCCCGCCACGCCAGAGCCTCGGCGGCGACTCCCCGGATCGTGCGACGGACGAGATCCCCGGCCTGATCCACGCGGAGGGAGAGCCCGCTCGCGAGCACCGATGCACACTCGGCGACGGTGCAACGCACCAGCTCCAAGAGACCGCGTCGAGCGGCGGAGCGGAGCTCCTCGTCGACGGCGTCCAGGAGCGACGGGCCGTCTCGTCGGCGAGCGCTCGCCGGCCAGACCAGGAGGACGACCGCGGCGAGTCGGTGCCCGAGGGAGCGGGCGAGCCACCGGGGATCCACGGACTCAGGCCCCACCGCGCCGCAGCAGGTCCTTGCGACGAGCCAGTCCCAGAAGCTCCTGGAGTCGGCTCGCCTCGGCGCGGGCGACCGCCTCGCCGAGAGCGGTCGGGCGGTAGTACCTCCTGCGCTGATCGTCTTCGGGATGGGAGGGTTGGTCGTCGGCCTCGCCGACCAGGCCCTGGTCCTGGAGACGAGCCAGAGCCGCATACACCGTCCCGGTGCGCAGGCTCTCGCGCCCGGTGCGTGAGCGCAGCCGCTTCAGAAGGGCGTACCCATGCATGTCCTCGTCCTTGAGGACGACGAGGATGTTGAACGCGAGGTCCGTGAGAGGCAGAAAGGTCGTCGGGTCCACGAAGTGGAGTATACTCGTTACGAGTATAGTTGTCACGCTGGCTGTGGTTATGCGGGGAGGTCGGACTGCCGCAGTCCCCGCTCAGGATCGTTGCTCCGACTCCGACCGCGCCATACCGTGCGCCCATGACCGAAATCACCGAACGCCTGCGGCTAGCCATCGCCGACCGCTATGTCATCGAGCGCCATCTGGGCGAGGGCGGCATGGCCACGGTCTACCTCGCTCACGATGTGAAGCACGACCGCAAGGTGGCCTTGAAGGTCCTGCGGCCCGAGCTGGCGGCCGTCATCGGAGCCGAGCGCTTCCTGACCGAGATCAAGACGACGGCCAACCTGCAGCATCCCAACGTCCTGCCGCTCTTCGACTCGGGCGACGCGGACGGGCAGCTGTTCTACGTGATGCCCTACGTGGAGGGCGAGACCCTGCGGGAGCGCCTCGAGCAGGAGCGCCAGCTTCCGGTCGAAGAGGTCGTGAAGATGGGCCTGGAGGTGGCCGACGCGCTCGATTACGCGCACCGGCACGGGATCGTGCACCGGGACATCAAGCCGGAGAACATCCTGCTGCACGAGGGCCGGGCGCTGGTCGCGGACTTCGGGATCGCGCTGGCGCTGTCGACGGCGGGCGGCTCGCGCATGACGGAGACCGGCATGTCCGTGGGCACCCCTGCGTACATGAGTCCCGAGCAGGCGATGGGGGGCCACGACGTCACGGCCAGGAGTGATGTGTACGCGTTGGGCGCCACGCTGTACGAGGCGTTGGTCGGGGAGCCCCCGTTCACGGGTCCGACGGCGCAGGCGATCATTGCCCGGTTGGTGACCGAGGAGCCGCGGCGGCTGACCACGCAGCGCAAGACCATCCCGCCGCACGTGGAGGCGGCGGTGCTGAAGGCGCTGGAGCGGTTGCCGGCGGACCGGTTCGCCACGGCGGCGCAGCTCGGAGAGGCGCTCGAGGGTCGGATCGTCGTTTCGGCGCGGCCGGGCGCGGCCGCGGTGGCCGAAGGGGTCGGTGCGGGCCCCCGCAGACGAACCGGCGCGGTCGTCGTCGGCGCGGTGATCGTCGCGCTGGCCGGTCTCGCCGCGTGGGGATGGTCGAGATCGGTGGCGGCACCGACGATGCGACATCAAGTGGTTCTTGGCTCCCTCATGAACGGGGCGCCCAGAGCTGTGGGTTGGGGAGCCGCGATCGCGCCGGACGGATCTGCGCTGGCGTACGTCGACAGCACGTCGGGGAGGATGCGACTCCTCTTGAAGGAGCGTGACCAGGTGCGTCCGCAGCTCCTGGCCTCGGTCTCCGGGTATCCGGGTCCGTCGTTCTCGCCCGACGGGCAATCGGTCGCGTTCGACGACGGCAAGCTCCAGCGCGTGGCGCGCGGAGGCGGCACGCCGGTCCTGCTTTCGGATGTCGCCGTGTGCTGTGGCACGGCGTGGCTCGAGAACGATACGATCGTCTCGATCGATGCCGGCCAGCAGCGCCTCTACGCGATCCCTGCGGCCGGCGGACCTGCCCGTACGATCCTCACGGTGGATTCGGCGAGCAGCTTGTTCCAGCGGGTCTCCCCGGTGCCGGGACGGGACGCCGTGCTCGTCGGCGTGAACGGGCCGCACCCCGAGGTCGTGGCCCTGGACCTCGCCACCGGCGAGAAGCGACAGGTCCGGGCGAACGCAGTGGCCGCGTGGGTGGTGGGCGGCCTGCTCCTATACGTCGAGTCGGGTGGCGACCTCTACGCGGTGCGCTTCGACAGCCGCCGCCTCGAGGCTACCGGCACGCCGGTGAACGTGCTCGACAGCATCCGGTCGTTCCAGCAGATCCCCGACGTGACGGCCGGACGGGACGGGACGGTGCTCTACGTCAGGGGGGCCGCGGTGCAGACACTCCACCCGGAGATCACGCGCGTCGCGCGCGACGGGTCGGTGGCCGTGTTGGACACGGCGCTGCCCATGCCGGTGGTGGCGAGCGGCGGGGGACTGGACCTTTCGCCGGACGGCCGTCGCCTCGCGGTCAGCTTGAGCGACTCGACAGCCCGCAGGAGCGATATCTACGTCTTCGACCTCCGCGGCGGTGTACCGACTCGCCTCACGTTCGACGGGACGACCAACATCCGGCCAGAGTGGTCGCCCGACGGGAGCCGCATCTTGTACGTCTCCGACCGCGGAGGTGGCGGGACGGTTCAGATGTGGGCGAAGAGGGCGGATGGGAGCGGCACGGCCTCTCTCGTGGCGTCCGACCCGCGCCACGCATGGGGCGGCCTGTGGTCTCCAGACGGGAAGTGGGTGATCTACCGCACCGACAACGTCAGCGCGGGGAACGGCGATATCCTCGCCGTTCGTACCAGTGGCGACACGGTCCGAGTGCCGCTGGTCGCCACGGAGGCGACCGAGCTCGCGCCGGCCCTTTCGCCGGACGGTCGCTGGCTCGCGTACTCGTCGGACGTGAACGGCCCGCAGGAGGTCTTCGTGCGGCCGTTCCCCGACACGAGCGGCGCGAAATGGCAGGTCTCTGCGGGAGCGGGGACCGAGCCGCAGTGGTCGCACGACGGCTCGAAGCTGTTCTACTGGGGTGGGGACGGCAGGTTCGTGGAGGCGTCGGTGCAGACGTCGCCGACGTTTGCGGTCGAGGCCCGGACGGAGCTGTTCGGTAAGCTGAGCTTCGTGACCAACGCCTACTACCACTTCTACGGGGTCGCGCCCGACGACCAGCACTTCATCATGCTGCGAGCGCGCTACGAGCAGGCGCCGGGCTCGGACAAGCTCATCGAGATCGACAACTGGCTCCCGGAGCTGCGGGCCAAGCTGAAGCGGTAGCCCCCGAACACCATCGTTGCTCCGACCCCAACCGCGGCATAGCGTGCGCCCATGACCGAGATCACCGAACGCCTGCGACTCGCCATCGCCGACCGATACGTCATCGAGCGCCATCTGGGCGAGGGCGGCATGGCCACGGTCTACCTGGCCCACGACGTGAAGCACGACCGCAAGGTCGCGCTCAAAGTGCTCAGGCCCGAGCTTGCGGCCGTCATCGGCGCCGAGCGTTTCCTGACCGAGATCAAGACGACGGCCAACCTGCAGCACCCGAACATTCTGCCTCTCTTCGATTCGGGCGACGCCGACGGCCAGCTCTTCTACGTGATGCCCTACGTGGAGGGCGAGTCGCTCCGCGACCGGATCGACCACGAGAAGCAGCTCCCCGTCGACGTTGCGGTCCGGATCGGCGTGGAGGTTGCCAGCGCCCTGGACTATGCACACCGGCAAGGCGTCGTCCACCGCGACATCAAGCCGGAGAACATCCTCATCCACGACGGCCGGGCGGTGGTGGCGGACTTCGGGATCGCGTTGGCGCTGTCGACGGCGGGCGGGACCCGGATGACCGAGACCGGCATGAGCGTGGGCACGCCGCACTACATGAGCCCCGAGCAGGCGATGGGGGGCCACGACGTCACGGCGAAGAGCGACGTGTACGCGCTGGGCGCCACGCTCTACGAGGCGCTCGTGGGGGAGCCTCCGTTCACCGGTCCGACGGCGCAGGCGATCATCGCGCGTCTGGTCACGGAGGACCCGCGGCCGCTCGTCACGCAGCGCAAGACGATCCCGCCCCATGTGGAGGCGGCGGTGCTGAAGGCGCTGGAGCGTCTGCCGGCCGACCGGTTCGCCACGGCGGCGGAGCTCGGCGAGGCGTTGGAGGGGCGGACCAGGGTGATGACCCGACCGAGTGCCTCCGCGGCGGCACGGGAAGCCGCGGCTTCGCGGACCTCCGGCCGCACCGTCACCCTCATGGGCGCCACCATGGCCCTGCTCGCCGCTGCCGCTCTCTGGGGCTGGCTGCGTCCCGGTCCCACGCCTCCCGTCTCTCGCGACGTAGTCACGCTGGGCCCGACGGGCGTCCCCGGCATCATCGGTCTCGGTGCGGCGGTGGCCCCGGACGGGTCGGCGATCGTATATGGTGACACCGTCGGTGGCCCGAAGCTCTGGATCAAGGAGCGGGGCGAGCTTCACGGCAGGCCACTCGCGCCGGTCACGGTCCTCAGGGGCGAGAGCTTTCCGGCGCCTTCGTTCTCGCCGGACGGCCATTGGATCGTGTACTCGGACGGCGACCTCAAGCGCGTCGCGCGGGAGGGTGGGGCGCCGATCGTCGTTTCGGATTCGGCCGCGTCCAATGGCGCCGCCTGGCTGGACGACGGCACGATCGTCTTCATCGGCCGGAACGTCGATCGCTTGTTCAAGACGACGGTGGGAGGAGGGGCCGCCGAGCGAGTGCTGACCTCCGACTCGGCCGGCGGACAGATCTGGCGCGTCGCTCCGGTGCCCGGCGCGGATGCCGTGCTGGTGGGTGTGCTCGGCAATCGCACGCGCGAGGTCGCGCTGGACTTGAAGAGCGGCGTGCTGCACGAGCTGATGCGTGGCGCGCTCGGGGGATGGATCGTACCCGGGGACGTCCTGGTGTATTCCCGGACCGACGGCGCGCTCTTCGCCGCTCCGTTCGATCGCCGTAAGCTCGATCTCGCCGGTCCCCCCGTGTCGATCCTGGATGGCGTGCGCACGACCTCCAGCATCGGCGACGTGGTCCTGGGCGCGGATGGCACCATGCTGTATGTGGAGGGCAGCGCGACGGTGAGCTCGACGCGGCTGGGGCTCGTGGCGGTGTCGCATGATGGGGCCAGGGTGCACCGGGTCGACAGCACATGGAGTGCCTCGATCGCCGACAACGGCGGCCTCGCGCTCTCCCCCGACGGGTCACGGCTCGCGCTCAGCGTGAACGACAGCGCGGGGGCGCGCAGCGATCTCGTCGTCCTGCGCCTCCCCAACGGTCCAGCGACCCGCCTGACCTTCGATGGGACGACGAACATCCGTCCGTCCTGGTCGTCCGACGGCAGGACGATCCTGTACGCGTCCGATGCGGGCGGGAAGATGGAGCTCTGGGCCAAGCAGGCGGACGGGAGCGGGAGGCCGGAGCGTGTCGTGTCGGACGAACGGCCCGTCTGGGAGGGGCTCTGGTCTCCCGACGGAAAGTGGATCGTCTACCGCACGGACGACGTGGCCGCCGGCAGCGGGGATATCCTGGCCGTGCGTACGAGCGGTGACAGCACGCCCCTACCGCTCGTGGCGACGCCCGCCGAGGAGACGGGCCCGGCCCTCTCCCCCGACGGCCGTTGGCTCGCCTACGCGTCCAACGTCACCGGCCGCAAGGAAGTCTACGTACGTCCCTTTCCGGACGCTCAGAACGGACTCTGGCAGGTGTCGACGGACGGGGGTGCGGAGCCGCGGTGGTCGCACGACGGGAAGGATCTCTTCTACCGCAACGGTGGTGGACAGGTCGTAGCCGTCGACGTGACCGGAGCGCCCACGTTCGCCGCGGGAGCGCATCACGCGCTCTTCAGCGCGCGCGCCTACGCCTCCAACGACGACAACCACTACTACGACGTCACACCCGACGATGGCACCTTCCTGATGCTCCGCCCCGAGAGCCCCGAGCAACCAGCGGGGACCTCGACCAGCGGGCTCGTCCTGGTGCGCGACTGGCTCCCGGAGGTCAGGGCGAAGCTGGGAGGGCAGGAACGCCGCTGACCGGGCCGCTCCGCGTCCAACCGGTCGAGCGCGGGCGTGGCGGTTCTCGATGCGCGCCGGCACGGGGGGCGTGACGGCCTCCCGCTCCGCCAAGCCGCCTTACTCCGCTTCCCACACCCTCATCTCGCTCACCCCCGTGAACGCGGGCAGCGCATGCGTGAAGATCACCCGCACGCGGGGCGTGCCGACCGGATCGAACTTCACGGTGTTCTGCGCCCACGCCATCGGCGCCTCCGGTGTGCGTGACTGCTCCGCCACCGGGCGCCAGGCGCCGTCCCGCCAGACCTCCACGTGATACTCCTTCGGCGCGGCGATGCCGCCTCCGTCCCCGTAGAAGTAGAGCTCGACGCTCCCGACGCGCTTCGCTTCTCCGAAGTCGACCTCCAGCCAATCCGCCCGGTTGGGCGAACGGTACGCCGTCCAACGGTTCCTCGAATAGCGGGTGAGGGCGATGCGGCCGTCCACGGCCTCGGCGGGCGAATCCGACGGGCCCGTGTAGGAGGCGGTGACGCGCGGGTAGCCGTCCCCGTTCGGGTTCCAGGCGAGATCGCGCACGGGCGCCGTCGCCGGGGGGATCGGAAGCTCACCCGGGCCCCAGGCCTCGATCTCCGTGAGGCCCGAAGTCGACCCCTGTTGGTGGTGGAGCACCACGCGGATCTTCGAGGTGGATATCCGGGGGAAGTCGACGGTATTGGCCCGCCGCCCCTCGGGGCTCTCGGGCGTGCGTGTCTGGCCCGGCACGTCCGTCCAGGTCGAGCCGGTCCATGTCTGGACCTCGTAGCTCGCCGGGGGACGGACCGGGAGGGTCGTCTCGCCCGGCTTGCCCGGGAATCCCGAGCGGTCTTCCTCGCCGGTGGCCTCCACGGGGGGCGCATCGACGTCGTCGAGGAAGTAGAGCTTCACGGACTCGATGGGGCGCTCGGTGCCGAAGTCGACCTGGAGCCAATCGCTTCCGCCGGCCGACGGCGCCGCTACCCAACGGTTCGGAGGCGAGGGGTGGTACCAGCGGTTCCCGTCGACAGCCCAGAAAGGCGGGTAGCGCGGATCGCTCGAGGACGCCGTCGCGAGCGGGTAGACGGCGCGCTCGTTGTTCACCGCGTAATCGTTCAGGCGCGGAGCGCGTGCGGGAAGCCGGGGCGGGGAGATCGCGACGCGCATCGGCCCCAGGCCGGCCCGGCGCTCCATCAGCCTGCCGTCCACCCACACGCTCAACCCCGCCCCCCGCTCGTACGTGGTGCCGTCACGGTCCCAGACGATCGATACGTCGTGGCCATGGTAGCGGACTCCTTCCAGCGCGAAGTACGGCCAGTCGTCGGGCGCGAGCGGGGCCACCTCCAGGGTGTCGTCGGCGCGCGGGCGCAGGCCCGCCAGCCCGCTGATGACGAGGTTCACGAACCCCGAGTGGAAGTAGTGCTCGCTGTGGTAGAAGGTGTTGTGGCCCGACCACGAGCCGGTGAACGGGTTCGCGGCTTCCGCGACATAGGGCCGGCCGTTCATCCGCTGATCCAACGCGTAGGTGCGAAGCAGCTTGTAGTAGTCGCCCTTCGTGACGACCGACTGGGTGTAGTCGTCGAGCAGGTTCGCCATGGCGACGAGCGTCTGCGTCGTGGCGTACGGCCACTCGTTCCCGCTCCACTCGCAGCAGCGCGGCGAGACGTAGAACTGCGGGTCCCCTCGCTCGACCGTGGTGGGCCCGTACGGGGCCGCGAAATAGGCCGTGTCCATGAGGAAGCGCCACGCGCTGGCGTAGCCGGAGTCCGGTAGCTCGAACTGCCACGGGATGTAGCCGATCTCCTCCCGCCCGTGCGGGTTGCCGGCGTACGGGCCCGACTGGTAGGTGAGCGTCTTGGCGCGGATGCCGCCCTTCTCGTCGTGCGCGAACTGGTGGAAGAAGAAGTCTCGCGAGGAGTCCCAGAGCTCGTCTTCCACGCGCCGCTTCAGGCTGTCGGCGCGACTTCCGTAGAGCTCGGCTCGGGCGCTGTCGCCGAAGATCACGGCCGCCCGGGAGATGGCCTTCATGTCGGCGTAGAGGTAGCTGTCCAGCGTGGGACGGTAACCCTCGGCCCCGCTGAAGGGGTCGTCCGTGAGGCGGGAGTTGATGTTCGTCTCCATCCCGTCCCAGGCGCCCACCCAGTCGTACATGCGGTGCTCCCCGTCCCAGTGCTCGTGGGTCCATCCGCGAACCTGTTCCTGCATGTGCGGATACACCGCGCGCAGGAAGGAGGTGTCGCCGAGCACCTCGTACGCCGACCAG
>CAZVYM010000117.1:7804-12619 GCA_964630935.1 uncultured Gemmatimonadaceae bacterium | reverse complement strand
CTCCACGCCCGACGAGGTGACGGAGCCGAGCCCGTGCACGCTCACCGTGAGCGTGACGTCGGGGATCGGGACCGGATCCACGGTGATCACCGCCTGGCCGTGCACGCCTTCCACGGCGGCGGTCACGGTGGCCCGGCCGACGGCGAGCGCGTGCACCCGACCGGTCGCGTCGACGGTCAGGATCTTGCCGTCGCTCGAGCTCCACGTGGCGGTCCGCACGAGCGCATGGCCGTTCGCGTCGTGGGCGCCGGCGGTGAGCTGGAGCTCGTCGCCGACGAGGATCGTGTCCGACTCGGGCTCGACCGACACGCTCGCCACCGTGGCCTGCACCTGCACCGGGACCGTCGTGGTCGTCGAGCCGGACTGGGCCACCACGCTCGTGGTGCCCTCGCCGACCGCCTTGACCGTCGTGCCCGACACGCTCGCGATGCCGGCGTCGAGCGTGGTGAGCGTCGGATGCACGGACCGGGCGGTGTCCTCGGTGGCGAACAGGGCGACGACGTCGAGGACGACCGAATCGCCCAGCGCCGTCATCGTGATGGACGCCGGCTGGATCAGGATGCTGGCGATCACGGGATCGAGGGACATCTCGACCGAGGTGGTCTCGTCCACCCGCAGGTTCACGGTCGTGGTTCCCTCGAACAGAGCCTGCCCGCCGGCCAGTAGCTCGACGGTCAGGTCGAACGTCTCGGATTCCGACTTCAGGTCCAGATCGATGGTGGTCCGGATGTCCCCACCCGCCGGCGACAGGTCGATCGTCTCGTCGTACGCCGTGCTGCCGTCACTGCGCCGCGTGAGGACGATGCGCGCCGCGTCGGCCTTGTCGAACGCCTGCGCGTCTCCGCCGAGCCCCGACTGGAGGGCGAACGCGACGCTCATGGCCGCCGACCGCTGCGTGTGCGCTCCGGTATCGAGGAAGGTGTCGCAGGAGGCGAGTCCGAACGCCGCGATCAGGGCGAGCGCACGGGCGGCTGCGAGGATGCGTCGCGGGCGCTCCGGGCGCCGCGCGTGCGCACGGATCGGGTCTCGAGCGCCGGCCGCCGGCGAACCCCGGGCACGCTCCGCCTCATCCGGCGCGGCGGCGCGTGGCCGCCCGCTTCCGCTTCCGCATGGCGCGTGCGAGGCCCCGAGGGCTTCGAGCATGGCGGTGCTCCACCCCACGTATGCGCATCAGGAGAACCTGATCACGTCCAGCCTGGCGACACGCCGGTCGACTGAAGGCCGGGGGCAGGGCCACAGAGTCGCCACGAGATCGGGCAGACTCCGGAGGGGTGCGGAGGGTCCCTGGGGAGTGATGAAAACATACGATTACGTGGCCCGGAGCGCTAATCGCGTGGCGGTCGGGCCTCACCTCCGGCCTCGGCCGGCGGTGTTCCAGCCGCACCAACCGAAGGTCGGCGCTTCCCGCAGATCGGCGCCTCCCGAGGATCGGCGCTTCCAGCAGCTCGACGCCTCCCGGAGCTCGGCGCCTCCGCTAGCTCAGCGCCTCCCGGCGATCAGCGGCCGCCACACGTCCGGAGCCGCGACGCGTGCGGCCTCGACGCCGGCGGGAGCCACCCGGGCCGGTGCACCAGCCGGGATCGTCACCTGCATGCCCAGCCACTCGCTGAGCTTGGCGAGTACTTCGTCGCGGCGGTCCAGGTCGACGATCTGCACCCCGTGGTCGGCGCCGGGCTGGACCACCTCGAGCGCGTCCGTGCCGTCCGTCAGCTCGACCGCACCACCCGCCCACGGATCCAGGGCGCCGTAGAGAAGGATGATCCCGTCACCCTGGGTCTGGATCCAGGACGCGACGTCGGACACGGCCTCCGGCCCGTACTCGAGCGGCAGGTTCGACGGAAAGCCGTAGACTTCCCGGACGTCGAGGGGATCCTCGACGAGCAGGTCCGCGAGATGATCGACGTCGATGTAGGGATAGCCGAGCTCGGTAAACGCCTGATAGACGTAGGCGCTGAAGTAGTCCCGGCCCGCGTCCGAATCGAAGTGTAGACGCACGACCTCGGCCAGGTGGTTCACCATCTCCTGGTCGGGCGCGTCGGCCGCCGGAATGTCGGACACGTCGAAGACGTGGCGCTGGAAGAACTCCCACTCGTACGCGGCCACCGCCGATTCGAACTCGGGCGCCAGCGGCAAGGAGTACGAGTAGCCGTGCTGCGGGAACCACGCGCCGAAGTCGTCCAGGAGCTGATCCTTCCGCTCCAGGAGGGCCCGCTGGAACGCATGGATCGCCGTCCGTTCCGCGTCGGTCTCCACGCTGCGCAGGTAGGGCATCAACCGCGGATCGTCCGTCGAGAAGAGCAGGGGGGCCGAGTAGGCCACCGTGGCATCGACGTCGTCGGGGTGGAAGCGCCGGTGGAAGAGGACGGTCTCGCCGCCCTTGCTCGCCCCGGTGCTGACCCACGCACCGCCGTAGATCTGCTTGAGGAGCGTGACGATGTGGTGATGGTCCTCCGCGGACTGCCAGAGGTCCAGGTACTGCCAGTCCATGTCTGCGGGACGGCTCCCCGGGAAGTAGCGGTGGGTCACGCTCAGGCAGTTGCCCTGGAGGATCCACGCCAATTCCTCCCACGACTGGGGCGACGCGCCGTAGCCGGACGGAGCGAAGACCATGGGCGCGTCCGGGTCGAGGTGCGAGAGGTACGCGCGCTGCGTGAACGTGGGGCCGTTGGGATCGTGATGGTCCACGGGCTGGGTGATGTCGAGCTGGAAGGCCCGGGGATAGCCGTAGTAGGCCTGGATCTCGTGGGCCTCGACGCCCGGCAGGGCGTTCAGGCGCTCGAGGATGTCGCCTCCGCTCGGCTCCGGCCCCGACAGGTCGCGGCACGAGGCGAGGAAGACCGAGAGCGCCAGGAGCGCCAGACCTCCGAGCCCGAGCGCCTGGACCCGCCCTGCCCGTGACCGCAAACGACTCTTCATACCCTCTCCTCATCCACCCGTGAGCCGGAGTCGAGCGCACGCTCCGTCGGTCCGCGGAAGTGCCGCCAGGGTCGGCGGCATAGGCTTCGCTCCGTCGCGCTGATTTTCCTTACGACGGCCGGCCGGGAGGATGACGGGGATGGGCTCCATCCCGCCATGGACGGCGCTCGGGGACGTTTCAGGTGAAACGCCCCGGCGCCGCGTTCCCGGACGCTCGCGGACGGGCACCACGCCAGTCGCGCGGAGGACGGCGGCGAGACGGCTCTACTCCGCGAACATCTCCTGGAGGACGCCCAGCGCCTTGCTCAGGGTCGGCGTGGACAGCTTGCCGAGTCTCCGAAAGAGCCTGGCGCGATCGACGGTCCGCAGTTGGTCGAGCACGATGAAGCCGTCCTTCTTCTGGAACCTGCATGGGATGCGGAACGGATAGGGGTGGCCTCCGGTGGTCATCGGCGCAACGAGATGAGTCGTCAGGTGATCATTCAGCTCATCGGGCGACAGGATCACGCAGAGCCGGGTCTTCATGTTCGCCCACCACCTCGCGAGCGTCGCGCCCGTCAGGGGGTCCCACTCTTTCGGTAGTCCAGCGGCGGCTTCCGATTCCCGATCAGGGATTCGTACCGGAAGTCCGGTCCCCGCCGCGCCCGGAACTCGCTCCGGGCCTGTTGCAGCGCCGCGGGCTTCGTGAACAGGTCCACGGCGGTCATGGCGAGGGTCTTCGCCGCCACGATGAGCCCCTTGCCGCCGATGCTCATCCCGTCGGTCGCCACGGCCTGCCAGGTGTGCGCGGCGGTGCCCGGCACCCAGGTCGCCGTGCTCAGGCCGGTGGTGGGGACCACCCAGCTCACGTCGCCCACGTCCGACGAGGCGTACGTCATGTGGGTCGTGTCGAACGGCTGGATCTCCGTGGCCTGCGCGAGCGCCGGCGGGTGCTCGCCGAGCGTCTTCTGGAGCAGGCGAGCGAACGCCGTCTCGGGATCCGTGTAGGTGACGCCCCCCACGCGGCGCAGGTTCGCGTCCATGAGCCGCGCGAGCGTCTGGTTCGGCAGCTCCTCGTAGCTGCCGTTGAAGACCTCGTAGTCCATCGTGGTGCCGGTGCCCAGGGCGGCGCCGTTCGCCGCGTCCACCACACGCTGGAAGATCGCCTTGGCCGTATCCGCGGAGGGATGGCGCACGTAGTACTCGGTCTCCGCGAAGTCGGGCACGACGTTGGGGGCCAGGCCTCCGTGGCGGATCACGTAGTGGATGCGCGTGGTCTGGGGCACGTGCTCGCGCATCAGGTTGACCATCATGTCCATGGCTTCCACCGCATCCAGCGCCGAGCGGCCGCGGTCCGGCGCGGCGGCGGCGTGTGCGGCGACGCCGTGGAAGCGGAAGTAGGCGGAGATGACCGCCAGGTTGTGGGAAGGGCTGGCGCTGTTGTCGTCGCCGGGATGCCAGGTGAGCACGGCGTCCACGTCCTGGAACTGCCCGTCCATGACCATGTAGACCTTGCCGTCTCCGCCCTCCTCGGCCGGCGTTCCGTACAGGCGGAGGGTGCCGGGCGTACCGCTCTCCTCGAGCCAGTGCTTCACGGCGATGGCCGCGGCCGTGGACGCGGTGCCGAACAGGTTGTGTCCGCAGCCGTGGCCGGAGCCTCCTTCCATCAGCGCCTTGCGGTAGGGGACCGTATCCTGGGACAGCCCCGGCAGCGCGTCGAACTCGGCCAGGATGCCGATCACGGGCTTGCCGCTTCCCCACTCGGCGATGAACGCCGTCGGCATGTCGGACACCCCCGCGCGCACGGTGAAGCCCGCGTTGCGGAGCTGCTCCTGCAGGAGTGCCGAGCTCCGCTGCTCCTGGAAGCCCAGCTCGGCGAAGCCCCAGATATCCGTGGCCACGCCGAGGATGTGTGCCCGC
>CAZVYM010000117.1:0-7704 GCA_964630935.1 uncultured Gemmatimonadaceae bacterium | reverse complement strand
CGTGGCCATCGCTGCGGCCAGGCCCGTGGTGGCTCGGGGCATGGCAGATCCTCCGTCGGGGTGCGGGTTCGAGGGACGGCGGGGCAGGGCGACCGGCAGGGGATGGAAACGGACTTCCCGAGCGATGAGCATGGTAGGGCAGCGGGCCGCAGGCGGGCAAGCGCCGGCGGACACCCTCCGTCATGCCGTCTCCGCCGCGGCCGATGACTCCGTCACGCCGCCTCCGCCGCGGCCCCCGGCCTGGACGCCAGGCTCACGCCCACGAACACGACCGCCGACACCGCGAACGACCTGGCGTCGGGCGCCGGTCGCCAGCGCCGTGAAACCATCCGCCTGGCTGCACCGTCGGGTACGTTGGAGCGACCGACATTGGAGTCGGCACCATCATGAGCTGGCCGGGACGGGCCTCGTGGATCCCAACACCATACCCATGATGATCTTCACGATCGTGGTCCTGGCCTTGATCGGCGGGTTCATCGTGGTCTATCCCATTACACGCCGCCTCGGGAAGTTCCTGGAGTATCGGATGTCCGACGCGGGCCGCACTCGGGAGATCGAGGACCGCGAGCGGATGCTGCGGGCCATCGAAGCCCTCCGAGACGAGTTGGCGCGCCTGGCGGAGCGCCAGGACTTCACCGAGCGGCTTCTCGATCGTCCCCCACCCGAGGACGAGCCCGGAGCGTGAGGCCGGGCGCCCGGCGCCCGTTGGCCATCCCGGGTATCTCGCCGTGCCGGACGGTCCCGAGCCGCCCCTACTCGCCCGCCCCCTCCCGCAGCCGCATCACCACGACCTGCTGCACGTCGGTATCGGGATCCGTGTGGAGCGCCGCGGCGCGATCGGACCCGAAGAACGTCGCCGGGAGTTGCCGCATGTCCTCGATCGTTCCGAGCAGGCTGCCGTCCCGCTCGAACACGTCGATCCGCTGGGTGGAGTCGGGCAAGGAGAGCGACACGCCGACCCAGATCCGATCCGAGCCGTCCACGCGGATGCCCGTGATGCGGGGGATGGCGGCGGCGAAGGTCATCGTCTCGACGCGCTTTTCCATCATCTGCCGCATGGTCGGGTTGTCCGGCATGTCACCGTGGCCGGCGGCCTCGCGGATCCTGTTCCGGGCGAGCTCGCGCTCGTCGTCGCCGACGGGCACGGGAGGGAGGTCGCGGGCGATGCGCATCCACTCGCTGCCGTCGGGCCGGAGCAGATGGATCGTGTAGCTGCTGTCGGAGGCGATGGCGATCGAGCCGTCGGCGAACGCGTCCCAGCGGAGGGTGGGCTCGAAGGTCGGCGTCACGAGCATGATCGCCGTCCTGCCGCTGACCTGGACCTGCACGAGGTCCCGTTTGGGCGCGGGCCGGCTCCAGAGCGTGTCGGCGGTCGCGCCTTCGGGCCCTACCGAGACGAGCGGCATGACATCGGACGATGCCTCCTGCTCCTGGCCCGGGCGAGGCAACGTCGTCATGGGATACCCCTGGGTGAGGAAGCCGCCGGGCACCGCGGCGAGAGGCGGGAGAAAGAACTGCTTCCCTGGAAGGGTGATGGTTCGGGCGTCTCCGCCTCCGATGGGAAACCCGGTGAGACGACGCGTGGTCATGCCCTGGACCCAAACCGTGTCGCCCGGTCCGACGCCCACCGCGGCGGGTTGACCGAGCTCGCCGGGCCCGTTCCCCTGCCGTCCGTACGTCGCCAGGTACGCGCCGGCGGAGTCGTAGGACAAGACGTGGAAGGCGTCCGAGTCCAGGACGTACACGTCGCCCGCGTCGTCTCCCGCCAACCCCGTCGCGCTCACCCGGCCCAGCATGTAGTGCTCGTCCGTGCCCATGATGTCGCCGATCACCGCCAAGGTGTCCATGGACCAGTGGAGCGTGGGCCCGCCGGTGCCGGCGTAGGTCAGGCGAGGCACCCCGTCCACGGTGTCGGTGACGGCTTCCGGGCCCGATGCGACCTCGGGCGCGCCGTGACAGGCGGCGGTCAGCAGGATGCCGAAGACGGTGATCGCTCTGAGCGCGGCGACGGTGCTGCGGATGGCGACGGAGCTGCGGATGGCGACGGGGGTGATCGTGCGGCGTGCCATGGTCTCCGGGTCCTTGCTCGAGGCGGAGGGAGAGCCGAGGCGAGGACGACCCCCGACCCGACGGGCAGCGACGACGATTGTAGTTAGCCTGGAGCGTAGGCTGCGGCAAGGGTAGACGAGGCGCTCGACGTCGTCGAGCGCCTCTCTCCCTTCCTTCTACCGTGTCTTGTCCCCGCTACTCCCGCCGGAACCTGCCCAGCGACTCCCCGCGGCTCCGATCCCGCGAGTACGCCCGCTGCTTCATGTACTTCACGTCCGCCTCGTAGACCGCCTGCTCCTCGAAGGCTCCGACCATGCCTTCGAGGTCGCGCGCCTCCTCCTCCACCTCGGGGTCGCGGATGCCCGAGGCCCGCACCGTGTCCGAGTACGACCGGAGGGCCAGGGCGGCCGAGTCCCAGTCGCCCCGCTCCCGGGCCTCGAGCGCTTCCTTCCGCACCCGCGCGGCCTCCACGAGCAGGATCTCCTTGCGGACCTCGGGCTCGGCCTTGCCGCCCTCCTCGGGCGTGAGCGTCACCGGGATGTCGATGTGCTGCAGCTCCACGCCGCCCTTCTCGGTGATCACGTGCGCGCGCACCGATAGGTGGGCGACCCGGGCCTCCGGGCTCGCACCGGGCTCGCGCGGCGGGACGAGGAAGGCCATGAGGATGCGCCGGGGCTCGCGCGCGTAGAGATCGCCGATCTCGAGCGTGAGCGCATCGCCCTCGGCGTCGGACGGATAGTCGTGCAGCACCTGCACGGAGCTCACGTCCGCGCCGGGCTCCACGGTCATGCGCACGTTCTGCGCGGCGATGGACAAGAGCCCTTCCAGCTCCTCCTCGAAGACGCCGGAGGCCTGATCGACCTTCTCGATGTAGTAGGTCCCGCCCCGGCCGGCGTCGGCCATGGCCTTGAGCAGATCCTCGTCGTAGTCCTCGCCGAAGCCGATCGTGGTGGTGCCGATGCCGCGCTTGCTTCCGGCCAGGCTCAGGCCCACGAGCTGGCCGGGGTGGATGAGGCCCACGTTGGCCTGGCCGTCGGTGAGGAGGATGATCCGATTCACACCGGCCTCGCGGAATCTCTCGAACACGAGATCGCGTCCGCGGAGCCACGCGCCGCTCAGGTTCGTGCTTCCGCCGCACTCGATCGACTCGATGAGGTCGGGGAGCTCTTCCTGCGCCTCGCCGGTGGCCGGAGGCGCCACCACGTCGACCGAGTCGTCGAACGCGACGACGCTCACGGTGTCGGCGGGGGAGAGCCGGCGCACCAGCATGGCCGCGGCCTTGCGGGCGGCGTGGAGCTTCTCGCCGCACATGGAGCCCGAGCGGTCGAGCACCAGCGAGAGGTTCAGGGGGACCCGGTCGCGGTCCTCGGGAGCCTCGCCCTCGAGGCGCAGCAGAGCGTGGACCATCCACCCGCCGTCGGCGACGGGCTCATGGTCGAGAAGAACGGTGGTCTTCATGCGGTCTCCGTCGTTGGAGGTTGACGGAGCCACGGTAGGGCAGGGGTGTGACAGTGGAGGGGGGGTGGGCCGCGAGCGTCGGCGACCCCGTCGCCCGCCCCGCCCTTATCCCGACGCGTCCGGCTGGTAGACGAAGGAGCGGGCACCCGCCCACTTCAAGAACTCCTCCACGGCCTGGAAGGCCTTCTCCTGGTACGCCCCTCCGCCACCCCATTCCATCCGCCGCCAGGGGCGGGCATCCCCACCGAACGCGATGACGCCGCCGCGCTCACCCTGCGGCGCGTTCGAGAGGGCCGCCCATTCGGCGGTGACGGCGACCCCGTTGACCCGCGAGTGGAAGGTCATGCGGATCTCGACGGCGCTGTCCGCGGCGAAGAGGTGCTCGGCCTTGAACGTCTGATCGTTGCCTCCCGGCAGGACCAGGAGGAAGTGGTCCCGAGCCGTCACGGCCACCTTGTCGAAGGTCACACCGGGCGCCACGATGGCCCGGGTGCCCACCGGGATCGTTCCCCCGAAGGAGCCCGTGCCCGGCGAGGCCGGTGGTGCGGAGGCACACCCCGCGAGAATCAGCGTCACCACGAAACCTGCAGCCCACTTGCGCATGGCCCACCCCCCGTGTCGTCCCGGTCGCCGAAGATTCCGGCTATCCTGCGTCCTCCGGGGAGATCCCGAGGCCGTCCGAGGGAAGGCCGATGGATCGCAGGTTAGTCTCCGCGGCAAAGTGAGGGGCGGCCGGCAGGGTGTCAAGAAGCCCCTGCACGGCCGCCCGCTCCACGCCGGATGGAGGCTCGGCCCCTCACCCGAGAAGGTGCCGAAACGGCCCCTCTACATCCCTCCCGTGAAGGCGCTGAAACCGCCTCCTACCTCCCGATCCCGCCCGCCGACACCACCCGCGTCTTTCCTCCGACGATCGGGACGGTGAAGTACGAGTGCGCCAGGTCCAGCGTAAGCTGCGTGCCCGGCTTCGGCCAGAGTGTGAACTCCGGGTCGCTCGACATGATCATCACCGCGAGCTGCTTGCCCGCGGGCACGAACTCGTCGTCCGGCTCGAGGTCGAAGGTCAGGTCGTAGAACTTGCCCGGCTCGAGCGGCTCGCCCGGGAGCATCGACTCGTAGGAGCCGCCGTGGGTGAGCGAGCGGTAGTTCTGCGGGTCCGCCCAACCGCGGCTGATGAGCCCGACGCTGCTCTCCGAGCCGACGCGCGTCGAATCGTAGGGCAGCATCACCATCCAGACCGAGAGATTGGCGGCCGGCTTGCTCGAGGCGATGCGCAGCGTCACCTGCGGCGTGCCCGAGATGTGGACCGTGTCGTTGAACGGCGCGGTGGCGTAGATCAGCCGGTGAGGAGAGTTGGGCGCCATGGCGTAGACGCTTCCGCTCGAATCGACGTCGTCGGTGAGCGACTCCACGCCCGACGTGGCGGCCGAGAACGAGAGCTGCCCCACGCCGTTTCCGCCGCCCGCGGGATGGAAGACCACGGGCACGGATCCGGGGATGGGGAACGAGGCGAACGGCGTCGGCGCCACGTCGAGGCGCGGCCCGAAGCGGCGGCGGTAGCGCGCCCGCCTGCGACCCTCCGCCGTCGTCGTGTCGTCCTTCGGCGGGTTGGCGGCCAGGTAGGCCTTCAGTGAATCGAGCCTGCGCACGCCCTCGGGATCCTGCATCCCGGCGTCCTGGACGATCCACACGGGCGGATCGTTCTCGACGCCGTTGTCGACGCCGTACAGGTAGTGACTGAACCAGCGGTTGACCATCTCTTCCGGCGGGTTGCCGCCGTGCCCTCCGGTGTGGAGATAGAGCGACACCGGCAGACCGTCCTTCTTCATCTCGTCGTAGATGCGCACGCTGTGCTCGGGCACGACGTTGTAGTCGTTGAAGCCGTGCGCGAGCAGCACCGCCGCCCGGATGTCCGCGACGTGCCGGAGCAGATCGCGGTCGCGCCAGAAGTGGTTCATGTCGCCGCTCTGACGGTCCTGACCGTTCTTGCCCGCGAAGATGCCGTTCTTCCAGATGCGGTCGCAGGTGGCGCGGTTCGCCGTGTCCCCGCTCGCGATGAAGTCGTAGAGGACGTCCACGTCCTCGCCCAGATAGCTGCCGGGCGAGCGCACCAGCCCGTTGCTCCGGTAGTAGTGGTAGTAGCTGGTGTTGGGCGAGACCGGGATCACCACCTCGAGCCCTTTCGGGGCCTCCATCGCCGCGGCGAGCGGGAGCGTGCCCTCGTAGGAGGTGCCCATCATCCCGACTTTGCCGGTCGTCCAGGTCGCCTTGACCTCGACGTCGCCGGTCTTGGTGGTGTAGCCCTTGGCCCGTCCGTTGAGCCAACGGATCACCCAGGCGGGGGCCTCACGCTCGGGATAGTCTCCGACCGTGGGGCAGCCCGACGACAGGCCCGTGCCCGGCGCCTCGTTGTGCACGACGGCGAAGCCGCGCGGCACCCACTGGTTGACCAGGACCCGGGAGATGCGGGGCCGGGGCGAGGTGAACGGCGGGTTGTTCATCTTCCCACGCGGCGTCACCACGGTCCCGAGCTCGACCTGCACGTCCCAGTTCACCTGCGGACTTCCGGTGCCGGCGTAGTACGGGCTCGATCCCATCACCACCGGCACCTTGAGCCCTTCGGTCTCGGTTTGACGGGGCCGGGTCACGTCGACGTGGAGGCGGTCGGGCTTGCCGTCGTGGTCGGTGTCGAAGTCGGTCTCGACCCAGAGCTCCTGATGGATCCACTGGCTGGTGTCGGCGAAGGCCGGCACGACCTGGGCCTGGCCGTCCTTGAAGACGGGCCCGGCCTTGGACGCCTGCTGGGCGTGGAGGGCGCCTACGGAGACGAGGATGAGCGACGCGGCGAGGCCGACGGGCAGCGAACGAACGATGCGAGGCATGAGCCACCTCGGTTGGGCGGTGATCGGTGAGGAGGGTCCGGAGAAGGTACAGCGGTGGGGGCGGGCTGGCGATATGGGTGGGGAAGGTTCGGGGTGGGCGAGGGCAGCTCGACCTCACGTCTTCTACGACCGTGCGAACGCGATGAGCGGATCCAGGTTGCCCTGGTCGGCCTCCCGTAGGGCACTGATGTAAGACCTTCTCAGAGCGGACGTCCGAGTGAGGCTTGCACCGCCCCACGAGAACCGGGGCCGGCCTGCTTGCTGCGCAACAAGGTCTGCCATCAGTCGCGCATGCCGCCCGTTTCCGTTCGGAAATGGGTGGATCGATACGAGGCGATGGTGGAAGCGTACGGCGAGTTCATCGGTCCCATAGACTCCATGCTCGCGCCAATGGCGTGCATCCGCCACGAGCTTCCTGACCTCTGGCCGGATGTCGAACTTCACCACACCGATGTTCTTCTCGGTCGTGCGCACCTGGCCCGCCCAAGCCCAGACGGCACCGAACATCTGTCTATGCAGCTCGTAGAGGAATCCCTCCGTGAGCACGTCTGCACGCCTCCGTCCGCGAAGGGCACGTCCCTGCGCCCATTCGAGTCCAGCCTGGATGTTCGCCTCTTCCAGCTCGTCCAGCTCGTGACGTGTCGAAACGTGGCTCTGAAGTAGACCCTCGGCCTCGTCGGGGTCGATGGGAGTAGCGCCGTACGGCAGCTCACTCATCAAGGGAGCTGGACCATAGTTGGCCAGGGGATGACAGGAGTTCCTTGGCAAGCGCCCTCGCGCGCTCATCCAGGTCCGACTCGGGTTCCTGGTCCTCCAGACGCATCGTATGGCGGACCGACCTCGTCATTTGCGTCGCCAGGCGTAGGGCGCGTGCCTCGAGGGTCGCTCCAATCGACTGCTTCGGGACGATCGCGTAGACGAGCTCGGCGTCGAGAGCACGGGCTGCTTGCTCGAGCGCGTTCAGCGTCACCGAGCCGTCCGCTTCGCGGTGCTCGAGCTGACCGACCGCCTGCTGCGAAACGCCCATGCGGCGAGCCAGATCTGCCTGGCTCATTGCGTATGCGGTTCGCAGCGCACTGACCCATCCCTTCTCTGGGACCCTCAGCTGTTTACTCGCGCGCCGGACCTTCTCGAGCCGACGGTCCAACTGTTGACGCGCCAACTCCTGAATTCGCTTCTTTGCGTCGATCATAACAGGTATGACAAGCTATGGGTTGTGCTAGGACGCCTATGGAACAAGTAATACCTTGTTCCATAGCTTCTTCATGACAACTTATAACTTGTTGCGAACTACGTAAAGGACAATGTATACCTTGTG
>CAZVYM010000116.1:0-12731 GCA_964630935.1 uncultured Gemmatimonadaceae bacterium | reverse complement strand
GCGGCCCATGAACCGCTTGATGGAGAAGACCGTATTGGCCGGATTCGTGATGGCCTGGCGCCTGGCCACCTGCCCCACGAGGCGCTCACCGTCCTTCGTGAAAGCCACGACGGAAGGAGTCGTGCGACCACCCTCGGAATTGGGGATCACGACGGGCTCGCCGCCCTCCATCACGGCAACGACCGAGTTGGTGGTGCCGAGATCGATCCCGATGACTTTGCTCATCTCCACTCCTGGAACTTTGCGGTAGGCTGCTTGACTGAAGCAGGGGAGGTGCAACCATCATGCCGGGTGGAACGCCCAGAAAAGCCGCCATTAAGGCGTGTTTGGCGGGTTTTCTGCCTTTTTGGCAGACCTGGTCTGTCACGCGGCTCGCGTTGCGGCAGGCCCGGGACCCCATCACCTTTCAAGCTCGGGGCCTGATCCGGCCCGCGCTCACCAGGGCCAGCCTCACCCCATGTTCCTTCCGATCCGCGACGAGAACCCGACCGACACCTTCCCGGTTGTCACCCTCCTCATCATGGGGGTGTGCCTCTTCGTGTGGATCTTCGTCGAGGGTGCCGGCTCGTCCCAGACCGTGCTCGGCAACGCGATCTGCACGTTCGGTGCCATCCCCGCGGAGGTCTCCGGCCACGTGGTGCCTGGGCTCGCCGGGCGGGGGCCCTGCCGCCTCGGGGGGCTCACGTGGCAGACCCTCCTGACCTCGATGTTCCTCCATGGGAGCTGGCTCCACATCATCGGGAACCTCTGGTTCTTCTGGATCTTCGGGAACAACATCGAGGACTCGATGGGACACGTGAGGTTTCTGGTCTTCTACCTTCTGACCGGCCTCCTGGCGGCACTCGCGTTCGTGCTCTGGAACCCGACCTCGCTCGGCCCGATGGTCGGCGCGTCCGGGGCGATCAGCGGGGTGATGGGCGCCTACCTCGTGCTCTATCCCCGAGCGCGCGTGGACACCTTCGTCTTCGTGATCATCTTCTTCCGCGTCTTCCCACTCCCTGCCTGGGTGATGCTCGGCTATTGGATTCTCCTCCAGGGAGTGGCGTCCGCGATGGATCCCGCGGGATCCGGGGGCGTCGCGTACGCGGCCCATCTCGGAGGCTTCGCGTCCGGCGTGCTGCTCATCCACCTCTTCGCGAACAGGGAGAAGGTGCGGGCGAAGAAGGCCAGAACGGTCGTGACCCGATCCGATCTGCGCTCCCGCGGCTGGTGATGCGCCGCCTCTGCCTCGATATTGCCCGAGTCGTGCCGGCTTCCCGCTCCCACCCGTCGGAGGAGTGCCCGCTGATGATCCGAGCCGACCTCGACGCGAAGCGCGCAAAATGCGCCCGGCGGCGGCCCGCGAGAGCGTCGAGGGCAGCGACGTCGAGGGCGGCGAAATGAAACGCCCCGGGCGTGCCGTCTTCTCTCTTTGGAGCGTGACCGTTCTCCTCCTGGGAGTCGGTGCCTGGTCGGGCGCGCGGGCGGGAGTCGACGACGGGGGTGGCGGGTCTCGACGAGCGCAACCCTCGGTGTCCTCCACAGCGAGCCCTGTGCGAACGGCGTCCCCTGCCGCGCCGGCGTCCGGCCTCAACCTCGTGTCCGGCGGTGCATCGCGGCCCCGCGGCGTCCCCGCAACCATCCAGACCATCCGGGTTCCGCGAGGGAACCTCGGAACGCCGCTGGCCGATCGCGCCCGGTCGCTCCTGGGCCTCGTCCTCCTCACGGTGTTGGCCTGGGCGTTGAGCGTGAATCGTGGGAAGGTGCCCTGGCGGGTCGTTCTGTGGGGCATGTCGCTGCAGCTCATCGCGGCCTTCGTGGTCCTCAAGACGCCGTTGGGAGAGGGGGCCTTCGAGCTCTTGAACGACGCCGTGGTGGCGCTCCTCGGCTACACGGTGGACGGCGCACGATTCGTCTTCGGGAACCTCGTCGACAACAACGTGCCCGTCGGGATCGGTGAGGTGGGGCAGGGGGCCTTCCAGGCCACGTCCCACCAGGTGGCGCAGACCGGGGCGAGCTTCGCGTTCACCGTGCTGCCCACCATCATCTTCTTCTCGTCGCTCATGACGCTCTTGTACCACCTGGGCGTGATGCAGAAGATCGTGCGCGGCGTGGCGTGGGTCATGCAGCGGACGATGCGGACTTCCGGAGCGGAGACGCTGAGCGCGGCCGGCAACATCTTCGTGGGCATGACCGAGGCTCCGCTCCTCATCAAGCCACTCGTGGAGGGCATGACCAGGTCCGAGCTGATGGCGGTGATGACGGCCGGGTTCGCGACGGTCGCCGGAGGCGTGATGGCGGCCTACGTGGGGATGCTCCTGGCCTATTTCCCGGACATCGCGGGTCACCTCATGGCGGCGTCGGTCATGTCGGCTCCGGCGGCTCTCGTGGTCGCCAAGCTCATGGTGCCGGAGGACGGACGCCCCGCCACCAGTGATACGCTGGAGATCCAGATCGAGCGCCCGGACGCCAACGTCATCGGCGCGGCGGCCCGGGGCGCCTCGGACGGGCTCAACCTCGCGCTCAATGTCGGGGCGATGCTCCTCGCCTTCATCGGGCTCATCTACATGGTCAACGGACTCCTCGGATGGGTGGGGGCGATGGTGGGTCATGGAGGACTGACGCTCGAGGGAATTCTGGGATGGCTGCTCGCGCCCGTGGCCTGGCTGATGGGGGTGAGCTGGCGAGACGCCCATACGGTCGGTGCCCTCCTGGGCATCAAGACCGTCTTGAACGAGTTCTACGCCTACCTCCGACTGTCGAACATCCTGGGAACACCGGGAGCTCTGCAGCCGCGTTCGATCATCATCGTGACCTATGCGTTGTCCGGATTCGCCAACTTCGGGTCCATCGCGATCCAACTCGGGGGAATCGGAGGGATCGCGCCCACTCGCCGCGACGAGCTCGCCCGGCTCGGACTCAGGGCCATGGTGGGGGGAGCGATCGCGGCCTTCATGACCGCGACGGTCGCCGGCATGCTCCTGTGAGACCGGAGGGGCCGGACGTGGCGGAGGCTGCACGGACCCTCTACACGCGGATTCGCCTGAGACCCGAAATCGTCCTGGTGCTCGGGTCGGGGCTGGGTGCGCTGGCGCGTCGTGTGGAGTCGCCCGTTTCCGTGGCGTTCGACGAGCTGCCCGACTTTCCGCCGACCAGCGTGAGCGGCCATGCGGGCAGGTGGGTGGCCGGGCGGCTCGGGGGACGCGCCGTCCTGGTCCAGGAGGGGCGCTACCACGCGTACGAAGGATGGGGAGATGCCGTGGTGGCTGCTCCGGTCCGTGTGGCGGCGGCCCTCGGAGTGCGTTCGATGCTCATGGTGAGTGCCGCAGGGGGGGTAGACCCCGTCCTGGGGCCGGGTGAGCTGGTGCTCCTGGACGATCACCTGAACCTCGGCTGGCGCCATCCGCTCGGGGGGCCGGTCCCTGAGGGCGAGCAGCGGTTCCCGGACATGAGCGCACCGTACGACCCCCGGCTGCAACGGACCGCGCTCGCCGCTGCCGCGCGCCTGGGTATCGGGCTGCACCGAGGCGTCTACGCCGGAGTTTCGGGACCTTCGTACGAGACGGCTGCCGAAGTCCGTATGCTCCGGCGACTGGGCGCCGACGTCATCGGAATGTCCACCGTTCCCGAAGTGATCGTCGCGCGTGCCCGCGGGGTCCGATGCCTGGCGATCGCCGTGGTGACGAACAAGGCGACCGGGCTGGCGCCCAGCTCACTCAGCCACGACGAGGTCGTCGCGACCGCCCGCGCCGCGGCGGATCGGGTCGAGCGGCTCCTCGTTGCCGTCCTGGAAGCGCTGCCGGGCTCGGGACCCGTTCAATCGAGCGAGGCGAAGTGATCCACCGGACCGTGCCCGCCACCGAGACCGGGGGCCGTCTCGATGGCTCGAGCGACGAAGCGGACTGCGCGGTCGACGGCATCCCACAGCGGCCGATCCTGGGCGAGGCCGGCCGTTACCGCCGCCGAGAGCGTACACCCCGTGCCATGGGTATGGGGCGTCTCGAGACGTGGCTTGCGCCAGACGTGCCGGCGACGACCATCCCAGAGCAGGTCCACGGCGTCCCCCTCCAGGTGCCCCCCTTTCACAAGCGCCGCTCCCGCTCCCATGTCGACCAGTGCCCGGGCCGCCGCATCCATCTCATCCAGGGATTCGACGGACAGGCCGGTCAGGATCCGAGCCTCGTGGAGATTCGGAGTGACGAGCGTGGCCAGCGGAAGGAGCTCGGTGCGGAGCGTGCTTTCCGCTTGCTCGTCGAGCAGGCGGTCTCCGCTCGTGGCGACCATCACCGGGTCCATTACGTAGCGCTCGAGCTCGTGCCGGAGCAGCGCTTCGCCTACCGCACGTGCCATCTCGGCGGTGGCCAGCATCCCGGTCTTGAGCGCGGCGGGACGCAGATCGGCGGCGACCGCGTCGATCTGTGCTCGGACGACGTCGGGAGGTACGGGGTGCACGGCCGTAACACCCAACGTATTCTGGGCCGTGACGGCGGTGATCGCGCTGGTGCCGAATACCCCGAAGGCGTAGAAGGTCTTCAGGTCGGCTTGAATGCCGGCGCCCCCGCCGCTGTCACTTCCGGCGATGGTCAGCGCGATGGGGAGAGCCCTTCCATTCATTCGGTGTTCCTTGCGTCGTCGTTGTACGGAGTCTGCGGTGTCCGTCGGGTTCGGCGTCTTCCCGCCGACCCGACTCCTCGTGGGGGGAACGTGATGCCCCAAAAGTGGAAGGACCGATGACCTTGAGCCAGCGGCGAGCAGCCCTCGTTCGACGTCTCCGCAAGCGGAGGACCCGCGAGCGGGAAGCGTCGGTTCTGGTGGAGGGCGTGCGCGCCGTCGGGGAGGCCCTGGGTGCCCGCGTCGCGGCGCGATTCGCCGTCGTGTCTCCGAAGCTCGCGGCGAGCTCCGGGGGTGGCGCCCTGCGGGACCTGCTCGCCCATCGCGGTGTCGAAACGCACTCGGTCGATGACGCCGAGCTGGCGGACCTCTCGGACACCGAGCATCCTCAGGGGGTCTTGCTGGTCTGTGAGGAGCCGGCTTCCAGCCTCGGGGTCCTCTCGTCGGAGGGTCGATACCTCGTGCTCGACGCCGTGCAGGATCCCGGGAACGCGGGGACCCTCGTGAGAGCCGCGGCCGCGTTCGGCCTCGACGGGGTGATCGCGCTGGAGGGAACGGTGGACCTCTGGGGTGCGAAGGCGGTAAGGGCCTCGGCGGGGATGGTGTTCAGGATCGCGCCGGCGAGCATGACCGTCGGGGAGTTCCTGGATCGGATGCCGAATGACGGACTCGGCATCCTCATCGCCGACGCTCGAGGCAGGGACGTGGCCGAGCTCGTAGGGAACGGTGGCTGGGCGCTGGTGCTCGGGAACGAAGGGTCCGGTCCACGAACCGAGGTGACGAGGGCCGGGGGCGAGCGGGTGAGCGTGCCCATGCCCGGCCCGGCGGAGTCCCTGAACGTGGGAATGGCAGGAGCCATTCTCTTGTACGCTCTGACCCGGGAGACCGTCGTTGGCGGATGAAACCTGGCTCGTTCCGACCATCGCAGGCCTCTTCGGCTTGACGATCGGGTCCTTTCTGAACGTTTGCTCGCTGCGGTGGCCGCAGGACGAGTCGGTCGTGTCGCCACCGTCCCGGTGCCCCCATTGCCTGCAGCCCGTCCGTTGGTACGACAACGTGCCGGTCCTCAGCTGGCTGATCCTGCGCGGAAGCTGCCGGTGGTGCCATGAGCCGATCTCGGTGCAATACCCGCTCGTCGAGTTGGCCACCGGTCTCGTCTGGGCCGGCATCTTCAGCGCCCACGGGCTCAGCTGGGAGGCGTTCAGGGGCGGTGTGTTCCTGACGCTGGTGTTCGGCATCTCGCTGAGCGATGCGCGCTTCTTCATCATCCCGGACGAATTCTCGATCGGTGGCACCGTCCTGGGGGTGGCCCTGGCGTTTCTCCCGGGCGGGATCACCTGGCTTCAGTCGCTCATCGGCGCGGCGTTGGGGTACGGGCTGCTCTGGCTGATCGCGGTCGGCGGGACCTGGCTCATCGAGAAGCTATCGCCCGGAAGGCTCGAAGAAGCTGGAGTCGACCGCGCCATGGGGGGCGGGGACATCAAGATGATGATGATGGTCGGTGCCTTCCTGGGGGCCTGGGGCGTAGGAGAGACGGTCTTCCTCGGCTCGCTGCTCGCCCTCTTGGTCTATGCACCCGTGGCGTCGTTCTCGAAGCGGCTGATACCGCTGGGCGTCTTCCTGGCTGCTGCGGGGGCGGTGACGTACGCGTGGGGTCAGCCCTTGCTCGCGTGGTATCTCACGAAGATCGTGGGAATCCCGACCTAGACGGCCTGCTCAAGGGTCGGAGCAGTCTCTCTGGTAGCCGCAGTTCTGGCACACGAGCTTGCAGTGTCGATCGAGCATGGGCCCGCCGCACAGATCACATCGGAGGCTCTGTCCGATTCCCTCGGCCAGGTACGCCCGGGAAAGCTCCACGTAATGGGATCCTCCTCCCTCGATCCAGCGGGCCGCGTTGCCCTCGAGCGTCTTCTTGACCTTCGCGGGTACCCCCGCCACGAGGCTGCGGGGCGGGATTCGACTTCCCTCCAGGATCACGCTGTTCGCCGCAACGAGGCACTCGTCGCCGAGGTGAGCGTTCTGGAGGATCACGGCGTTCATTCCGATGACGCTTCGATCTCCGATCGTGCAGCTCTCGAACTTCGCCCCATGCCCGACCGTGACATCCCTGCCGATCAAGGTAGGCGCCCACCCACCGACGTGGACGACGCAGTTCTCCTGGACGCTCGAGCGTGCTCCGACGACGATGCCGTTTTCGGGATCGTCACCTCGCAGGACGGCGCCGAACCAGATGCTCGCCTCCGGGCCCACGGTGACGTTCCCGATCAACACCGCCGTGGGAGCGATGAACGCCGAAGGATCGATCTTCGGGCCGAATCCGTTGAAAGGCAGGATGGTCGGCATCATTCGGGTTCGTCCGCCTCGGTGATGCGCTCTCCGGGGAGGCGCGTGAGGCGGGCTCGGATCACCTGCGTCTCCGTGGCCTCGACGATGTCGATGCGGACCCCGGCTCTCTCGAAGGACTCGCCGACCTCCGGTACGTACCCCAGCTCGTCGAGGATGAACCCGTTCAGCGAGCGGTGCTCGAGCAGGGGAAGCGACACGTTGAACGAGTAGTTGATCTCCCTCACGTCGACGCCGGCGTCCGCCAGGACCTCGTTCTTCGAGACGCGCATCAGCGTCTCCTGGTCCACGTCCGTCTCGTCGACGATCTCGCCCACGAGCTCCTCGAGGACGTCCTCGAGCGTGACGAGCCCGTCGATTCCGCCGAACTCGTCCGCGACGATCCCCATGTGGATGCGACGGAGCTGGAAGTCGCGAAGGAGCTTGGAGAGCGAGAGTGAGCCTGGAACGAAGAACGGCTCGCGGGAGAGTTGACTCAGAGGGATGTCCCGCGCGCCCTGCACGTACCGCTCGTACGCCTCGCGGACGTAGAGGATGCCGGTGACGTCGTCCACCGACTCCCCGTAGACCGGCACCCGGCTGTACGGGACCGTGGGGAGCTCGCCGATGATCTCCTCGAGCGTCAGCGAGGCCTTCCATGCGAAGATGTCGACCCGAGGGATCATGATGTCCCAGGCGGTGAGCTCGTCGAGCCTGAACGCCCTCTCGACCAGGAGGTTCTCTTCTGCCTCGAGGATCCCGGCTTCCTGGCCGAGCTCCTGGATCTCCTTCAGCTCCCGCTCCTCGACCGTCAGCTCGCCGTCGCCGCCGTTGCCCAGGGCTCCCTCGAGTCGGGCCAGGGGGGTCGTCGCCATGCGGGTCCAACCGCTCAGGCGGAGCAGGGTGGGGGCGGACAGGAGAGCCAGGCGCACGGGGTGCCGAGCCGCGACGGTCCGCGGGATCACGTCCGAGACCAACACGGCCACCACGACCCCCAGCACGAGGTCCAGGACACCTCCGGGAATTCCCCAGGCCAGGATTCCGGCCGTCACGGCGATCCCGACCGCCAGGAGGGTGAGCAAGCTCGTCAGCAATCGGATGCCGGTCCGTACGCGAGCGGGTTCGGAGCGCAAGCGTACGAGCGCTTCGGCGCCCCGGAATCCCTCCTCCTGAAGCGTGCGCAACCGCGAAGGACTGATCTGGAACGCCGCGGCTTCAGCGACGACGAGGACCGCCGAAAGCAACAGCAGGGCGGCCGACAGCGCCAGGAGTAGGCCCGTCAACGCTCGCCGCCTTTCTCGGTACTTCGACCGTCTACGTCCACTCCTGGATTCCCTGGATCTCCTCGAGGGGGGCGATGCCCGCGTCGTGGCCTTCGGGAAGGACCAGCCTGTAGGACCCCCGCCCGGAGTTCCTTCCTCTCGTCGGCTACCCGCATGGACCGGCGGATGTTGCGCCACCCGGGCGCGACGTTCCGGCATCGCCGACGTTTCCGCGTGTCACGACTCGGCCAACATTGAGGGCAGCCGCGGAAACCGTCAAGTTGAGAACGACCTCGATCACATGGGCCCCAACCCGCTTGCGTTTTTTTTCACAAGCGCTAGCTTGGGCAGGCTCGACGAGCCGGAGGGAGGGAAATCCGTTGTCCCGAGACCCTGAGCGGATCGATTCGAAAGAGCTCATTCGCGCCTCTGGCCAGTACATGGGCTACGGGCTCACCTGGGCCCTCTCGGTCCTGCTCTTCCTGGGCGCCGGGGCATGGCTGGACTCGAGGCTGGGGACATCCCCGTTCCTTCTGGTGCTGGGCGCGTTCGTCGGAGCCGGCGCCGGATTCTACAGCTTGTACTACCACATCGTCATTGAACCCCGTCACCGGGAAGACGACCAGAAGTGAAGGCCTCTCTCAGGTACGCGGCTACGGGTGCGCTCACGCTGGCATTGGCCATCGCGGCACTGTGGTACTTCCTCGACCCGGCGGGGCGACGGGGCGTCGTGATGGCCGCCGCCATTGCCCTCCCGGTGCAGATCGCGGCGTTCGGATTGATGGTCCGGTATCGCCGCAGGTTCGGTCGATTCCTCGCCGTCTGGGCGGGTGGTACGCTCGTCCGGATGGCCATCGTCGTGGTCGTCGCGGTGCTCGTGGCCCGAGCTCGCACCGAGGGAACCGTCCCCACGCTGTTCGCGCTCGCGGGATTCTTCTTCGTTCTGCTCTTGCTCGAGCCGCTCTATTTCCGGCTCGAGCCTGCTGAGACGGTCGAGGTTCAATGAGGCTCTTCGGCATGTTCCGTGCGCTCCAGGAAGCGGGCTCGCAGACGGCCCCGCCCGCCGAGGGCGGGTCCGAGCAGCTCCGACACATGCTGTTGCACCACCTGTCCGACGGAAAGGACGTCGACTTCCAGGTCTACGGGCACGGGAAGACGTTCGATCTCTCCGCCCTGCACATTCCGCCGATCCACCTCGGCTCCCTTACGATCGACCTGTCGCCCACGAAGCACGTGGTGTGGATGGTGGTGGCGGCCCTCGTGGTTCTCGCCGTCTTCCTGCCGTTGGCGCGGGTCATGAAGAGGAAGTACACGGACCAGGCGCCCAAGGGCTTCGCGAACGCCGTCGAATCGATGGTGGTCTTCTTCAGGGACGAGGTCGTGCGACGTGGCATCGGGGAAGGCGCCGATGCCTACACGCCGTACATCCTCACGCTCTTCTTCTTCATCCTCACGATGAACCTGTTCGGCGTGATTCCGTTCGCCTCCAGGCCGACGGGGAACCTGTCGGTGACCATGGCGTTGGCCGTGCTCTCGTTCATCGTGATCGAGGTGTCGGGCATGATGAAGCTCGGCTTCAAGGGGTACATGAAGACGATCTTCTACACACCGCCCGGGCTGCACCCCGCGGTGGCCGCGGTCATGCTGCTGATCCTCACGCCGGTCGAGTTCCTCAGCAAGCTGACGAAGCCGTTCGCGCTGATGATCCGTCTCTTCGCCAACATGCTGGCGGGAGAGACGCTCGTGCTGTCGCTGCTCGGGGTGATCTTCTTGTTCGCCAACCTGGTCATCGGGAAATACCCCATCGCCCTCGGCTCGGTGGCGATGGTTCTGGCGATTATGCTCCTGGAGATCTTCGTCGCGTTCCTCCAGGCGTACATCTTCGCGATGCTCACGGCGGTCTTCATTGGACTGATCCGCCACGCACACTGATTTCAACGACGCAGTCGAACCCCACAAGGACGGACGCACCGACCATGCTCCACGCAACGCTCACTGCCCTCCAGGAGACCGCAGCCACGAACGCCGATGTGGCCAAGAACTCGCTGAGCCTTCTCGGGGCCGGGATTGGCTTCGGCCTCGCCGTGATCGGCGCGGGCCTCGGCATCGGTCTGATCGGAAGCGGATCCACGCAGGCGATCGCGCGGCAGCCCGAGGCGGCCGGGACGATCTCGACGAACGCGATCATCCTCGCCGCCCTGATCGAAGGCGTCGCGCTTTTCGCACTCGTGATCGCGGTTCTCTACAAGTTCATCTGAGTCGGGTCGGAAGCCGCCACCGGGTCGACCGACCCGGTGGCGCCCCCGCACCGTCCCGCCGGCGGCGGGCGGACGGATTTCCGGCTTCGAGAAGACACGACGGAGAGGCGAATGAGAGTGAGTCGCATCGTCCCGGCCACGCTCGCGCTCCTGGCCTTGTCACCCTTGGCGGTGCTGGCCCAGGAGGAAGGCGCGGCAGGCGGGGGAGCCGGCATCTTCAATATCAATCTGGGCCTCAGCGTGTGGACCATCGTGGTCTTCCTGGGACTCGTCTTCATCCTGGGGAGGTACGCCTGGCCCCTCATCCTGGGCCCGTTGGAGGCGCGCGAGAGCTTCATCCAGGGCGCGCTGGACGACGCGGCTCGGCAGAACGAGGAAGCCCGAAAGCTCCTCGAGGAGCAGCGCAAGCAGCTCGCCGACGCGCGTCGCCAGGCGAGCGAGCTCCTCTCCCAGGGCAAGGCCGCGGGTGAGAAGGTGCGTAAGGAGATCGAGGAGAAGGCACGAGAGGAAGCCCAGGCCATCGTGGAGCGCGCCCGCGAAGAGATCGGACGGGAGCGTGACGCGGCGCTCGACACGTTGCGGAGGGAGTCGGTGGATCTGGCTCTGGCGGCCGCGGCTCATCTGCTCCACCAGCGCCTGGATCAGGCCGAGGACCGCACGCTGATCGAGCGCTACCTGGAAGAGCTCCCCGAGAGCGAGGGCGCACGGGCGTGAGAGACGAGACGGTCGCGCGCAACTACGCAGAGGCCCTCTTCTCCCTGGCCGAGCGGCACGAAGGGATCGAGGTGTTCGAGGAGGGGATCGAGACCATCGCCCAGCTCCTCGACGAGGACCCGAAGTTCCGCCTGTTCCTGGAGACGCCGAGGATCTCCGATGCGTCCAAGAAGCAGGTGGTCCGGGAAGCGTTCGAGGGACGGGTGCCGGAGAACGTCGTGCGGTTCCTGCTCGTGACGATCGACAAGCGGCGACAGCGTCTGCTGCGTGGGATCGCGAGGGAATACCACGCGCTGCTGGACGAGCATTTCGGCCGTGAGCACGTGGAGGTGACGGTGGCTCGACCTCTCGACGAGGAGACGCTGAAGACCGTCTCGGAAAGACTCTCTCGTGTGCTGGGCAAGGAAGCGGTGACACATGTGCGAACGAAGCCCGCGATCCTCGGGGGGATCGTGATTCGCACCGGAGACACCATCTACGATGGGTCGGTACGCCGACGCCTCGAGGGGATGCGGAGGCAGCTCAACCAAGCCCGGATCCCCACCGGGCCGACCCGATGACACTCAGGACCGAATAGGAATCATGGCCAACGAGTCTCAGCTTCGCGCCAGCGAGATCAAGGGCGTCCTCCTCTCCGAGATCGAAAACTACGAGGAGGAGCTCCATGCCGAGGAAGTCGGCGAGGTCCTCGAGGTCAAGGACGGCATCGCGCGTATCTACGGCCTCACCAAGGCGATGGCCTCGGAGATGCTCGAAATCACGTCGTCCGAGACCGGGGAGACCGTGACGGCTCTGGCTCTGAACCTCGAAGAGGACAACATCGGAGCCGTGATCATGGGCGAGTGGACCCATCTCCACGAAGGAGAGCAGGTCCGCCGCACCGGTCGCGTGCTCGAGGTGGCGGTCGGATCCGGGTACCAGGGCAGGGTCGTCGACCCGCTCGGTAACCCGTTGGACGGTAAGGGCCCGATCGAGCCCATCGAGGCCACGCGCCAGATCGACATCGTGGCGCCCGGGATCGTGAAGCGGCAGCCCGTAAAGGAGCCGCTCCAGACGGGCCTCAAGCCCATCGACTCGATGATTCCGATCGGGCGAGGCCAGCGGGAGCTGATCATCGGAGACCGCGGTACGGGCAAGACGGCGATCGCGGTCGACACGATCATCAACCAGAAGGAAACCGACGTCATCTGCATCTACTGCGCGATCGGTCAGCGGGCGAGCAAGGTGCGCAACGTGGTGCAGACGCTGGAAGAGCACGGCGCGATGGACTACACGATCATCGTGGCCGCCAACGCGTCGGATCCCGCCCCCATGCAGTACATCGCGCCATACTCGGCCTGCGCGATGGCCGAGCACTTCATGTGGCAGGGCAAGCACACGCTGGTCATTTACGACGACCTGTCCAAGCACGCTCAGGCGTACCGCCAACTCTCGCTGGTGCTGCGCCGGCCTCCGGGGCGCGAGGCGTACCCGGGCGACGTGTTCTACCTGCATTCCCGCCTGCTCGAGCGGGCGGCGAAGCTGTCGAACGAGCTCGGCGGCGGATCGCTGACCGCGCTTCCGGTCATCGAGACGCAGGCCGGCG
>CAZVYM010000115.1:0-13087 GCA_964630935.1 uncultured Gemmatimonadaceae bacterium | reverse complement strand
TGATCACCTTCCATGGGCGCCCGAGATCCAGCAGCAGCGCTCCGGCGTAGAAGACGTATGCGAGGAACCCGTTCAGAACGGTCGCCCGCACGATGGGGCGATAGCTCTCCTGTCCCAGGATGTAGACCATGAAGGTGAGAACGTACGCGCCGCCGGCGAACGCCACGCCCGTGATCACGTCGAATCCGATCCAAAGCCCCCAGGGAAACTGCTGATCCAGGTTGGTGATCGAACCGAGCCCCTGCGTGAACCGTATCGTCAGCAGAACGGCGCCCACCGCGATGAGCGAGGCGGTGACCACGTTGAACGGCGTGAGCATCCTCCCCTTCGGCTTGAGCTCGTGGATCAGGAAACTCACGAATCGCCGAAATTCGGTGCCCACCTGCGTCGCGCTTGCCGGTCTCGTGTTCATCTCATGCGATCCGAGTCTCTTCCACCCTCGTCCGCCGACCCGCTGCGGCGGGCCTTGGCCATCGCGAGCAAAAATGGCGGCAGCACGGTCAGCACCAACGGCACCGCGTACAGAAACTCCCGCGTGTAGGTCGGATACGGAGTGGTATCCAGGTGGGTGGGGAAGCCCAACTGCTCGAACGGTACGGGAGCCAGATACAGGAAGCTGGTGCCACCCGCCTCGTGCTCACCGTAGATGTGATGGACGTAACGATCGGGACGGCTGTAGATCCGCCGCCGCGCCTCATCGAGCAGCTCCGTTCGCCGTCCGAAGGTGAGCGCCCCCGTTGGACAATTGGCAACACACGCGGGCTCCCCGCCCTCCTGGACGCGCTCGAAGCACATGTCGCACTTCCGGATGCGTGGGTTGGCGCTGTCGTATTCGAACCTCGGCACGTCGAACGGACACGAGATCATGCAGAACCGGCATCCCATGCACTTGTCTTCGCGCCAGATCACCGCCCCCTCCGGCGTCTTTTTCATCGCCGCGGTCAGGCAGGCCGCCCCACAGGCTGGCTGCAGGCAATGCATGCACTGCCTCTTGACCGTCACGCGTCCTCTTTCGGTCAGGTATGCGTTCACGACAGTGAGGCGCTCCGGCGAGGTCGTCCGCTCCTCGAACAGATCGACTTCGCCTTCGGGCGACGGCATACCGTTGGCCTCCGCGCAGGCTCGCTCGCACGCCCGGCATCCAAGGCACATCGTGGTGTCCACCAGGACGCCCATGGCCTCGCTGCCACCCCCGACGGGCGCGCCCTCCTGGGCACACAGGTTCTTTCCGACCAAAGCGGAGGCTCCGGCCACACAAACCGTCTTCAAGAGATTCCGTCTGTCCATATCCGCACCGCACTTGCGCAGTCTATGCGCTGCAGGATACCTGATCGCTGAGGAAGGCCCCGGTATGCCCTGACTCGCGGACGGGCAGAGAACGACCTACGCTGGTCGCCACTTCACGGGCCTGCCTCGACACCATCGCCGAGGCAGGCCCGTCGGACTACCTGCCCCCGTAAGGGAAGTTCACCTCGTCGCAACGCCAGCACCCTTGCGCCCGGAGGTCCCGGTTCTTGTCGACCCCTTTGTCACAGAGCCAGCCGGTTCCGTCCCTGTCCTTGACGTACTCCAGCGGTCGGCCCGGATACTCGGGTTCGTAGTAGTCGGGATACTCGGGCATGATGTCCTTCTTCGGCTTCATGGCCCACCTCCTTGGCTGATCGGCTACTGCCTGACAGGGCAGCAAGCGTGCCAACACGGGTCATCCGTCGGTTGAGCGCCGAATGGCCGCATGGTCGGAAGGATGGAGGCGCCGGGTGGGTCGCCCCGGGTCACGGAGAGCGTTGCGAATCTGCGACTCCCGGAAGCCCCGGGGTCGCGATTCTGCGCTCCTTCGGATCCGATCGGCGGGCAGATCGGAGGCCGATCTCCTGGCCGTCTCCTTGCAGGGAATCGGTTGGGGACTCGCCGCTCTGGCGAAAGGCCGGCTGGGTCGGTCCAGCCGACTTGGGACTCACCGCATGGCGGGTGGCCTGCTGGAAAGGAGAGTGGACCATGCTCGACATCATCTTGGACACCAACCGCATGGCATGGACGGAGGCGAGCTCGTACCCCGAGGGGACCATGATGAAGGTCCTGCGGGATGAAGGGCAGGCGCGATCGGTGTTGCTGAAGCTTCCGCCGGGGTTCCGCATGGGCGCCCATTCCCACACCAGTTGCGAGCAGCACTTCGTGTTGGAAGGCACGTACGAGGCCCAGGGAGAGGAATTCGGCCCCGGTGCCTACCAGTGCATCCCGACCCACACCAACCACGGACCGTTCTCCAGCCGGGATGGGGCGGTGGTCCTGGTCGTCTGGGCATAGCGCTGGGGGCTCGTCCCGTGGTGCAGGGTCGACTCGGCACCCCGGGATGGCTGACCCACCTCAACCCGGGGTGGGCTCACCCGGGAGATCGGAGGAAAGGAGGCCCAAGCGCCGCATCTTCCGGTAGAGGGTGGACTTGTGCATGCCCAGCTCCTGCGCGGTGGCCGCCCGGTTCCCGTCATTCCTCTCCAGGGTCGAGAGGATCACCCGGCGCTCGCAGTCCTCCAGACTGTTCATCGAAGCAACGTCCCGGCTGGTCTCCACCAGCCGGCGGGGCAAATGCTCGATACCGATGAGGGGGCCGGTGGCCAGGACGAAGCCGTGTTCCACGATGTTCTCGAGCTCTCGGATGTTGCCCGGGTAGTCGTGGGCCATCAGGATGCGCCACACTTCGGGGGTGACCCCCTCGACAGGCTTGTCTTGGAGCAGGGTCAGTCGCTCGATGAAGTGCCTGACCAGGGGCAACACATCTTCGGAGCGCTCGCGAAGAGGCGGCAGATCGAGTTCGATGACGTTGATGCGGTAGTAGAGGTCCCGCCGAAACGTACCTTCCTCCACCATGGCGGGCAGGTCCTGGTTCGTGGCGGTGACGATGCGGGCATTCGTCCGCAGGGTCTTGGTGCCCCCCAGGGGCTCGTAGGTTCTCTCCTGCAGCACCCGGAGGAGCTTCCCCTGAACCGCCCAGGCCAGGTTTCCCACTTCGTCCAGGAAGAGGGTTCCGTTCTCGGCCCGCGCGAATCGGCCCTCCTTGGACCGGTTCGCCCCGGTGAACGCCCCCTTCTGGTATCCGAACAACTCGGAATCGACGAGCGTCTCGGGGAAGCACCCGCAGTTGACGGCGACGAAAGGTCCGGCCTTCCGCGAGCTCAAGTTGTGCACCGCCCGGGCGAGGAGCTCCTTGCCTGTTCCTGTCTCGCCTCTGATCAGGATCGTACTGTCGCTCTCCGCCACGACCGGCAGCATGTCCAGGAGGTCCCGGACCCGGGAGTTCTTGCTGACGATGTCTCCCGCGGTGTAGCTCTTTTCGACCTGCTTCTTGAGCGCTTCGATCTCGCGGAGGTCCCGGAAGGTCTCCACCCCTCCCATCAACCGGCCCCGAGTATCACGAAATAGAGCCGTGGAGACGCTCACGGGCACCTTCCGATCCTGAGCGTCCGTGATGTAGACCACCAGGCCGGCAACGGGCTTCCCGGTCTCCACCGTATGCCGGATCGGGCACGCCTCACGACAGAGGTCGGAACGCAGCACGTCGTAACATGGACGACCCAGGACTTCGGAGCGGCGGTACCCGGTGATCTCCTCGGCAGCCCGGTTGAAGCAGGTAATGCGCCACTCCCTGTCCACCGTCAAAACTCCGTCGGAGATGCTGTGCACTACGGCTTCGAATCGCTCCGGCGAGAGCGCTACCCGAGCTAGCACCTTTCCCCGCTCCGTCACGGGATTCTCGCCCGCCGAGGCCTCGTGTTTCCTTGCCATGTTGTCCCGCCCCCTTTCTCCTGAATGATCCTCGGGACAGGACTCCCTCGATCACCCCACCCGGCTTCCGCCAAACGGCCGATTGGCGATGGATGCCCGGCTCTCGGGCCGTCCGCGTCCGTTTCCCCTCGTTCCTGCGGATGGCCTCGGCGAGGACCTTCTATTCTTACCCCCTTTCTTCCCATATGCGCCCCTGCGGCAAGTCCCCCGGAACGCAGGATCGGCCAGGAAGTCCCCGTGCGCGACGATGAGATCCGCCGCCCTGCCCGGCTCGAGCCATGAAGGGTCGCCGGGGCAACGCGCCGTAGAGCCGACCCCCGGTGCCGGCTGGCACGATTCCCGCCGGCGGGGCGCTCGATAACCCCTCCTCACAGCCAACGCCGCACCCTGGCCCTGTAGCGCGACCACTCCTCCCCGAACGTCTCCTCCATCTGCCGCTCTTCGTGCCGGATGAAGAGCACGTCCGCGAGCACCGGAAAGGCCAGCGCGACGGCGAAGGGCGCGAGCGACCCGAGCAGGATCGCCAGCCCGAGGAGGATGGAGAGAAAGCCCAGGTACATCGGGTTTCGGGTGAGCGCGAAGACGCCGGTCGTCAGCAGCGCGCTCGATTCTTGAAAGGGTCTGACCGTCGTGCCGGCGATCTTGAACGCGCGGTCGGCAACCAGGTTGAGAACCACGCCGACCGCGACGGGAACGGCGCCCGACAGGCTCCACGGGAACGGGACGATTCGCTGGAGAGGCAGCGCGACATACAGCACCACCAGCGCCACCAGGGCGAGAAACAAGAGGTGCGTGGGCATGAAGCGTGTCCGGTCCACGAGCCCTCCGGCGATCGATGTCAGCGCCTCGAAGCGGACGACCCCCCGCTCCACCCAAGGATACCCGGCCGGTCGAGGACTGCAATGGGCGTCGGCGCCGCGGGAGGGGGAGCCGGGCAGCGGCTCCCCCTCCCGCCCTCAGTCCCCCTTCTCGTTCGTGACGAGCCGCTGCGCCAGCCACGCCGCAGGGTCGCTCTGGGCGGAGGCTTGCCGGATGTCGCGCATGCGCGCCTGCACCAGGTAGTCCTCCAGGCCGCCGTCGAGGAGGGTGGCGGCCGGCCCGACGTCGTAATAGATGCCGACCCAATCGTCGCCGCTCAGCTCCGTGAGCGTGGGTCCGTACGTCACGAGAAGATCGACCGTCTGGCGCCGCAGCGTGTCGAGGTGCGCCTGGTAGGACTTGCGAGCCGCGACCTGGGCCGAGTCCACGCCGCCCTCCCGAAGCGGCCTCGGCGCGACGACCACGAACGCCCGAGCCGTGTTCATGCGCGCACTCTTGCGGAAGATTACGCCGTAGCCTGGAACGTATTGAGGCTCCGCCTGTCCTCCGTAGTACGTGCTCCAGCTCCCTCCGGACACGATGAACGAGCCCGAAGCATCCGAACGAAGCGAGGTATCGATGATCTGGCTCATGATCTCGAGCTGGGTCCGCAGGCGATCGGACACCCCGCTCGATCCCCTGGACACCTGGATCACCCTCCTGTTCGCTTCCACGTTGGACCCCTGAAGCGCGCTCGCCTTGACGGTCATCGTGACGTTCGCCGAATCCCCGCCACCGAAGTCGCCGATGAAGGTGATCGCCTCTCCGGGTCCGGCACGGCGCAAGGTGCTGCCGTAGCCCGCGATCGCGTCCCTGAGGGCGTCGGTGAGCCGCCGTCGGTACTCGGCGGCCCACGCGGCGTCGGCTTTCGAGCGGACCCGTTCCCTCTGGAGACGCTCGGATCGCGCCTGCCGCTGCTGCTCCATCGCCTGCCGCGCCTTCTCCTGGGCCCTTTGGAGATCGGCCTCTGCCTTCGCCTGCTGGCGTTGCGCGTCGGCCTGGGCCTTCGCTTGCTCGCGCTGCGTATCCGCCTGCGTCCGGTCCTGCGTCTGCCGCAGCTGCTCGAGCTGCTCCGCCGCCTCCGCGAGCGCCGCCTGCTGATCGGCGGTGGCGGCATCGATCACGGCCACTTGCCGGTAGAAGCGTGAGACCGTCGACCCGACCGGCCAGTTCACGGTGAAGAGGTACCCATACCCCTGCATGTAGAATCCACTCACGTCGCCCCGGCTGAAGAGGGCCTGCCTCAGCTTGAGCTCACGGGCGGTCCCCTCGGCACCCTGGGCTGCGCTGTCCTGCGCGAGGTCCTGCGGCATCTCGGGCGGTCGGACTTCCGAGAGTGCCGTGCTCACGATGGTCTGCATGATCCGCACGTCCTGGGGGACGTTCTGCTGTTGGGGGGCAAACCAGCCCAGCGGCATCGGCACCCCCCGTGGCGCCTGCGGAGCGCGCGCGATAGCCCAGCCCGTGGTGACCGAGGGCTCCGCGAACGGTGCCGCTTCCGCGACGGACAGTGTCCCCGCGACGGGCGCCTCCGCCACGGGCGCCGCTCTGACGACGGGCAACGCTTCCCGGACCGGCCCCAGCTCCTTCACGCCCTGCGCCGTCCGCTCGCCGGCACGCTGCCCGTCGCGATCGACGCGCACCGAATCCTGGGCTCCGGCGGGATTGGTCGCGCCGCACAGGGCCAACATGGCGACGCCGACGAGCGGCGATGCTCTCAGGATCCTTCTCGAGTTCGTGGACATCTTCATCACTCCTGTTCGGCGCCCGGAGTGGGCGCGAGAGACGCGAGCATCGCGTTCATGCGTTGCAGCTCGGTACCGGTGACGACCTGGAGGTCGTTCATCGAAGAGAGCATCACGCTCAGGTCCGACCGCCGCCGGCGGTCGATCTCGTCGAACGCGGAATCGATCGCGCTCGAGACCTGCACACCCATCGACGCGTTCTGGTCGCGGAGTGCCTGATCCACCACGCCGAGTAGCGCCTGGCGATCCTGTTCGCGGGCCGTGCGCATCATCGACTCGAGATACGCCGCCGTCTGTGCGAGTCCCTGATCGAGATCCCCTCTCGTCACGAGCGCGGTCGGCGCGGCCGCCGGCGTCGACGAGGCCGCCATGCCGACGTGCAGCTCTCCATCCGGCCCGACCTGGAAGCGGAGGAAGGAAGCGGACACGGCGAACAGCACGACCACCACCGCCGCGGCCGCGAGGGAGGGCAGGAAGGACTCCAGGACCGACCTGCCGAACCACCTCCCGCCCCCGCGGACGCCATGCTCGACCCGGGCGGGCTCGTTCACGTAGACCACCCTTGGAGCGTTGACCACGTCGGGCCACGCCGCCAGGAGCTCACGGGTCGACGTCAGCTTCTCGAACTCCTCCCGACACGTCTCGCACGTCTCGAGGTGCGCGCGGATGTCCGCGAGCTCGGCCGGTTCGCCGTCTTCGTAGAGAAGTGAGACCAACCTCTCTTCTCTGTTGCCACAGTCACCGCTCATGACGCTCCTCCTGGTCCATCTTCCGGCGACCTCTCGTGCCGTTCGAGCCGCTCGCGCATCGCGCGTAGCCCGCGGTAGAGACGGGCCTTGACCGTGCTTTCCGGGACATCCAGCACCTCCGCGATCTCCGCGAAGGTGAGTCCCTGGTACTCCTTCAGGAGGATCACCACACGCTGATCCTCCGAGAGCCCACCGAGGAGCCGCCTCACCAGCTGCTCTCGTTCGGCCGCCTCCGCCGCCGCGTCCGTTCGGGCCCCCTCATCCGCCACCCGATCCTTCACGAAGACCTTCTCGCCCGACACGGTCGTGTAGTAATCGTGGAGCGAGACGACCGGCAGTCGCTTCCTTCGCAGGTGGTCCCTGCAGAGGTTCACCGCGACCTGGTAGAGCCAAGTGCTGAAGGCCCCTCGGTGGGAGTATCGGCTGATCGACTTCACCACGCGGACGAAGGTCTCCTGCACCAGGTCCTGGGCCAGCGCGGCGTCGCCCACGTGCTTGTAGACGAAGTTGAAGAGCGGTCTTTCCCACCGCCAAACCAGCAGGTTGAACGCAGACGCGTCGCCCTGTTGGCACGCTTCGATCAGGCGTGCCTCCTGTGGGCTCCCCCCTTCGATCCCACGCGCTTCGGCTCTCGTGCCCGGAGCTCCCATCCGTTTCCCGTTCGGGTCATCGAGCGGGTCGACTTCCGCTCCCACCAGTAGAGAACGTGGGCAGGCAGAGAATAGTTGCGAGGGAGAGGAGTCTCCGACGAGTCCTCAGAAACCCCACGTCTCGGTCACCATCCGGGTCGCGGCTCCGGTTCAGCTCGTCCGCGTCACCTGGGCCCCCTCAGCTCTACCGGGTCGCCGACGCGCACGGCGCCGCCCACCACCACACCGCCGAACACACCGCCGCGCCAATCGGGGCCGAGCGCCTCCCGCAGTCCCGGCAAGGCTTCGTCCATCCGCTCGCACGGCCGGGTCTCGCCGCGGATCTCGATGGCGCATCCGCCTACGATCAGGAGCCCGCCGCGGCTTTCTCTCAGCGAGACGCCGCTGACCATGAGGTTGGCACGGCGCGCAGAAGGGTCCAGTTCGGCCCCCATCTCCGTCATGACGTCCTCCCAGGCTTCCCGCTCGATGACGGTGACCTGGCGGCGGCTGCCGTGGCGCGGGCTGCCCGCCACGCCGTGACCCACGAGCAACGTCGCCTCCGCCACGGCGTCCATGACACCGCGGCGCGCGCGCTTCACCCAGATGGCTTCGAGTCGACCCATCGTTCCTCATCGTGCGACGCCCCCGCCCGGCATCGGTGCCCACGGGAGCGACGAGGGATCCGGCCGGCGTGGGCATCGTCGAACATCGCCGGTCCACGCGAGCATGGCCAGTTCGGTAGCGGGGCGGTAGGAGAGCAGCCGCGCCGAAGCTGTCGGAGACGTGGTCCGGTCCGTACACTACGCAGCGTTCTTCTCGGCGGGCGCGGACGGAGGGGTGCGCTCCCGGATCTCACCACGCCAGGAGGTGTCCGTTGAGGCAGGCGGTCATGACGCGTCCGGGGACCGTGGAACACCGCGAGGTCGAGGAGCCTCGGCCGGGAGCGGGCGAGGTGCTCCTGCGAATCCTCAGGATCGGCGTCTGCGGCTCGGATGTGCACGTCTACCACGGGGAGCACCCGTTCACGGGATATCCGGTCGTGCAGGGGCACGAGTTCTCCGCCCGGGTCGAGGAGGTCGGGGCCGGGGTGGACGGAATCACCCCGGGCGACCTGGTGACCGCCTTGCCGCAGGAGGTGTGCGGCTCGTGCGGGCCGTGCCGCCGCGGTGACGTCCACATCTGCGACAACCTCAAGGTCCGGGGCTTCCAGGCACCGGGAGTCGCGCAGGACCTGTTCGTCACGGAGGCCGAGAAGGTGGTCCGCCTGCCCGGGGACTTCAGCCCGGAGCAGGGCGCCTTCGTGGAGCCGACGGCCGTCGCCGTCCACGCCACCTCGCGAGCGGGCGACCTGAGAGGGCGCGCGGTGGCCGTGCTCGGCGCGGGACCCATCGGCAATCTCGTGGCCCAGATGTGCAGGGCGCGTGGGGCGCGCACGCTCATCACGGATCTGAGCCCCTGGCGTCTCGAGCGCGCCCGGGCATGCGGAATCGAGCACACGCTCGACGTGCGCGACACGCCGTTGGCCGAAGGATCCGCCCAGGTCTTCGGTGACGAGGGATTCGATGTCGCCTTCGACTGCGCGGGCACACAGGCGAGCGTGAGCGAGGCGGTGGCGCACATCGCCAAGGGGGGCACGATCGTCCTGGTCGCAGTCTACGCGGAGCACCCGCGCGTGGATCTCGCCGTGGTCGGGGACCGCGAGCTGACGCTGACCGGCACCCTCATGTATCGCCGACCGGACTACGAGGAGGCGGTGCGCCGGATGGCCGCCGGGGAGATCGTCACCGATCCACTCGAGTCCCACCACGTACCGTTCGACCGATTCATCGACGCCTACGAGTACATCGAGCGGCGCGGCGCGGAGTGCCTGAAGGTCTTCGTGGATCTCTGAGCGCACCACCCGTGCCGAAAGGACCCGAGACATGAAGGGATTCGACTGGCTTCAGCCCACCGAGCTGCGGTTCGGCGAAGGTCGCCTCTCGGAGGTCGGAGAGGTGTCGGCGCGCTTCGGCCGACGCTGCCTCCTGGTCAGCCGACCCGAGCGGGGGCCGTTCGGGCCGGTCGTCGCGCGGGCCCTCGCGCTGCTCGAGGCCGCGGGGCTCGAGGTCGCCCACTTCGACGGCGTCGAGCCGAATCCCACCACCGACGTCGTGGCCGTCGGCGCACGCATCGCGGCCGCGCACGAGGCTCAGGTCGTAGTCGGTCTCGGAGGCGGCTCCGCCATGGACGTGGCCAAGGCGATCGCCGTGGAGGCGACGCATCCAGGCAGCTGCTGGGACTACCTCTTCTATCGTGACGGCCAGCCGGACGAGCGGACCCTGCCGGTGGTCGCCGTCCCCTCGACGTCGGGCTCCGCGTCCCACGTGACCCAGGTGGCCGTGGTCACGAACCCCGAAGACCGCGACAAGTCGGCGCTCTACCATGCGCGGCTCTTCCCGAGGGTAGGCATCGTCGATCCCGAGCTCATCGTCACGCTGCCGCCGGCCGCCACGGCAGCGACCGGCTTCGACGTCTTCTGTCACGCCTTCGAGAGCACGCTGCATCCGGGCGCGTCACCCTATACGCTGGTGCTGGCCGAGGAAGCGATCCGTCGGGTGGTGACCTATCTGCCGCGCGCCGTCTCCGACGGGAGCGACCTCGAGGCGCGCCGTGAGATGGCGTGGGCGGACACGCTCGCGGGGCTGTGCATCGCGAACGCGGGCGTGACGCTGCCCCACGGGATCGGCATGGCCATCGGCGGCATGTATCCGCACGTCGCCCACGGCGTGGCGCTGGCGGCCTGCTATCCGGCGTGCACCCGCTTCACGCTGGCGTCGGCGCCCGATGCGTTCGCCCGTCTCGGCGTGATGCTGGGGGTGGAGGGCGGGAGCCCGGAGACCGTCGGCCGCCGCGCCTGCGATGCGCTGGACGAGCTCCTGCGCGAGGTGGGGCTCTGGACGGATCTCGCGACGCTGGGCGTGCCCTCCGAGGAGCTGTCGGATCTGGCGGCGCAGAGCATGGTGTTGCCGGACTATGAGAACAATCCCCGGGTCGCGAGCCGCGAGGAGATGCTGGGCCTCCTGGAATCTTCCTACCGTCGCTGAGGGACGCTCGCCTTGAACATCGACTTCCTGGACCTGTCGATCATCGTCGCGTATCTCCTCGGCGTACTGGCGCTGGGCGTCTGGTCGAGCCGGCGCGGCCTCGACTCCTCGAGCAGCGAGTATTTCCTGGCGGGCCGGTCGTTGCGCTGGCCGCTGGTCGGCGCGGCGCTGTTCGCGACCAACATCTCGACGATCCACCTGGTCGGGCTGGCGGCCTCCGGCTACAACGAGGGGATGGTGTGGGGCAACTTCGAGTGGATGGCGTCGTTCATCCTCATCGTGCTCGGGCTCGTCTTCGCGCCGTTCTACTTCCGCAACCGGATCTCGACGCTGCCCGAGTACCTCGAACGCCGCTACGGACCGGCCTCGCGGACCTTCCTCGCCATCATGGCCGTGCTGGCGGCGTTGCTCATCCACATCGGGATGAGCCTGTACGCGGGCGCGGCCGTCTTCGAGCAGTTCTTCGGCATCCAGGCCTGGGTGTCGATCCTGGTGATCTCGATCGTCACGGCGATCTACACCGTCCTCGGCGGCCTGCGCGCGGTGGTCGTGACCGAGTCGATCCAGAGCGCAATCCTGGTGCTGGGGGCGGTGCTGGTGACGGCGCTCGCCGTGCTCGCGCTCCCGAGCCACGGAATCCACTCCTTCGGTCAGTTCGAGGCCGCGCTCAAGCCGGATCAATTCAGCATGGTGCAGCCGTTCCGTGGCCCGGACGGGCGCCTCAACGAGCTCTCCTGGGTGTCCGTGATCCTCGGCTATCCGATTCTCGGCGTCTGGTACTGGTGCGCCGACCAGACGATCGTCCAGCGGGTGCTCGGCGCCCGAAGCGAGCGGGACGCGCAGCTGGGCCCCATCTTCGCGGGGCTTCTGAAGGTCCTGCCCGTCTTCATCATGGTCCTCCCCGGGGTCGTGGCGTACGTGCTCTTCCACAACCTCATCGGTCAGGATGCCAATCAGGCGCTCCCGGTGCTCATCACCGAGCTCGTGCCCCGAGGGCTGCGCGGGCTGATCACCGCCGGAATGCTGGCGGCGCTCATGAGCACGATCGCGGGGGCGCTCAACAGCAGCGCGACGCTGGTGGCGGTCGACATCGTCGGCCGGATCCGCCCCGACACTTCGGATGCGGCCGCGGTCCGTGTCGGGCGCATCAGCGCGGTGGTGGTCATGCTGTTGGCCATGGCCTGGTCCACCCAGGGGGGCAAGTTCACCAGCATCTTCGAGGCCATCAACAAGATCCCGCTCGCCTTCGCGCCGGCCATCACCTGCGTCTTTCTCTTCGGGGTGTTCTGGCCACGGGGTACCTCGCGTGGATCTCTGGCCGCGCTCGGTGTGGGTCTGGTGGCCGGCACCACAGATCTCGCCCTCGACGTGCCGCTCTTCGGGCACACGAAGTGGATCACGGACGTGGTCGGCATCCCCTTCATGCAGCAGGCCTGGTGGCTGTTCGTGCTGTGCAGCGTGGTCTTCGTCGGGGTGAGCCTCGCGACGCCCGCGCCCTCACCCGAGCGGATTCGCGAGCTGTGCTGGACCCGGCCGCTCGACTTCCTCACCCGTGACCGGATCACGGGACCGAGCGACCCCCGCGTCGCGGCGGGTCTGCTCCTCGCGCTGATGATCGGCCTCTACTGGCTGCTGCGCTGAGAACCGACCGCGCCCGGATGTCGGAATGCGCGACACGATGCCCAGGGTCGCCTGGGATTCTTCGCGACATCGAGAAGCCTCTGCGGGCGCGGCGGCACCTTCACGAAGCTCGACAACCCGTAGTCCTTCGATCCCTCTGCCGTCGCCCCCCGCGCGAGCGGCTCCGGTCAGCTCTTCGCGCTCTCCGGCACGTACAGCTCCCCGCCCTTCTCCCTGAACTCCTCGGCCATCTCCTGCATGCCGACCTCGACCGCGTCCTCGGCGCTCACGCCATGCTCGTCCGCGAAGCGGCGGATGTCGTCGGAGATCTTCATGCTGCAGAACTTCGGTCCGCACATGGAGCAGAAGTGGGCCACCTTGGCGCCCTCGGCCGGCAGGGTCTCGTCGTGGTACTCCATCGCCGTCTGCGGGTCGAGCGCCAGGTTGAACTGGTCGCGCCAGCGGAACTCGAAGCGCGCCTTGCTGAGCGCGTCGTCCCACTCCTGGGCTCTTGGATGCCCCTTGGCCAGGTCGGCCGCGTGCGCGGCGATCCGGTAGGTGATCACGCCGCGCTTCACGTCGTCGCGGTCGGGCAGGCCGAGGTGCTCCTTGGGTGTGAC
>CAZVYM010000114.1:0-13220 GCA_964630935.1 uncultured Gemmatimonadaceae bacterium | reverse complement strand
GCACCGCCGCGTAGCGGTGGTCGCGCGCGGGGTGCTCCCCTTTTTCAGCGACCTGCTAGCTCTCGGTGGGCTTCTGCCGTCCCTGGATGAGCACGTCGTACGTAGCGCGCTGGGCCGGCGTGAGCACCGGGGGGAGCCCGACAAGGAGCGCTCGAGACCCCTTCTCATCCGGTAGGTGCAGGATGAGTCGGTCGAGCGAAGGAGGGGACTCGTAGGGGAATGCACGTCCGGACCCGTCGACGCAGACCGTTCTGCCCGGCGCGACCGCCGCCGCGAGTCGGCGTCCGTATTCGGTCCAGGCCGTCAGTGGCTCCGCATCTCCCGCGGCGATCTCCGGCAGAAGGGTCTCGCGGTAGTAGGCGACCGCCTTCTCGTAGCCCTCGGGATCGGTTCCCTTGAGCTCGCGGAGCCGCGCCCGGTAGAACTCCCTCGGGTCGCGAGCGCCCTCGCGCTCGAGCGCTTCCTCCAGGCGGTGATCGGCTTCCGTGGTGATCTTGTCAGACATGGTCCGATAGGATCGCCCCGGTCGCGGGTGGCCGTCAACGCGGCGGCTCCTTCGTCGCTCAGACTCCGTACTTCTCGAGCACGTCTTCCGTCGGCGCGCACAGCCCACGGCGCGTAGTTTATACGCACGAATATTAGCGCTGGTCGCTGTTCTTGGATAGGATTCAATGCGAGCCCCCGACTCCCAGAAACGAAAGAGCACAATGAACGAGACCGCCACCGGAGGCGACGTGCGCCCAGCCTGGTCGAACGCGCTGAATCGCTCGATACGGCACCGTATCCGCTTTCCCCCTCCCGACGGCGATGGAACGCTCGATCAGGACGAAGCGTTCTTCCACCTGGTCGAAGACGGTGAGCAACATACCCTCCGATTCCACGACTACGGTGAGATCTACCGTAGGCCGGGACTCTACGAGCAGCTCTTCTACGATCGCTTGAAATGCCAGTCGCCCCGGAAGGTGGCGAACGTCCTGAGCAGCGTTCTGCGTGAAGAAGGCGTGTACCCTTCCGAGCTCCGGGTGCTGGACCTGGGGGCAGGGAACGGGATGTCCGGGGAGGCGCTGACCTCCAACGGCGTGGCAAGGCTCGTGGGGGTCGACATCGAGCAGCAGGCCAAGAGGGCCGTGGAGCGCGACCGGCCGGGCCTGTACGACCAGTACTACGTCTGGGACTTCGCCTCGCTCGACGACGAGCAGCGTGAGAGACTCTCGGACTGGAGCTTCGATTGCCTGTGCAGCGTGGCGGCGCTCGGGTTCGGGGACATTCCGCCGGCGGCGTTCCTCCAGGCCCTGAACGTGATCCAGGAGGATGCCTGGGTGGCATTCAACATCAAGGAGACGTTCCTCGATCAGAGCGACAGGAGCGGGTTCTCGGTCATGATCCGCTCCCTGATCCTCTCCGAGCACCTCGATCTGTACCACCTGGAGCGCTATCGGCACCGTTACTCGATGGACGGAACACCCCTCTATTACTTCGCGATCGTCGCTCGGAAGAGATCGCTGCACATCCCCGAGGAGTTCGCCGATCCGCCCTCCTGAGCCCGGGGGCGGTTGCCCCGCTCACCGGTCAGCCCTAACGTTCGCACATGAGCCCATCTGCCTACAGAGCCACAGGTTTCGCCGCGGGGCCCACCGAGTACCTCGACCTGTCGTGGGAGATGTTCGGGGAGCTCTGTCGGGCACTCGCCCTCAAAGTCGCCCGTGAGTACAAGCCGGAGATCGTCGTGGGGATCGCCCGTGCCGGTGTGATCCCCGGGGCGGTGATCGCGTCGATCCTGCGCGTCGACTTCCACTCGATGAAGATCTCCCGGAGAGACGGGGGTGAGCAGGTGCGCGAGCGACCCGAGGTCCTCTCTGCGGCGCCCTCTCAGGCCACCGGGAAGCGCGTTCTTCTGGTGGACGAGATCGCGACGTCGGGCGACACGCTGAGGCTGGCGCTCGCCGCGGTACGCGACGTCCATCCCAGAGAGGTTCGCTCCGCGACGAACTTTGCCAGGAGCAGGGGCTACAAGCCGGACTACTTCGCGCTCGAGACCGACGCGACCGTCATCTATCCGTGGGACCGCAAGGTCTTCCAGGACGACGTGCTGGTGGTCAACCCGCGCTACCAGGACGTCATCGAGGAATAGCCGGCTCCTCTCCTTCCCACCCCGGCGGCGTCGCGAAGACGTCGAAGGTCTCCGTGTCGTGCATCTCGCCCGCCGAGATGCGAGGTCCGAAGAGCTTCATTCCCGTCACACGCCGGACGTCGTACCCGCGCTCGGCCAGGAAGGCGTGCAGTGCGAGCCGTTCCTCGGCCGACAGGACCCCGTTGACCTCGGCTTTGATGAACGGCCGGAACTCGTCGATCAAGCCTCGAACGGAGCGCAGAACGGCGAGGTCATGACCCTCCACGTCGGTCTTCAGATAGCGCAGTCGGGGAAGCTGGTCGGCGTATCTCGAGCGAATGAAGGGCTCGATGCGCCGGCCCTGGACCGGAATCTTGAAGGCGCTCGCGTGGCTCCAGCGCGAGATGCCGGTGTGATCCCCTCCGTTGTCCAGATACGGGTTTCCGTACTCGAAGACGAGGGGACCGTCCGATTCCGCCGCGGCGTAGGGAAACGGGACGATGTTGGTGCGCTCCGGATTGAGCGCCGCGTTCGCCCCGAGCACCGCGAAGGTGAGCGGGTTCGGCTCGAAGGCGAGCACGTGCCCGCTGGCACCGCACGCGAGCGCGATCGGAAGGGTGCTGTCACCGACCTGGGCGCCTACGTCGATCGCCAGGTCGCCCTCACACAGGAACGTGCGCAACTCGTCGAGCTCACGCTGATCGAGGACGAGATCCACCGCGCTCGGGCTGAGCCACCGAGCGTATTCGATCGTTCCGTCATCGGGCAGCTCGATCGACTGGATGCGATGGCCGTAGACTTTCAAGCCGGGACGGAAGCCCAGCAGGTAGAAGAACTCTTTGAGACGCATTAGCAGGTCGCTGAAGAAGGGGAGCGTCCCGCGACTTCCGCCCGGCCCTCGGAGCCCGGTTACTCTCCCTGCGCCATCGAATCCAGGAACTCCTGGTTCGTCTCCGTGCGCTTCATCCGAGTGAGCAGAAACTCGATCGCTTCCGACGCCGGCATGTCGGCCAGGAAGTTGCGGAGCAGATAGATCCGGTTGAGCTCGACGTCGCTCAGTAGGAGCTCTTCCTTGCGCGTGCTCGACCGGTTGAGATCGATGGCCGGGAAGATGCGGCGGTCCGAGATCTGGCGGTCGAGGACCAGCTCCATGTTCCCGGTACCCTTGAATTCTTCGAAGATCACCTCGTCCATGCGGCTGCCGGTCTCGATGAGCGCCGTGGCGATGATCGTCAGCGACCCACCCTCCTCGATGTTGCGTGCCGCCCCGAAGAACCGCTTGGGCTTGTGGAGCGCGTTCGCGTCCACGCCGCCCGAGAGGATCTTGCCCGAGTGGGGAACGGTCACGTTGTAGGCCCGCGCCAGGCGGGTGATGGAATCGAGGAGGATCACCACGTCCCTTCCGTGCTCGACCAGACGTTTCGCCTTCTCCATGACGATCTCGGCCACTTGCGTGTGCCGGTCCGCCGGCTCGTCGAACGTGGAGGAGATCACCTCCGCATCGACGTGCTCCTCCATGTCGGTGACCTCCTCGGGCCGCTCGTCGATGAGCAGCACGATGAGGTAGACTTCCGGATGATTGGTGGAGATCGAGTTGGCGATCTGCTGCAGGATGGTCGTCTTACCCGCCTTGGGGGGCGACACGATCAACCCCCGCTGACCCTTGCCGATGGGCGCGACGAGATCGACGACGCGCATGGACATGGTTCCGCCCTTGGTGGTCTCCAGGCGAAGGCGGTCCTCGGGATAGCGCGGCCGCAGATTATCGAAGCTCACCCTGTGCTTCGCATCCTCGGGGTCCAGGAGATTGATGGTCTCGACCTTGAGGAGCGCGAGGTAGCGCTCTCCGTCCTTCGGTGGCCGGACCTGTCCGAGGATGGTGTCCCCGGTCCTGAGGTCGAAGCGCTTGATCTGTGACGGGCTCACGTAGATGTCGTCCGGCCCGTAGAGGTAGTTCCAGTCCTGGGAACGCAGGAAGCCGTACCCTTCCGGCAGAATCTCCAACACTCCCTCACCCCGAAGCACGACCTCCGACTCGAGCAGGTTCTGCTCGATCCGGAAGATCAGGTCTTGCTTGCGGAGGCCGCTGAAGTTGGAGATGTTCAGCTCTTCCGCGAGGTCGTGCAGCTCCCCGATCTTCTTGCGCTTCAACTCTGCGATGTCCACGGAAGGCTCCGTGTGGATGGATGGTGCTCGTGCAGCGAGGGGGTGCTGCTCGGGGGAAGGAAAAGAAGCGTGCTGGCGCGAGGCCGATCGATTACAGAGACGTGGACCGAACCCGCGGGCATTCCGTGCGGGTGGAGCGGACGGACCGGAGTAGAGCGTAGCGTGGAGACGAGGGCAACGTAATGACCGCCCCACAGCCGGTCAAGCCTGATCTGGGGCCGTGGCTCCCGCTCCTGGACAGCTACGAGATGCAGGTTCTGCCGCACGACACGGTCTTGCGGGGTACGCTGCGAACGGACCTCGATCCCGGTGCTCCGGAAGTGCGGACGGCGCTGGAAGCATGGTCGGCGCCGGCCTACCTGAGCCACGAGGGCGATGTCACCGAGATCGTGCTCGTCTATCCACATGGCGCCCCACCCTCTCGGCGCCTTTGGCTCCATGTTTCCCTCCTGGCGGCCACGCTTCTGACCACGCTCGCCGCCGGAGCGATGTTGGGCGGCATCGACCCCTTCCATACCCGTTTCGTGCCCTTCGGCGGAGTCCTCATTCCGTACCCGTCGCGAATTCGGCTCGGGGCCCTGATGGAGGGAGTTCCCTTCGCGATTCCGTTCATGGGGGTCCTTCTGGCCCACGAGATGAGCCACTACGCAGCAGCCAGGGCGCACCGTATCCGCGCGTCGCTCCCCTACTTCATTCCGTTTCCGCCGTATCTCTCCGTGATCGGGACGGTGGGGGCGTTCATCCGACTTCGGTCTCCCACCGTGCGCCGTGCCGCGCTCTTCGATGTGGGAGCCGCCGGGCCCATCGCGAGCTTCGCGCTCTCGATTCCGCTCCTTTTGATCGGTCTGTCCCGATCCGTGCCGATCCCCGGACACGCGAACCCGACCAGTCCCTACCTCGTCCAACTTCTGGGGCAGCCCATATGGCTGGGGAACGGACTCATCATGGAGCTTCTCGCGCGTCTGGTCACGCCCGGCGCGTCGATGCACGGGCCGATCCTTCTGGACCGGCTGGCCTTCGCCGGTTGGCTGGGGCTCTTCGTGACGGCGCTCAATCTCCTGCCTCTGGGCCAGCTGGACGGCGGTCACATCTTGTACGCCCTCCTGCAGGGGCGGCAGGCTCGAGCGGCCCGCTGGTTCCTTCTCGCGCTGATTCCTCTGGGGTTCCTGTGGTGGGGATGGTGGGCATGGGGGCTCCTGATTGTTGCGCTCCACCGTGGTCGTCTCGGGCATCCGACAGTCGCGCAGGAGGCTCCGCCCATCGGACCCGGGCGCACCGTCGTTGCGTGGTTGATGATTCTCGTGTTTTTCCTCACCTTCGTGCCCGTACCGATCCGCCTGTAGTAAACAAAAAATCGATTCGGGCACGTCGGCGCTAAGCGTTCCCTTCATTAGCTGTTCAGCCGATCGCACCCGAGAAAAAACTTGACAATACGTGCCTTGACAGGAACATTCGTTTACGAACTTTTTCGCCCATATTCTCCTTGTGGCTGGAGGGCCGGTTGGCGCGACATAATCGTGAGGGTCACGGCGCGGATCAGCGTGGCTTCGAATACGGTGTCAACTTCCAGCCGGATTGGCTTCGCCAGGTCAAGGTCACGCGCCGACTGGAAACCGGGCGCCAGTCGACGAAGACGCTCTTCCGCAACCCCGCGGGCCAGGCCGAGGCCGAGCCCGGCGACCGTGTCCGAACCCGGATCACGTCTCCGGACCAGGGGTTGGACTTCGAGGTGGCGCTCAACGATCCCCGCTCGGCCGTCAAGCGCATTCGCGTCGCCTATTCGGTTCCCTCCCAGGACGGAGGAGACGACGAGGAGATCGAGTTCACTCTGGAGGGCGAGCTCTAGCAGGTCGCTGAAGAAGGGGAGCGCCCCCCGACCTGCCGGCTCGGAGAGGCGTGGTCGGTCGAGCGTCGAGGGCTCTCCCCGCCCGGTCCTCGTCGTGGGGGTACTGCCACCTCCCTGAGCACCCTATCTTGCGAGCATGCGTTTCTCGGCGCTCGCTCCGGTCCAGGCGGTGGGTCGCGTCGCCATCTCGTCCGTCGCCACGGTTGGTCGCGCCGGCTACGGGGCGGCGGCGGCGGTGCGCGCCCTTCGTGACGGTCGCACGTGGGCACCTCACCTGATCGGGCAGATGGCGAAGATCGGGGTCGACTCGGTGCCGATCGGGTTGTTCATCGCGCTGTTCACGGGCGTCGTTCTGGCGCTGCAGGCGTCGTACACGTTCACCGGGGCGATCCCCCTCTATTTCGTCGGCACGCTCGTCGCCAAGACCATGGTGCTCGAGCTCGGGCCGGTGCTCACGGGTCTCTCCCTGTCGGGCCGGGTCGGCGCCAACATCGCCGCGGAGCTCGGAACCATGCGGGTCACGGAGCAGGTGGACGCGCTCGAGACGCTGGGCTACGATCCCGACGCCTATCTCGTGGTGCCGCGTGTCCTGGCAGGCACCCTCATGTTCCCGATCGTCGTCATCCTCGCCGACGCCATGGGCATCCTGGCCGGCTGGGCCACATCGCTCTATTTGCTGAAGATGTCGACTCCCGAGTTCATGAAGGGGGCACGTCTCTTCTTCCAGCCCTGGGACGTGGAGTTCTCGATCATCAAGGCCGCGAGCTTCGGACTCACGGTCACGGCGGTCGGGTGCTTCTTCGGGTTCGCCACGAGGGGAGGGGCCGAAGGCGTGGGGCGCTCGACCACGCGCGCCGTGGTGGTGAGCAGCATGATCATCCTCGTTCTGGACGCCTTCTGGGCGGCGACGCTGCTGTGAGCATCGTGCTCAAGGACCTGCACAAGTCCTTCGGGCCCAAGAGCGTGCTCGAAGGATTCTCGCTCGAGATCCGCGAGGGCGAGACCCTCTGCATCATCGGGCAGTCCGGCGCCGGCAAGTCGGTGGTGCTCAAGCATGTCGTGCGGCTGTTGGAGCCGGATCGGGGCGAGGTATGGGTGGATGGCGAGAACGTCGGAGATCTGTCCCGGAAACAGCTCTTCGACCTGCGCCGCAAGGTCGGCTACGTCTTCCAGTTCGCCGCGCTCTTCGACTCGATGACGGTGGAGGAGAACGTCGGGCTGGGGCTGAGACGGCTGACCGGCATGACCGAAGCGGAGATCCACGATCGGGTCGAGGAGTGCTTGGGGCTGGTGGATCTCCCTGGATACGGCGAACGTTTTCCGGCCGAGCTGTCGGGTGGCCAGAAGAAGCGGGCCGGGTTGGCCCGAGCGATCGCTACCCGTCCGAAGTACCTTCTCTACGACGAGCCCACGACGGGGCTCGACCCCCTCACGAAAGCGGTCATCGATGAGCTCATCATGCGCATGGCGGAGGAATTGAGCGTGACCGGCGTGGTCATCACGCACGACATCGAAAGCGCATACAAGATCTCGGACCGCATCGCGATGCTCCATGAGGGGCGGGTGCGTCGCGAAGGATCTCCGGAGGACTTTCGGACGGCGACGGATCCGGTGGTGAAGGCATTCGTCGAGGGTAGGCCCGAGCTGCTGGAGGCCTCATCATGAACCGTGGACGCGAGCTTCTCGTCGGGACCGTAATCCTCGTGGGCATCGCCGTGGCGGTGCTGGGGACCCTGTGGCTCAAGAGCGCGAACTGGGGCAAGCCATCGATCGAGGTCCAGGCGCTGATGAGCGACGTGGCACAGCTCGCGCCCGGCAACAACGTGAAGTACCGCGGCGTGACGATCGGGAAGGTCGCCTCGATCCAGGTCGAGCCGTCGGGTCGTGCCGTCCGCGTGTCGCTTCTGCTGGACCATGAGATCGTGCTTCCCAAGGATGCGGTGGTGGTGGTGGCTCCCGAGTCGCTCTTCGGAAGCTGGGAGGCCGAGATCGCCAGCCGCGAGCGCTACCCTCGGTTCTCGTTCTTCCAGGTCACGCCCCAGGACCGCGAGGGTGACGTACCGGTTCTGGGAGGCTACGCCATGCCGGAGCTCTCGCGTCTGACCGCGTCCGCCGAAGAGATCTCCGGCAACCTGGCGGACCTCTCGTCCCGCTTCGACATCGCGTTCAGCGACTCGACGGCTCACGACCTCGCGGACGCCATCGCCAACCTGCACGTGATCAGCAATCAGGTTCGGGAGCTGGTCGATCAACAGTCCAAGGTCGCGGGCCACGTGATGGCCAACGCCGACAGTGCGCTGAACCAGATCGAGGGGGCGTCCCGCACGGCCCGTCACGCGTTCGAGCGCGTGGACGTGCTCCTCTCGGATTCCGCGGTCGACTCGATCGTGGCCAATGTACGCCAAGCTACCCAGAGCGTTCAGGAGCTCACCGCGAACCTCTCGAGCTCCACCCAGAACGTGGGACAGACGCTGACCCGCGTGGATTCCACGTTCGCGCGTATCGATCGGCTGACGGCGGGGATCGAGGGGGGACGGGGCACCCTCGGCCGCCTCGTGACCGACAGCACCTTCGTGATCCGCGCCGAGGACGTGCTCCAACAGCTGAATCTCCTCCTGGAGGATCTCCGCGAGAACCCGCGGCGCTACGTGCGTCTATCGATCTTCTAGGAGGCTGGGTGGGGAAGCACGGGCGGTCGAGGATCGAGTGGAGCGCCGGAGGCGTCGTGACCCGCAGTCTCGACGGCGACATCCATGTGCTCGTGATCCGTGATCCATACCAGAACTGGGGCCTGCCGAAAGGGCATCTGGAAGACGGGGAAAGCTACGAGGAGGCCGCACTGCGGGAGGTGTCGGAGGAGACCGGGCTGACGGACCTGTCGCTGGGCCGGAAGCTCGGCACGATCGACTGGTACTTCCGCGCGGACGAGCACGTCGTCCACAAGTACTGCGTGTTCTACCTCATGAGCTCCGCGGAGGGAGAGCCCGAGCCCCAGGTCGCCGAGGGCATCACCGAGTGCGCCTGGGTCCCCATCTCCGAGGTCGAGCAGCGCATCAGCTATGACAACGCCCGTGGAGTCGTGAGCGAGGCCAGGGCCTTCCTCGAAAACGGGGGACGGCCGGGCGGAGCGACGGGGTCCTAGCCCCGGTCGCAGGCGTCGGGTCGCCCCACTACCGGATCCCCGCGCTCACCACGACCACCCGTGGGCCGAGCGCGTACAGCGATGACGATGGCGCCACATGGCATCACGGTCACCTCGTCGGGCCGGGCATGGACGAGAACAGGGTCGTGGAGCTCGCGGACGGTCACCCGCGATACGGGGAGTCCGGGGGGCGCGCAAGGTGCGGCGAAGGCGTGCGCTCCCACCCGCGGTTCGGCCCCTGCGGCCCCCGTCGCTCGAAGGGCTCGCCGGATCTCGCGCGAGCCCGTACTCTATCGCCGTTGACCGACGACCCGTGGAGAGACGCACCCCTCCCGCCGCCAGCCCCGGGCCGCGTGAATCGCTCTCGTCCCAGGAGCCTCCATGACCGCTCTACCCGTCATCCCCCGCACCCCCGGACGCTCGGTCCGGCATGGTTTCGCGTTCCTTTTCGCCTTGCTTGCGCTCTCGCTCCCGGCCTCGCTCGTCGCGCAGGCGCTGACGCCCCCCGATCACCCGACCGACAATCGGGTGTGGGGCGCCGACTTCGCGGCCGCGGCGCGCTTCGCCCCCTACAAGGCCCGCAGCCTCACGTACAGCACGTCGGTCGTCCCGCGGTGGATCGAGGACACCGACCGCTTCTGGTACGAGTGGCGCGACTCGGAGGGAACGTTCTACTACCTGGTCGATCCGGCGCGCGCCACGAAGCGGCAGATCTTCGACAACGCCAAGATGGCCGCCGACCTGACGACCGTCACGCACGATCCGTACGACGCGAAGCACCTCCCGATCCAAGGCCTCGACTTCAAGGACAGCCACACCGTCACCTTCGAGGTGCAGTCGAGCCAGGACGAGCAGGACACCACGCAGGCCGCGAGCGGTGGACGCGCTGGAGGTCGAGGCGGCGTGGGCCGTGGCGGCGGGCGCGGTGGTGGACGCGGTGGCGCCCGGAAGAAGATCTTCCACTTCGAGTACGACGTGAACACCGGCGTCCTCAAGGAGATCACCGACTGGAAGGCGCCGATCACCTACCCCGGCTGGGCGAGCGTCTCGCCGGACAGCTCGACGGTCGTGTACACGTACCAGTGCAACCTGTACTCGATCGGCTGGGCCGACTTCCAGAAGATCCTCGAGGCGCGCCGCGGGAAGACGGGCGAGGCGGCGGACTCGGCGGAAGACGCGGTGCAGGTCTCCGCGACGCAGCTCACCCAGGACGGCGAGAAGAACTGGTGCTACGGCTCGGCCGGCCGTGGCGACACGGACGACGAGACCGCCAAGCAATGGGACAAGAAGCAGGGCTCGGGGATCCTCTGGTCGCAAGACTCTCGCTGGTTCGCCCTGATCCGCCGCGACCAGCGCGAGGTCGGTGAGCTCTGGCTCGTTCACAACGTCGGGAGCCCTCATCCGAAGCTGGAGAGCTGGAAGTACGAGTTCCCGGGCGACACCGCCGTGACCCAGTCGACGTTGCTCGTCTACGACACGCAGGCGCACGCGATGAAGCACATCGACGACAGCCCGTCCTGGAAGGACGAGCAGATGGGCCTCTTCTCCGCCTTCGAGGGCGCGCGCGGCGGCGGTGGCCGCGGCCGCGGACGGGGCGGCGGTGGCGGCGCGAGCGAGCTGCGCATCCGCAAGTGGCTCTCGCCCAAGTCGAACGAGCTGTACTGGTACCGCATGAGTCGGGACGAGCATCGGGTCGACCTGATGGTCGCCGACCCCGCGACCGGCGCCACCCACCCCGTCGTCCAGGAGCGCCTGAACACCTACGTGGAGCTGGCCGCCAACGCGTACGGGGGGCCGAGCACCAACCCGTGGCGTCTCGACAACGGCGATCTCATCTGGCGCTCGGAGCGGGACGGGTGGGCACACCTGTACCGGTACGGCGCCGACGGCACGCTCAAGAACCGACTCACGCAGGGACCCTGGCACGTGGCGGACATGGTGGGCGTGGACGAGGCCAAGGGCGTCGTCTACTTCACCGCGAACAACCGCGAGAAGGGTGAGGACCCCTACTACACGCACCTGTACCGCGTGAACGTCGACGGCACGGGTCTCCAGCTCCTCGATCCGGGCGACTTCGACCACCGAACGTCGATCGGCGAGTCGAACCGATACTTCGTCGACAACTACTCGCGCGTGAACACCGTGCCCGCCGCCGCGCTCTACGACGCCGCCGGCCGCAAGGTCATGGACCTCGAGAAGGCCGACTTCTCGGCGCTCATGGCCGCGGGCTACAAGTTCCCCGAGCCGTTCACGGTCAAGTCGGCCGACGGGGTGACGGACCTCTATGGCGTCATGTACAAGCCGTTCGACTTCGATCCCACGAAGAAGTATCCGATCGTGGCCAACGTCTATCCCGGCCCGCAGACCGAGTCGGTCGCCACGTCCTGGAACATGGCGGCCACGCAGACCGCGATGGCCCAGATGGGGATGATCGTCATCACGATCGGAAACCGCGGCGGCAGCCCCCAGAGGTCGAAGTGGTACCACAACTACGGGTACGGCAACAACACCTTCCGCGACTACGGCCTGGCGGACAAGAAGGCCGGGATCGAGGAGCTGGCCGACCGCGATCCGTACATCGACGTGGACCGGGTGGGCATCTACGGCCACTCGGGGGGCGGATTCATGTCGACGGCCGCGATGCTCGTGTATCCGGACTTCTTCAAGGTGGCCGTGTCGGGCTCGGGCAACCACGACAACGACGTGTACGGCCGCTACTGGTCCGAGAAGAACAGTGGGATCAAGGAGACCGTCGAGCGCAACGGCGACACGACCTTCGTCTACGCGATCGAGAAGAACTCCGACCTCGCGTCGAACCTGAAGGGCCACCTCCTGCTCACGGTCGGCCTCATCGACAACAACGTGCCGCCCGCGAACACCTTCCGGGTGGCGAACGCCCTCATCAAGGCGAACAAGCGCTTCGACTTCTTCGTCTACCCCGGCCAGCGGCACGGATACGGCGACATGAGCAACTACGACTTCTGGCTCCGCGCCGAGTACTTCGCGAAGTGGCTCCTGCACGACGAGCGCACGGCGGTGGACGTCGAGGAGCTCGACAACGAGGTGCCGCAAACCCGCCCCGGCGGACGGTGACGAGGATGGGTGGGGAGCCCCGCGGGGCTCCCCACCGTCTCCCGTCCCTTCCCACGCTCAATTCCAGCTCTTTACCACCCGAGCCCGGACGATGTAGTCGAGGTTGGGGAAGACGCGATGCAGGTACGCGTTGCCCTGGAGGCGGATCGAGTCCTGGGACGGTCCCACGGGCGCAGGTCGCACGCCACGCGTGCCCGAATACTCCCAGTCGAGCGAGTCGAGCACGTCGATCCCCTGGACCACCTCGCCGATCGGCGGGAATCCGAAGCCGTTGAGCGTGTCGAGGCGGGGGGTGTTGTCCACGAGGTTGAAGTAGAGCTGCGTCGAGCGGGTGTCCGGACCGCCGCGCGCGTAGGCGAGCGTACCACGCCGGTTGGGCGCGCGCACCGTGTCGTCGGGGATGTTCCGCCCATGCCAGGCCGTCGTCACGGCCGTATCCCCGGAGATCCCGAACTGTGCCACGAAGTTGCGGATCGTCCGATGGAACGCGACGTCGTCGAAGAACCGGCTCCGCACCAGGACGTAGAAGCGGTCGACACCGTGGGGCGACCAGAACCTGCGGATGCGCAGCGTCATGTCGCCTTTCGTCGTCGTCATCCGGACGTCGAAAGAGTCCGGAGCCGTGCGCGCGAAGCGCGGGTCGGTGGGGTGCAGGAGCGAGGGGGCGGGCGCGCAGGCCGAGAGAAGCGTGAGCGCGAGGGCGACGGGTAGGACTCGGGGGCGGAGGCTCATGCGCATCATGAGTGTGGCACCGGAGCGCCCTTGGCAAGGAGAAAGCGAGGGGACGGGGATGGACGTCGTCGCGGGCACGCTCCCACGGGATTGGGAGGCACCGGAGCCGAAAGGGGGCGAGAACCGCGCCG
>CAZVYM010000113.1:12048-13508 GCA_964630935.1 uncultured Gemmatimonadaceae bacterium | reverse complement strand
GATGAGCACGGTGTTGACGAAGCCGTCATGGAGCTGGGGCATCGAGAGTCTATCCGAGTTCGCATTGCACGAAGCGGGAGGACGCGCAGCCGGCCCCCCCGGGCGGACACGTGTCGTTCTGAGCTGATGCATCGTTATGCGCGTGTGTCCGTAACAATCGCATGCAAGAAAAGTGCTAGCAATAGGTGTGTTCCGGCTCACGGGGCGCGTCCGCCAGTTGCGGCAGCGATATGTGGGCGTTTCGGGGTGGCGACGGCGGGAACACTGGGAGGACGTGAAGTGTGGCATCGATGCCGCGTGGTGTTGCAGGTGCACATAGCATCCGCATCTATCTCGGGTTTACCAGCCCCTTCCGTAGGACTACATTTGTTTCGATCATGATCTTCCATCGAACCGCCCGGGCGCCGATCCTCGCCCTCTGCTTTCTCGCGCCTCTCCTCGTACCGCTCGGTATGCAGGCCCAGGTTATGGCCGGGACCCCGACGGGCGGAGCCATGCTCTCCCGTGCCGACCTCACCGAGCTGCTCGATCAGTACGAGAAGGCTCTGGAGTCGCCGGCATATTCAGGTGGCATCAAGGAACAGATCCGGGCTGAGGCGCAGCGGGTGCGGGACCGCCTTCAGCACGGTGACTTCCAACCCGGGGACAGGGTCGTGCTGTCGGTCCAGGGCCAACCCGACCTCTCGAAGGCGTGGCCGGTGGAGCCCGGCCCGAAGATCACCCTTCCCTTGATCGGGGATGTCTCGCTCGAAGGGGTTCTTCGCTCCGAGATCACGGATCACATGACCAAGGAGCTCAGCAAGATGATCCGCGATCCGGTGGTCAAGGCCCAGGGCCTCATGCGGCTCTCCGTGCAGGGCGCCGTCGGCAACCCCGGCTTCTACGTGGTGCCCACCGACATCCTCGTGTCGGAGGCGATCATGCAAGCGGGTGGCCCCGGCCCGGGTTCCGATCTCAAGGATCTGCGCATCGAGCGGGGGACCAAGGTCATCTACGAAGGCAAGGAGCTCCAGACGGCCATGAGGACGGGCAAGACCCTGGACCAACTCAGCCTGCAGGCTGGGGACCAGATCTTCTTGCCTCCTCAGAAGGCGAGCATCTGGGGCGCGGTGCTCCGGTACGGGTTCATCATCGCTTCGACGGTGTTGCTGGGCGTGCGCATCGCGGGCTGAGAACGAGCCGGTCTCTTCGGGGCGTCCTCGCCCGTCGGACGATGGGCGGCCTCGACTGAAAGCCCGCGACGCGCTGGGCGCACCGCCCTAGCTGGAAGCCTGCGACCGGCTCGGCGCACCCTTCTGCTGCGTCATCACGACGCCTGCCTGTCCTCCTTCATCCCGGGATGCCCTCGCCGCCAACCTGGAAGACGTTCTCCAACCGCCGATCCCCAGGAATCCGAGGACCGTTGCGCCCGTGACGTGCTTGAGGATCGCGATGACACCTCCCGCCAGCACGGCCGCCCT
>CAZVYM010000113.1:0-11948 GCA_964630935.1 uncultured Gemmatimonadaceae bacterium | reverse complement strand
GCGCTCCGGTCTCTTCAACACCCTGAAACAGAAGAGGGTGAGAGCACGCGTGCTCTCACCCTCGATCCCTGTCGTCCCGGCTGGTGAGGTGGCGTTCAGGCCAGGCTCGTCGACGCCTTGCTCCGGCGGAAGCGGCTCACGCCCCAGAGTGCGAGCAGGCCAGTGAGCAAGAGGGCCCACGTCGCGGGCTCCGGCGTCACGGTGGTGGCCCGCACCAGGTACTCCTGTCCGGCGCCATCGACGTTGCCCCTCACATCACTCAGGACATACCAGTCGTCGAACGACATCCCCGACCCTGAAAACCCGTCCTTGGCGGCTGCGGTGGCCATGGAGTAGAAGGGCTGGGACATCGAGTAGGCGAGGTCGGCGTTCAATCCGGAGAATCCGTACGGGAACACCGGGCTCCCGCCCTCGGACATGATTCTCCAGATGGCGGCGTGAATCCCCGAATAGACGGCCTGCTTGGTTCCGAACGCCGTGCTGGTGGTTCCGTACGTGAGGCCGGTGTAGCCGGACCACGAGTCGAACAGCGATGCCAGGAAGGCCGCTTCCCGGTAGCGGGTGAGCGGAACGGGATCGGTGAGTCCGGCGAGGGAAGCGTACGTGTTGCTCAAGCTGGGGCCGGTGCCGCCGATGTTCGAGACGTTGACGTCCCAGTTGTCCCCTACGCGCACATCGTGCGCGTAATCGACGCAATAGAGCGTGAGCTGAGGAATCGTCGGGTCTCCAGACGTGATTGCGCCGCCGTACGGGCCGATGTACACGCTCGCCCAGCTTGCCACCACGCCGTCACCCACGCCGGTGAGATTGAGGTGTTCCGTGGATCCGAGAGGACGCGGGAGGACGTCCTGGGCGAGTATCGATGTCGGCGCCAGGATCAGGGCCGCCAGAGCAACCGCGTGGAGTGACCGCCTCATGGAGCACCTTTCGCGTCGGGGGGGACGTAGGATGACGATGGACACAATACAACTGCTTCGCGAGGCTGCAAATCACATACCGGGGTGTCGCCCTTGACGTACGTACGCCCGGGCAGAGAGCGACACACCTGTGTAAGTCATGTCATGGGAGGCAAATACGTGCCCCGCAGAACTCAGGAAGTGGCCCGACGGGAGGAAAGCGTGGCCTCGAAGGGGCGGACCGAGGTGTTGGATCGATCCCACAACACTTGCACAGGGCCATCGGGTCACCACGCGCTGTTTGGCGCGCAACCCCTCTGCTTTCCATGCGCCTCCACGCCGCACCGCTCCCGCCCGACCCCCCCCGGCGCTATTGTCTTGCTGGCCCCGATCCTGCTGACTAGGGTGCGGACCCGTGCAAGCCACCCCTATCAAAGTGCTCCACATATGACCAAGTCTCCGATCGAGCGATTCAGCACCGGCGAGATCACCCTGGGTGTCGTCGGCCTCGGCTACGTGGGTCTTCCCCTCTGCGTGGACGCGGCCAAGGCCGAGGGTGGCGGCGTGAAGGTGCTGGGCCTCGACGTGCAGCAGTCCGTGGTCGATCTGGTCAACTCCGGTCGCTCCCATATCCAGGACGTCCCATCCGAGGAGGTCGCCCGCCTCCGCGCCGACGGTCTCTTCGAGGCCACCGCCGACATGGGCCGCCTGGCCGAGTGCGACGCCGTCTCCATCTGCGTGCCGACGCCGCTCTCGAAGACCCGCGACCCGGACGTCTCCTTCATCTTGGCGGCCACGGAGTCGGTGGCCGCGTCGCTGCAGCCCGGCCAGCTCATCGTGCTCGAGTCCACCACGTATCCGGGCACGACCCGGGAGATCCTGCTCCCGGCGCTCGAGCGTACGGGGATGAAGCCGGGCGAGGACTTCTTCCTTTGCTTCAGCCCGGAGCGCGTGGATCCCGGCAACGCCACCTGGCAGACGAAGAACACGCCCAAGGTCATCGGCGGGATCACCCCGACCTGCTCCGAGGTGGGGGCGGCGCTCTATCGCCGGTTCATCGACACCATGGTGCCGGTCTCGTCCGCGGAGGCGGCCGAGCTGACCAAGATCCTGGAGAATACCTTCCGGGCGGTGAACATCGGACTCGTCAACGAGACGGCCATCATCGCCGACCGGCTGGGGGTGGACGTGTGGGAGGTCATCGACGCCGCCGCCACCAAGCCGTTCGGGTTCATGAAGTTCACGCCGGGGCCGGGACTCGGAGGGCACTGCATCCCGGTGGATCCACATTACCTGTCCTGGAAGATGCGGACGCTCAACTACAAGACCCGCTTCGTGGAGCTGGCGTCGGAGATCAACGCGGAGATGCCCCTCTTCGTGGTGGGCAAGGTGCGCCAGGCGCTCAACCGGGGCCGCAAGGCCGTGAACGGCTCGCGCGTCCTGCTGCTCGGCGTCGCCTACAAGCGCGACATCAACGACGTGCGTGAATCACCCGCCCTGGACATCCTCAAGCTGCTCGAGGCCGACGGCGCCGAGGTGGACTACCACGATCCGTTCGTGCCGGTCTTGAAGGAAGACGACCGGGAGCTCCAGTCCGTGCCGCTCACCGACGAGGCGATCGCGGGGGCCGACGCCGTGGTCATCGTCACGGACCACACGACCGTCGATTACGAGCGCGTAGTCCGCTTCTCCAAGGCGCTCGTCGACGCCCGCCATGCGGTGGCGGCGGCCGGGATCGGGGGTGTGCCCGCGGGGCCGGACCGGTGGATCGTGAAGGCTTGAGCCTGCGGGTCTGAGAGGCACGCGGAGGCCTCTCCCCGTGGTCGGGGCCGCCACTCCATCTTCTGCTCGAGCGGCGGCTCCGCGCGGCTGGCGCTCTTGTACACAAAGATTGCGACGCGGTGGCGCGCCCCTAAGATTGCGTCATTCGGAACAAGGTCATGTGAGACGAGTCACGAGCAGGGGTCTTGTGCGGTCGGGGGGCTGCGTCCTCTTGGCACGAGCCGGCTTTTCGCGCTTGACATGGTATGGGGATGCACCAGTGAGGCGAGCGCATGAGTGATCCTTCGGACAACCCCGAGAGCGGGTCGGAAGAGCGGCGCAAGGTCATCTTCTTCGTCGACGACGAGGAGGACGTGCGCGGCGTCTGGTCCGAGTTGCTCCGCAAGCACGGCTATCGGGTACTGGAGGCGGCGTCGGCGGAAGAGGCCCTCTGGTTCCTCGAGTCGTTCACCGCGCACATCGACATCCTTCTCATGGACGTCAACCTCCCGGACGGATGGGGTGCCTCCGTCGCCCAGAGCCTTCGTCAGCTCCATCCCGAGATGGTCGTGGTCTACACGACCGGCTATGCGGCGACGGATCCGATTCTGTCCGGTGCGCTCAGCGACGCGCCGTTCGTGATTCCCAAGCCGAGCACGACCCAGGAAGTGCTGCGCATCCTGGAAGAGGCGCTGGCGGCCGGCCCACCGGAGTGAGTCCGGGAAGGCGTTCGGGTCTGCGCTCTCCAACACCAGCCACCGCCACCATGCCACGCCCGTGTTCGACGCCCAGCAGTGACGCTCCCGCACCGAGGGGTGGCGCGTTCGCCTTTCGATAATTATTATTGCTCTCACTTCTTCGCGGCCCTCCCGCCGTGCTGCGCCGTCTCGCTCCCCGCCAACGGGACCGAGGCGGCGCTTTTTTTCGGCAGTGCGGTCGGGGGGAGCGGTGGGCCTCCCGAACGTCTTCTTGCGGGTGGGTTGGGGGCATGGGCGAGGCGTGTCTCTCCCAGGGCCGCTCGCCCGACGTTCTCTGGTTCTACGTTCGGGGGCGAGCTATGCGACGCGGCGCTGCCCCCAAGCTCCACCAGGGTCGGAGGGGTGGCGTGGCCGAAGTCCCCGACCAGTCGAGCGCCCGTGGGGGTGAGGCGTCGGGTCTCCGGGGCATTCGACGTGGCGCAGCGGAATAATAGAGACGATGCGAGCAACCCGGACGCGCCGCGTCGCTTAGCTCGCCCCCGAACGAAGATTCAAACAAACCGTGGGCGAGCGGCCCCGGAGACCCGACGCCTCACCCCCGCGGGCGACCACAAACGCAAAGCCTCGTCCACGACATTGCCCATCCGCTTCCCGCCCGTGACATTTCCGGGTCGACCACGAACACCCCACACCTCCGCACGCATGCCCACCCTTCTCCGACGCGCGCTCCTCCTAAGCGTCTCCATCCTCTGGGCCGCCGCCTGTTCGGTCCCGGGTGACGAGCAAGGACCCACGCCGGGCTCGCCGACCTTCGATGGCGCCAAGGCGATGGCGCTGGTGGACACCCAGGTCGCGTTCGGACCGAGGGTGCCGGGGATGCCGGGCCATGCGGAGCAGGCGGCGTGGATGATCGCGCGCCTGGACTCGCTGGCCGACAGCGTCAAGGTCGACACCTTCGCCCATCAGGTCCCGACCGGGAAGACGCTGGAGCTCACCAACGTGCTGGCCAGGTTCCGGCCGGAGGAGACGCGCCGCATCCTCTTCCTCACCCATTGGGACACCCGGCCGCAGGCCGACCAGAGCCGGGACTCGGCCGATCGTGACAAGCCGATCCCCGGGGCGAACGACGGCGGGTCGGGCACCGCGGTGCTCCTGGAGCTCGCGAGCCTGTTGGCCAAGACGCCTCCGCCCATGGGCATCGACCTCCTCTTCGTCGACGGAGAGGACTACGGTCCCGGCACCCAGGAGATGTTCCTGGGGGCGACGCGCTACGCCGCTCGGCTGGACTCCGCCACGCGGCCGATCTACGGCGTGTTGCTGGACATGGTGGGTGACGCCGACCCGAGCTTCCCGGTGGAGGCGAACTCGGCCTCGGCCGCGCCGATCGTGGTGCACAAGTTCTGGCACGCGGCGGCCAGGCTGGGCTACGCATCGTACTTCCCGGACAGGGTGGGCCCTTCGCTGTACGACGACCACATCCCGCTGCTGCAGGCGGGCCTGCCGACCATCGACGTCATCGACTTCCAGTACGGGCCGAACAACGAGTACTGGCACACGCTGCAGGACACGCCGGCGCACATGAGCGCGAGCACGCTCGGGATGGTGGGGCAGGTGGTGGTCGAGCTCATCTACTCGGGTGGCTAGTAAGCCATTGGCTTCGGTGCTCTCCGGTCGGCTCAGGCGGACCTGGCCGCACCTCCTGCTCGGGTGCGCGCTGCTCGGCGTGGGGCTGGCGGCCTGGCAGCCCATTCCCGCGGGCGTGTGGCACGACGACGGCGTCTACATGCTGGTGGGGAAGGCGCTCGGCACGGGAGGTGGGCTGCACTACGCGGGCGTGCCGGGCCGACCTCCGGCGGTGAAGTTCCCTCCGGGCTATCCCGGGGTCCTCGGGCTCCTCTGGTTCCTGTTCGGCACGACCGGGGCGGTGACGCTGGCGGCCGAGCTCCTGAACCTCGCCCTGATCGCGGCGGCGGGAGGCTTGCTGGCCTGGGCGCTCGAGCGCAGCGGCGCGCTCTCCCGCAATCAGGCGCTGGCGGCGGCGGGCCTCGCGTTCCTCTCCGCCGACCTCTGGCGTGTCGCCCTGATTCCGCTCTCCGAGCCGCTCTTCGTGGCGCTCTTCGTCGCTGCCCTCGCCGTGTGGAAGCCGGCCGCCGAGGCGGACCGACCCGCCGGCTGGATCCCCCTGGCGCTCCTCCTCGTGGCGCTCGTCCTCACCCGGGAGGCGGGGGTGGCCGTGGTTCTCGGCTTCGCGGTCGGGTTCCTGTCGCGCCGGCAGGTGCGTCGGGCCGTGGGGGTGACGGCTCCGGCGGTCGTCGCCGTGATCGTCTGGAGCCTGGTCGCGGCGCACGAGGCAGCTGCGGTTCCGCCGACCCTCAGGGACCTGCTCGGGCCGTACGGGGGCTGGCTCGAGGCGGAGACGATCGGCGCCCCGGGTGCGTTCCTGGCAGGTCTTCCGCACCAGCTCACGGGCGTTGCGGGCGAGGTGGCGTCTTTTCTACTCCCGGGGATGCACGGAACCGTCGTATGGATCGCGGCGGCACCGTTGGCCGTGGCCGTGCTGTTCGGCGTGCTCCGGCTCGCGCGGACGTTCCCTCCGGTGCCGTGGACGCTCGGGGCCTACTTCGCCATGGTCACCTTGTGGCCCTATCTGGATCGACGGCTCGCGATCCCGATGCATCCGCTGGTCGTCGCGGCCCTGGCGGTCGGAGCGCTGGAGCTGATCCGGCGGGCCCACGATCGTCGGCTCCGTGCGGCGCTGATCACCTTGGCCTTCGTGTGGGTCGGCGCCTACAGCACGGTGTCGGCCAGTCGCATCAGCCAGGAGTGGCCGGCGCGACCGTACCGGATCCGTGCCCAGCGTCTGGCCACCGCCGTCGAGGCGCTCAAGAAGACGGCGGGGCCGAACGCGGTGGTCGGCGCTCCGGAGTTCTGGGCCGCGCTCCATCTGCACGGGGGTTGGGAAGTCGTTCCCAGCGCCCGGTTCGCGCCCCGCTCCGAGGACGTGTCGACGCCGATCTGGGGAACCCCCCGCCAGCAGCTGGAGACCTGGTGGGACGCGGGCGTCGGCTACGTCCTCCTCGAGCAGGGTGGGGAGATCCACGGCGAGGCGCTCAACCTGCTCGAGTCGAAGTGCCCGGGGGCGGTGCACATCCTCGCGCGTATGCCACCGCAGATGCTGGTGAAGGTCGATTGGGATGCGAAGTGCGCGGCGGCGCTGGGGCTCGCGGGTGAGGAGAAGGGAGGGGGCTCGGTGGGCCGGGGCTCTAGGCGCGGGGCCCGGACTGGCCAGGGCTCGGGGGGCGTCGCCTCAGGGGGATGAAGGCTCGGCGCGCCGCCCGCGTCCGAGCGGGGCTCCGCGCCGGTCCTACCAGTCGATGTTCCCCTGCTGGCTCGTGTCGACCTGCTCGGCGTCCTGATCGCCGAAGAGGACCTGCTCGGTCTGCTCGTACAGGAACGCCCGCGCCTTCTGGTCGCGCGGGTCGAGCCCGTAGTGGTTGATGAGCAGCGTCTGGTGCTGGAGCCAGTCCTGCCAGCAGTTGGTGCAGATTTCCCGCTGGATCCGCTCGCCCAACTCGTTGCGGAACGGAGGCTTGGCGAGGGGCGGCGCCTGATTGCCGCACCGGCGGCATTGGATTGTCTGGTCGCTCATGTCGTATCTTTCCTGCCACGGGGTGGGCCGGACGCCCGGCTCGCCGCGCGAACGCCGAAGACTCTTCGGAGCATTCCGGCCCCGGCGCGGGGTCGGGAATGTACCCGGAGAGGCCCTCACGGATCCGGTATCCGTGTGTGACGGCCATCGATCCCTTCGGCCCTCCCTCGGGAAGCTCTGGCGCGAGGATGGCTTCCCTGGACGACCCCTTTCTCGCCGGGAGGTCCCGTGCCTCACTGTGCCATCGTCGGAACAGGCTTCTACGTTCCGGACCGCGTCGTCACCAACGAAGAGCTCACGCACCTGATGGACACCTCCGACGAGTGGATCGTCGAGCGCACCGGCATTCGCGAGCGCCGGTGGGTGCCCGAGGGCATGAGCGGAGCCGAGATGGCTCGCCGGGCCAGCGAGGCCGCCCTGGAGGAGGCCGGCCTGGAGGCTTCCGAGGTGGACGCCATCGTGCTGGCCACGCTGAGTCCCGACCACTTCTTCCCCGGCACGGGGGTGTTCCTCCAGCGCGAGCTCGGGATCCCGGGCGTGCCCGCCATCGATCTGCGCGCGCAGTGCTCGGGGTTCCTCTACGGGCTCTCGGTCTGCGACGCGTTCATTCGCTCGGGGCAATATCGCACCATCCTCCTGGTCGGCGTCGAGATCCACTCCACGGGCCTCGATATGTCCACCCGGGGCCGTGATCTGGCCGTCCTCTTCGGGGACGGGGCCGGCGCGGTCGTCCTCCGGGCCACGGACGAGGAAGGTCGTGGTGTCCTCTCGACCCACATCCACGCGGACGGGCGCTTCGCCGAGATCCTCTGGGCCGAGTATTCCTCCAGCGCCCGGCATCCGCGCATCGACGCCGAGGTCCTGGCGCAGGGTCGGCACTACCCGACCATGCAGGGCCGCGAGGTCTTCAAGCATGCGGTGGTGCGGATGCCGGAGGCGGTCATGGAGGCGCTCGAGGCCAACGGGCTGACCACGGAGGACATCGACCTCCTCATCCCCCATCAGGCGAATCAGCGCATCTCCGAGATGGTCAGGCGGAGGTTGAAGCTCCCGGAGGAGAAGCTCGTGGACAACATCGCGCGCTACGGCAACACGACGGCGGCCACGATCCCGATCGCGCTGGCCGAAGCCGTGCGCGACGGCCGACTCGAGCGCGGGAATCTGCTCTGCATGGTGGCGTTCGGCTCGGGCTTCACCTGGGCCTCGGCCCTGGTTCGCTGGTGAGAATCGTGCTCGTCGAGGCGGGCGTCGTCGAGGCCGGCGTTCGCGGGGCGCTGGACGCTCGTGGAGATGTGCGCTTATCCGTTTACCGCGCGGCAAGAAATGTTTAACTTTTCCGGCTACTACTACACCGGCATCACGAGACGAGCATGGCGCTGACGAAAAAACAGCTGGTGCATATCGAGAAGCGGCTGCTCGACGAGCGGGCTCGAGCCCTCAAGGCGCTCGGACTGTTCGACGAGATGGCGAAGGCCGACCGCGAGTCCGGGGACTCCGACCTGGCCGTCTACACGGATCACATGGCCGATCAGGGGACCGAGGCCATGGAGCGCGAGAAGGCCGCCGCCTTCGCCACGAAAGAGGGTCGGTACCTGTATCGGCTCGAGGAGGCGCTGCGCCGCCTGTACAACGATCCCAAGGAGTTCGGCAAGTGCCATACGTGCGGCGCCGACGTGGGATTCGAGCGGTTGGATGCGCTTCCGCACGCGCGCTACTGCATCGACTGCAAGCTCCGGGAGGAAGACGTCGCCTGAGAGACGTCCCTACCTGACGTGAAAGAGGCCCCGGCGTGCTTCGGCGCGTGGGGGCTCCTTCGTTTCCGGACCCGGGCCTTCGCGGCCCTCGCCGCCGGGCGGGTCGTGCGCCGGCTCGGACCACGCCGCCCCTCGGCGCGAGCTCAGCTCCCGTCGCGCAAGACGCCGAGCAGCTCTTCTCCCATCACCTGCATCTGCCAGCGCCGCATCCCGTCGACGGCGGCCAGGCCGCGCGCGTCCGTGGGCTTCTGCCACGCGATGGCCAGCAGCAGCGCGTTGGAGGGGAGCACCGCCCGATCGAGCCCGAGCTCGTTCGCACGTCGGTTGCGCACGGACTTGAGCTTGGCGGCCACGGCCTCGACCTCGGGCGGAGGACGGCCCGGTCCTCGGCTCCTCGACCTGGGATAGGGTCGTAGCTCGTCGTCGCCCAGGCGGCTCACCGCCTCGAGGCGCCGGATCAGGTCCGCCCCTTCTTCCCGCGCAAGCGCGCGCGGAAACCCCTTGATGCCCACGAGCTCCCCCGGATCGCGCGGCCACCGAGCCACGGCCTCGATCAGGGGCTGGTCTCCGACGACGCGGAACGGGGCCCGATCCTTCGCGCGGGCGATTCCGTCTCGCCAATCGAGCGCGTCGCGGAGCGCCGTCACCTGACGGGCCGAGAGGTCGCGCGCGCCCTTGACACGCACGACCGGGTCCTCCGGCTCCCCGTCGTCGTCCTCCGAACGGAAGGTGGCCGTCCGCTCGAGGAGCCGGCACTCCTCATCCATCCAAGATTCGCGGCCGGCGGCTGCCAGGTCGGCGCGCAACAGGTCGGCCAGGGCCATGAGGTGGCGCGTGTCGCCCGCGGCGTACTCGAGCATGTCCGGTGTCAACGGGCGCTCGGCCCAATCCGCGCGCTGGTACTTCTTCGAGAGCCTCACGTCGAGGCGCGACTCGAGCAGCGCGGCGAGGCCGATGGCCTGCTCGCCGAGGAGGGCGGCGGCGATCTGGGTGTCGTAGAGTCCGGTGAGGTGGAGATCCAGGTCGCGGTCGAGGAGGCGCAGGTCGTAGTCGCTGCCGTGCATCACCACTTCCACGTCGGGATCCTCGACGGGCGCCCGCAGAAGCTCACGGACGTCGAAGGCGAGCGGGTCGACGATGTAGGTGTTCCGAGGCGTCGTGGCCTGGATCAAGCAGAGGCGGTCGGAGTAGCGGTGGAAGCCGGCGGCCTCCAGATCGAGGGCGAAGCGGCGGACCCCGGAGAGGTCTCGGGCCAGCGCCTCGGCGCCTGCCTCGTCCCGGATGTGCTCGTAGGGCATGATCTCCTTCTCGTTCGTCGGCCACGGGAGCCCGAAAGGAAAGCGAACTCGCCGCGCCACGCCAGTGGAGCGGGGCGCCGGGCCGCTTGCCCACCCCCTCCACGGCCGCGACAATTCGTTGACCCCGACATCAACGCTCGGAACCCTTTCTTTGCCTGCCAACTCGATGCTTCGTACCAAGATCGTCTGTACGCTCGGTCCTTCCAGCGCCTCCGCCGACATCATCCTCGACATGGTTCGCGCGGGAATGGACGTCGCGCGCATCAACATGTCGCACGGCGTCCATGAAGATCACCGCGCCGTCGTCGAGCACGTTCGCGCCGCGGCCGACGAGGTCGGCAAGCCCGTCGCGGTCCTGGTCGACCTGTGCGGACCCAAGATCCGCGTCGGAGATCTCACCGAGCCGATCGTCCTCGAGCACGGTCAGAGCGTGACCGTGGCACCCGAGGAGACGGCGCGCCCCGGCGAGATTCCCACGACCTACGCCCCACTGGCGAGGGAGATCGGGGTCGGCAACACGGTCCTCATGGACGACGGCCTGCTGGAGCTTCGAAGCACCGGCGTGGACGGGGACCGGGCCCACTTCGAGGTGGTGCGCGGCGGGCTCCTGAAGAGCCACAAGGGAATGAACCTTCCCGACGTCAACGTGAGCGCGCCTTGCCTGACCGAGAAGGATCTGCACGACCTCGAGTTCGCCCTGGACATCGGGGCGGAGTTCGTGGCCCTGTCCTTCGTGCGCCGTCCAGAGGACGTCATCGACCTGAAGACCCGGCTGAACGGGCGCGCCCTGGTCGTGGCCAAGATCGAGAAGGCCCAGGCGCTCAAGGCCATCGACGAGATCATGCCCGAGACCGACGCGATCATGGTCGCACGGGGAGACCTCGGCGTCGAGCTCCCGTTCGAGAGGGTGCCCCTGGCCCAGAAGCGGCTCATCCAGTTGGCCAACTACTACGGTCGCCCGGTCATCACGGCGACGCAGATGCTCGAGTCGATGATCGAGCACGCCCGGCCGACGCGCGCGGAGGCGTCCGACGTGGCCAACGCGATCCTCGACGGCTCCGACGCCGTCATGCTCTCCGGCGAGACCGCGGCGGGCCACTATCCGCTCGAGTCCGTGGATGCGCTCGTGCGCATCGGCCAGGAGATCGAGCGGAGCGGCGTGCTGGAGCGTGGCCCGCGTTACCTGTCGCGCCCGAGCCTCCGCGCGCGGGGGGGCGCGTCTCCGAGGGAGCACGCGGTGGCCAGCGCCACCGTCGAGGCGGCGCGCCAGCTCAGGGCTCCGGCCATCATCGTCATCAGCCGCTCGGGCTTCTCGGCTCGCCTCGTGTCGAGCTATCGTCCTCCCGTGCCGGTCTTCGCGGTCACGACGGACCCGTTCACGCATCGGCAGCTCGCGGCGGTGTGGGGCGTGATACCGGTGCTGGCGGAGGGTGAGGAAGTCAGCTACGAGGCTCTGACGGACTTCGGCCGGCGATGCGTGCTCGAGAGCGGTCTGGCCGAGCGCGGCTCGTCGGTCGTGGTGACCGCCGGTTACCCCTTCCACACGTCGGGAACGACGAACACGATGCGCCTGGAACGACTCTGACCATGCTGCCGGAGCGACCCTGACGATGCGCCTGGAACGACACTGATACGGTGAAGCTCACCTTCCTCGGCACCGGGACCTCTTTCGGCATCCCCGTCATCGGATGCGATTGCGCGGCGTGCACGTCGAGCGATCCACGGGACCGCCGCACCCGCCACGGCGCCCTCGTCGACGTCGAGGGAGGACGGCTCCTGGTGGATGCCCCGCCGGAGCTCCGCCTCCAGCTGTTGGCGGCGGGCATCGACCATCTCGACGCGGTCTGGTTCACGCACGCACACGCCGACCACATCCACGGCATCGACGACCT
>CAZVYM010000112.1:7633-13553 GCA_964630935.1 uncultured Gemmatimonadaceae bacterium | reverse complement strand
GGATAGACTCTCGATGCCCCAGCTCCATGACGGCTTCGTCAACACCGTGCTCATCGTGGACGCCCACGAGTGGACGTCCCGGTCGGTGGAGAGCATCCTCGCCCCGCGTGGCTACACGGTCCTGAAGGCCTACACGGGACAACAGGCGCTGGAGCTGGCGAGCCGGTCGGAGCCGGACCTGGGGATCGTGGGCTTCCACCTGCACGACATGCACGGGATCGACTTGGTTCGAAGGCTCCGCGAACAGGACATCGTCAGCGCGATCACGCCCCTGCTCATGGTCAGCACCGACCGGATCGGGAGGGCGGAGCGGCTCGAGGCGCTCGACGCTGGGGCCTGGGACATTCTCCATCATCCGATCGACACCGGGGAGCTCCTGCTGCGGATGGAGAACCTTATCCGGGCCAAGCACGAGGGGGACCGCCTGCGCCGCGAGATCATCACGGATCTGAGCACCGGTCTCTACAACGTCCGCGGCGTGCTGCGCAGGGCGAGGGAGATGGGATCAGACTCGGTGAGGTTCGGCCGAACCCTCGCGTGCATCGCCGTCGGCCCCGCATGGCCGGGTCAGGACGTCCCGTCTGAAGAGGGCACACGCCCGAGTCAGTCCCTCCAGGACCTGATTCCGGGCGCCGCTAACGCCGTGCGGGCGGCAGTGCGCGAGTCCGACGCGGTCGGGCAGATGGGACCGTCGGAGTTCGTCATCGTAGCGTCGGGCCTCGACCAGGCGGGTGCGGCCCGCCTAGCCGATCGCATCCTCCACAACCTGGCAAAGGCGCCGAGCACGGAAGGGAGTGAAGCTTGGGTTGCCGACGAGACGCGGGTGCCGCTCAGAGCCGGCGTCTACGTAGCGCCAGAGCGCGACACTGTGGATCCGGAGCATCTCCTGTCTAGGGCCACCATTGCTCTGCGCCGCGCCCAGGTCACGAACGGTGACTTCAAGGTGACGTCCTTCGACGCCTAGTGCCTAGTCCTTGCTGTCAGATCGGTCCCGCGCACCAGCCTGCGCGGACAATAGGCGCGACCCCAACTGGTGACCTTCTTCCTCATCTTCTTCCTGCCCCGCCCGGTACCCCGGCAGATACGAGGCATAGTATTTGTAGTATGTCCCCTTTGGTTCCACGTCGTTGAGGATTGCGCCCAGGATCCGAATCGGAAGCCTCGAAAGCGTCTCGAGCTTGGCCACGGTCAACTGTTTTTCGGTGGAGCCGGTCCTGAGGACTACCGCCAGGTTGCCCGTCAGCCCGCCGAGGACCAGCGCATCCGCCCCGGCGGCAAGGGGTGGACAGTCCAGGATGATGACGTCGTAGGCACGCTTGAGCGCTCCCAAGAACGTGGCCATCCTGGCGGACGCGAGAAGTTCGGGTGTGCTCTCTCCACGCGCGCCGCACCCGATGAACTCCAGGTGCTCGTACTCGGTCTTCTGAATGACGTCGCCGTTCGCCCGCTCGAGCAAGTAGTCGGTCAATCCGGGCCTGCGCAGGGTGCTGAGGAGCCGATGCGCGTCGCCCCTTCGGGTGTCGGCATCGATGAGCAAGGTCCGCCGTCCCATCTCGGCGAAGGCAACTGCCAGGTTGGTAGCGATGAACGTCTTGCCCTCTCCCTGGGCCGGACTGGCGATGCCGAGAACAATGGGCCCGGCGCTGCCGTGCGCGAACGACACGGTGACGCGGAGCTCGCGGAACGCTTCGACCACCTGGGCAGCCGTGTCCTCCGACTTCTTGCTCGCAATTGACTTGATACGGGGGATGGAGCCCAGGATCTGCAGGCCGAAATCGCTGTCGACCTCCTCCGCGTACTGCAGCCTTCTGTTCACGCGGTCCAGAAGAATAGCGAGCGCGACGGCGCCGCCCAGACTACCTAAGAGGATCATGATCGCGAACCGCAGACGTTGGTCAGTGGTCGGAACGTGCGGGATCGCGGCACGGTCCAAAACCTGGACGTCCGGGATAGACCCCGCCGATGCCAGTTGCGCCGTCTCCACCCTGCTTCGCAGGTCGTTGTAGAGATTCTCCTGGATCGTGACCTGCCGCCGGAGCCGCGCCTCCTCGATGGCGCGCGGCGGGATCTCGCTCAGTTCGGTCGAGGCCGAGTCCACCATCGTCGACAGGTGGTCCTCCCTGGCCTTCATCTCGGCGATGAGTGCCGCCGCCATCCTGGGGACTGTCTCGCGTTCGATCGTGCCGATGCGCCTGAGCAGGTCCTGGACCGGGGGATAGTCGTCGGTGAAGTCGTTGCGCAGGGTGCGCAGCTGCGCGCGGAGGCCGACGAGCTCGTCCAGCGTCTTGCTCAGCTCCGAGGAGGTGCCAACCTCGGGGACCGCCTCGAACGACTCGATGCTGAGATCTCCGCTCGAAAGGGAGTCAAGGGCCCGCTGGAGCTGGCTTCGGTCGTGCCGGGTCTGCTCCAGGTCCACCTTCATCTTGAAGTACCGGTCGAAGACCGGCGTCTGTGTAATCTGGAGTCCCGGCGCGATGGGCGTACTGGCGTCGGATGGCAGTGTCACAGTCTTTACCCGGAAGCTCTCGAGGTTTCGCTCCGCCTGCCGTAGCGCCTCCTCCGTGCTGTTCAACTGCTCGTTGAGGATCTTGAGCTGTTCGTCGAGCTTCCCCCGCTTGAGCCGGGCCGCCACGTCCACGTACTGCTCCATCACGGCGTTGAGGACTGTGGCGATTTGCGTGGGATTCGGCCCGCTCAGGGACAGCGCGATGAAGGTCCCGTTCCTGTCCATCGTGGTACGGATCTGGTCTTGCAGCGCCCTCGACGCGTCACGGGGATTCCGAATACTGAAGCGCACCTGCGTCGTCCCGCTGAACGCCGAAGGCGCCGGCTGCCACTTGAAACCCAAGTCGGCACCGATGGAATCTCCCAGGATCCCCCGCTGTAGAACCGTGCCTCCTTGCCCGGAGAGCGTGAAGTGCTTGCCGTCGGCCGAAATGTCCAGGACATAGGAACCCGGCACAAACCGGTCGGCGAGAGAGAACGATTCGAAGGCCGACGCCTGTTCGGGCGGCACACCGAGGTACAGGTGCTGGGTAAGCACGACCGGATCGAGCACAGCGAAGGAGCGAAGCAGGTCGAGCCATGAAGAAGACTGGAGGAGCTCCGCCTGCTGGATGGGGCCGACATCTCCCTGACGTCCGCTCTGCTCCACCCAGATGTGGCCTTCCGCCGTGTACTGGACACCGAGAACCATGTATGCGCCGGCAGCGCCTGCCGCACCCAGTACCAAAGCCACCGACAGCAGCCACTTCCTCCGCCACACCGCGAGCCAGTACCGTCGGAGGTTCAGTCCCTGGCCTCCTCCCTCCCGGAACGGGTCATCTTCGTAGGCAAAATCCACCGGTGCCGGCACCGAAGGCATGAGCGCCTGGTGCCGGGAACCTTCAGTCGGCGGAGTGGCGGGAGGTCCCGAGTTCTCGTGGGGCATCGATGCAGGAACTCTTCGTTCGTCCAAAGTAAAAGCCTTGTGCTCGGCAGGGCTCTGAACAAACGTTTCGATGATTGGCGTCGCCGGTCCAGGCACTTGGATGCCCGGGGCTCGTGTCCGTGGAATCGACCACCGTGGACGGCACGCCGTGAATACTCAAGATTCTATCAACCGGAGCCCCGGCACAAGCTTCACAACAAGCCAAGGCCTGCAAGAAGATGCCAGCGCGTCCCCCCGCCGCCCGCGCGGCGAGCCATTCCCACCATCGATCACCTGGACCGATGTTCGCGAATCCTCCGGCCGAGCCTGCCTACGACCTCGTGGCCCTCGACGAGGAGCAGCGCGCTTCCATCGAGGTCCTGATCGTCGACGACGAGCATTCGCTCAGGGAGAGCTGCGCTTCGCTGCTCAACGCGGAGGGGTTCCAGGTCACGGTGTGCGGCCGGGGAAGCGAGGCCCTCGAGCTCGTCCAGCGCCAGCGCTTCGACATCCTGGTGCTCGACCTCTACATGACGCAGGTCGGCGGCGACGAGATCATGCGTGCCGCCCTGTCGTTCTCGTCGGACTCCCTCGTGATCGTGATGACCGGGAACCCGAGCGTGGAGTCGAGCATCTCCGTGCTCCGTGACGGAGCTTGGGACTATCTGCCCAAGCCTTTCTCGGCCACGCACTTCCAGGTCCTCATCGGGCGGGCTGCGCACGCCGTCGTGATCGCGAGAGAGAGCCGGAAGGCGAACGCGAAGGGCCAAGAGAGAGAGGATCCCACACGGGTCGGAGCGGGCGACGACGTGCTCCTCGGGCAGAGCAAGGCATTCCGGGATCTCCTGGACACGGCACGGGCGGTGGCCGGCACGGACGCGTCGGTGTTCCTCACCGGCGAGAGCGGTGCAGGAAAGGACGTGATTGCCCACTTCATCCACACCAACAGCCGACGCCGGAGCCGCCCGCTCATCTCCTTGAACTGTGCGGCCATCCCCGAGCATCTGCTCGAGTCGGAGATGTTCGGGCACGTGGAGGGAGCCTTCACGGGTGCGGTGCGCGCGAAGCCCGGCATGCTCGAGGTCGCCAACGGCAGCGCGCTCTTCCTCGACGAGCTCACGGAGATGCCGCTGCCCATCCAGGCCAAGCTCCTGCGGGTCATCCAAGATGGCGTGGTACGGCGCGTGGGGTCCACGAAGACCGATGCGGTGGTCAACGTCCGTTTCATCGCCGCGACCAATCGGGATCCGGTATCGGCCATCCGCGAAGGTAGGCTCCGGAAGGACCTCTTCTATCGGCTCCGCGTCGTGCCGCTGGAGGTTCCACCGCTCAGGGAGCGGCGGGAGGACATTCCGCTCCTCGCCACGCACTTCCTCCGTCGGTTCTGGCAACAGCATCGGGATTCGCGAGACGAGATCCCGACGCTGTCCGACGGAGCCATGAAGACCCTGGTGAACGCCGCGTGGCAGGGAAACGTGCGTGAGCTCCGCAACGTGATCGAGCACATGGTCGTCCTGGCGGAGCCGGGCTCCGAGATCCAGGCGCGCGAGATTCCGTTCATCGACGACCTGGCCATGGAGGACGGAGGGCGGACGGTCATCCCCTCCTCACTTCTGTCCCTGGACTACCATACGGCGCGCGAGCGGGTGCTCGCCGATTTCGAAAGCGCTTATATTCGACACGTCGTCGCCCTCTCGGACGGCAACATCTCCGACGCGGCCCGGTTCGCACAGGTGGATCGCACGACCATGTACCGCCTGATGGAGAAGCATGGAACGCGTCGGTCAGAGCTGGTCCGTGACGATGGGCGCGACATCGAGGCGCTTCATTAGTGTCACCCGGAGGTGCGATGCGCATCCGCGCCGAGGTCGTGTCCTCGGCCCCTGACATTCTCGAGAAGGCCGTGTCGAGCCTCCTCGAGCGTGCCGACGACGTCGCCGAATCCAGTTGGGGAGATTGGGAGGACCTCGGGGTCAAGCTCGAAGCCTTGTCCCGGTCCGTGCGCGACGTTCTCGACGGGAACGAGCCGAACGAGGTAGCGAGCGCTTTCGCGGCGAATCCCAGAGACATACGGCTGATCCACCTGCTCCGGTCCAGGGTGCTCCGCGTGGAGGTGCCGCCGGCGGCGGCGCCCGAGGTCCTCGTCCTGCTTCGGGCCATCGAGCGAGTCCTCGCGAAGGTCAGCAAGAACGACCCCGAAGATCTGCAGGGCCTGATGGCGCAGCCCGACGCCTTCCAGCTTCTCCTGGAGATCGCGCACGACCTGCGCTCTCCGCTCACCTCGATCCTCTTCCTGGCGGAGACGCTTCGGGGAAGGCACAGCGGAGAGCTCAACGACATCCAGCGGAGCCAGCTCGGGCTGATCTACAGCGCCGCATTCGGCCTGGCCACCATCACCTCCGATGTGATGGACCTCGCACGGGACGAGGAGTGGTGGGCCGACCAGGGGGCCGAGAGCTACTCCGTCCAGGACATCCTCCAGGGTGTGGAGGAGATGGTCCGTCCCATGGC
>CAZVYM010000112.1:0-7533 GCA_964630935.1 uncultured Gemmatimonadaceae bacterium | reverse complement strand
AGGCTGTTCCGGCCGATGAAGGACCGCCCGGGCGGAGACGGCAAGTTCTTCTCGGGAGCCGGTCTGGGGCTCTCGATCGCTCGGAGGATCCTGCGCTCGGTCGGCTCGGACCTCCAGGTCGAGAGCGCCCCGGACTGGGGAACGCGGTTCCACTTCATCGTCGACGCGCTCCCATTGGGTTGAGGCGGCGACTGCCTCCGCCCGACCTGAAGACCCTCCGACACCATCCCGGCACTCAATCCTGTTACGTCCGTGCCTTGACCCTATCGTCGAATCGACGGGGCCGGTAGCAAGTGTTGGATTAATCCGACAAACGTCGACCCATATCGACATCCCGGTGCGCGCAGATTCGCTCACCCACTTATGGATACAAACGCTAACATATTGCCAAGTAATCATTTGAGACTCTAGAGCCATACGGACCTGCGCCGCGCACGGCCTTTGCTCAAGGGGAGAGGCACAAGTCGCATGTGTATCGCCCCCCCAAGTAGTCAGGAGACCCACGGTCGTGACTCCGCCCCTCCCAGCGAGCACCGGCTATGCCGATCCGGCGACGCCGCTCTTCGCGCCTCTGGCCGGTGCAAGGTCTCGTCCTCATCTCGAGATCCAGTCAGGCGGGCTCGATCGCCGGCATGCCTCCCACGCCGCGCGTGATCGTGCCTGCAGAGCACTCAACGTATTCGTGGCCGTTGCGGGAATCATCGTTACCGCGCCGTTGATGCTGCTTGTCGCCGCGCTGGTCAAGCTGACCTCGCCAGGCCCCGCGCTGTACACCCAACCCCGTGTGGGCCTGGACCGTCGAAGCGCCGCCGATCGCCGCCGCTTCCCGCGTGTGGGAAGCCGCCCCCAGCGTAGGCACAAGGATCGTGGAGGACGGATCTTCACGATCTTCAAGTTCCGGACCATGCGCACGGATCAGGGACGCTCTCAGACGTGGGCGTCTCAGAACGATCCGCGCGTCACGTCGGTTGGACGCTTCCTGCGTGCGACTCGGCTCGACGAGCTGCCCCAGCTCTTCAACGTGCTCCGGGGCGACATGAACATCGTGGGGCCTCGTCCGGAGCAGCCCGAGATCTTCGAGGAGATGAGCCGGAACGTGGACGACTACCGCCACCGGCAGCGTGTGCTTCCCGGCATCACGGGCCTGGCCCAGGTCAGCATGGGATACGACACGTCGGTGGACGACGTTCGCAGAAAGGTCGGCTTCGACCTCGAGTACATCCAGCGCCGCTCCGCCCTGGAGGACCTCACGATCATGGCGAAGACCATGCCCGTCATGGTGTTCCGGAGGGTGTGGATGTAGTGTAGTAAATCATGACTGATCAGAGCGTTCGACATGGAGAACCCACGTTCTCCGACAGAGCCCCCTTCATTCTGGGGGCTTTGTTTTTCATGTGGCTTTTCCGCGAGCCAGCCGTCACGCTGCTTCGGGATTGGTGGAACGATCCAGAAGCAGCCCACGGGCTCCTCCTGGGCCCTCTGGCGATCTACCTCGCGTATCGTTCGGGATTGGCCGGGGGCCGGCGCCCGCAGCCCGTGCTGGGAGCGCTGGTGCTCGCGGCGGCCGTCGCACTCCGCATCGTGTCCGGACTGGCCGCCGAGCTCTTCACCATGCGCATGTCCCTTCTGGGTGCCGCCGGGGGGGTCGTGATCTTCGCATGGGGGCTCCCCCAGATTCGACGTTGGTGGCTTCCGATCACTCTGCTGGTGCTCTCGGTTCCGATTCCGGCTGTCGTTCTTTCCACGCTGGCTCTTCCGCTCCAGCTGCGCGCATCGGCACTGGGTGCGGCGCTCCTGCACTGGCGGGACGTACCGGTACAGCTCGCCGGCAACGTCATCCACCTTCCCGGCCGCTCGCTCTTCGTGGCGGAGGCGTGCTCCGGACTCCGCTCGCTGACCGCCCTGCTCTCTCTGGGCGTGCTCATGGGTGGGCTGTGGGTACGGAGCCCCGTCCTGAGGATCCTGCTCCTGGCCGTGACGATCCCGGTGGGCATGCTCATCAACGGCATCCGCGTGTTCCTCACCGGGTTCCTGGTCTTCTTCGTGAGCCCCTCCGCCGGCGACGGCTTCATGCACCTGACGGAGGGGTGGGTGATGTTCGTCATCGCGTTCGCGATCCTCGGGGGCGTGACCTGGGCCATAGTGAAGCTCGAAGGCGGGCTGCGGGCGCTCAAGCTACGCACTGCCCCTTCCCCGGTGGGTTCCTGAGCATGCGTGGAAGACGCTGGACGCCGACGGTGGTTCTCGGAGTAGGATGCCTGCTCTCGTTCGGCGCGGGAAAGCAGATCAGGCCGGAGCTCAGGATGCCGCTCGCTTCCGCGCTGCCCGACAGCATCGAGGGCGTTCCGGGCTTCGACGCTCAGGTAACACAGGGGGAAGCCACGGTGGCGGGCTTCACGGACTACGCCCTCCGCGTCTACCAGAGCACGGACAGCGCGTCCGTAGCTCCGCTGGCGTCGGTCTACCTTGGGTACTACGACCACCAGACGCGGGGCCACACGATCCACTCCCCGAAGAACTGCCTGCCCGGAGCCGGCTGGGACGTGCTCGCGTCCGGCGCGGAGCCGGTGGCCGTCGGGGACGACACGGTGACCGTCAATCGCTACATGCTGCAGAAGGGCGACGCGCAGGACCTGGTGCTCTACTGGTACCAGGGGAGGGGCCGGGTCGCCCACGACGAGTACCTGGTCAAGTGGGATCTGCTGCGCGACGCGATCGTGAAGCGACGTACCGACGAGGCGCTCGTGCGCATCGTCGTGCCCGTCACCGGCTCGCAGGACGACGCACTCGTACTTGCGAAAGAGATCGCGGCCCGGCTCGAGCCCGCCGTCTACCGGGCGCTCCCATCGTGACCGGGGAAGCGCGAGGAAGCGTGGTCACGAAGACGGGCGAGGTTCGCCATCACTTCACCGTGGACGTGGAGGAGTATTTCCACCCCACGGCCATGGCGTCGCGATATCCCATGGCCACGTGGGAGGGTCTTCCCCGGAGGTCTCCCGAGGTCGTGCCCAGGATCCTGGACTTCCTCGCGGGGCGTGGCATCGTGGGCACGTTCTTCGTCGTGGGATGGCTCGCGGAGCGCGAGCCCGAGGTCGTGCGGTCCATCGTCCGCGCCGGACACGAGCTCGCCTCCCATGGGTGGGAGCACGAGATGGTGCCGCGCCTCGGTCCCGACGGCTTTCGATCTTCGGTGCGCCGGAGCAAGCACGTCCTCGAGGACATCGCCGGACAGGCCGTGCGGGGCTACCGCGCGCCCAGCTTCTCCATTCTACCGGGCATGGAGTGGGCGTTCGACGTGCTTCTGGAGGAAGGCTATGCGTACGATGCGAGCCTCTTCCCGATCACGCAGCACCCGACCTACGGATATCCGGGCATCGACCGCCATCCCTTCGTTCTTCGGCGGCCCTCCGGCGCTCTCGTGGAAGTTCCAGCCGCGACGCTGCGGGTGCTGGGGAAGATCGTCCCGGCAGCGGGTGGCGCGTATTTTCGGCTGCTTCCCTACGGCCTGGTCCGCGCCGGGTTCCGGCAGGCAACGCAGGCCGGTCTCCCCGGCACGTTCTACGTCCACCCCTGGGAGCTCGACACGTGGGCGCCCGACGTGGATGCCCCTTTCCTGACCAGGGTCCGCACCTTCGGAGGCCGCAAGCGCACCTGGCGTCGGCTCGAACGGCTCTTCTCCGAGTTCTCCTTCGACCGGGTGGACCGCTCGATCGAGGCGCTTCTGGCGGAAGCCGCCTCCGGCTCGATGAATGGGAACGGCCCGGCGTGAGCCTCCGTGTCGCATCCGCCCCGCTGGACCACCCCGGGTGGAACGAGTTCATCCGGGACCGACCCGAGGCTACCTACGCCCACCTCCTCGGGTGGGGCCGGGTGTTCACCGAGTCGATGGGCCACGCGTGGCACGGGCTCGTCGCCTCGGAAGGCGAGTGCACGGAAGGGGTCCTGCCCCTGGTTCAGGTGCGGAGCCGACTCTTCGGTCACTATCTGATGTCCATGCCCTTCGTAAACTACGGAGGCCCCGTGGGCTCGGACTCGGCGAGGCTGGTACTCGCCGATCGCGCCCGCGATCTCGCGGAAGAGCTCGGTGCCGATCTCCTGGAGCTCCGCAATCAGGTCCCGCTTGACGGAGATCTCGTGCGGAGCGACCGGAAGATCACCGTGCTGCTCGACCTGCCCGAGAGCTCCGACGAGCTCTGGAGCGCGCTCAAGGCGAAGGTGCGGAGCCAGGTGCGCCGCCCCATGAAGGAAGACATGACCGCCGTCTTCGGCCACGAGCATCTCGGTGCCTTCTACGATGTCTTCACTCGCAACATGCGTGACCTCGGCACGCCCGTGCTCCCATTCCAGTTCTTCCAGGCCTTGGTTCGGTACCTCGGTGAGCACTTCGTAGTCTGCGTGATCCTGCACGAGGGCCGAGCCGTGGCGGGTGGGTGTGGCTTCGTGTTCGGGAGCGAGCTCGAGCTCACGTGGGCCTCGTCGCTCCGCGAGCTGAACCGGCTAGCGCCGAACATGCTCCTGTACTGGTCGCTCATGGAGGAGGCGATCCGCCGCGGCCTGTCCGTGTTCAACTTCGGCCGGTGCACCCCGGGCGGCGGGACGCACCGGTTCAAGCTCCAGTGGGGCGGGCGTGACCAACCCCTGCCCTGGAGCCAATGGTCGCCTTCGGGCGTGGTGAGCACGCCGTCTCCCGAGGGCCCGAAGTTCCGGGCGGCCGTGGCTGTCTGGCAGCGTCTTCCGCTGGCGCTGACCAACCGGCTGGGGCCGTGGCTCTCGCGGTCGATCCCCTAGGGCCGTCCGAGGTCCGCACTCCGTGTTCCGTCGACAGCTCCCCGCCTATTCGCCGCTGACACTTCGCGGGCTGGTGGTGGGTGCGCGCGCGGCCCGGTCCAGACCTCGGGAGCGGCTGGCTGCATTGTTGGCGGATCGCTACCGGGCCGATCGGGTGGTGCTGACCGGCAGCGGAACGCAGGCGCTGACCCTGGCTTTGCGCGCGTCGGCTCCGGAGGGTCGTGCACCCCTCGTAGCACTGCCCGCATACGCCTGCTTCGACCTGGTGTCCGCGGCGGTGGGCGCCGACGCGCGCATCGTGTTCTATGACGTGGACCCTCCGACGCTTGGTCCAGACTTCGAATCGCTCACCGAAGCCTGCACGAAGAAGCCGGACGCCGTGGTGGTGGCTCCCTTGTACGGCATCCCCGTCGACTGGGACCTCGTGCGGGAAGCTGTGGCGCCCTGCGGGGCTGTGCTCGTGGAGGATGCTGCCCAGGGGCTAGGAGCCAGCTGGAAGGGCCAGCCCCTCGGCTCGCTCGGTGACGTGTCGGTGCTGAGCTTCGGGCGCGGCAAGGGGTGGACGGGTGGCACGGGCGGGGCGCTCCTGGTGCGCACGCCGACGGAGTCTACCCCGTTCCCCTCCACCCGAGTGGACCGTGACGCGTCGGTCGCCATCCGCGCCACCGCTCAGTGGCTGCTTGGACGTCCTCGGGCGTACTGGCTTCCGGCAGCTCTGCCGTGGCTGGCCCTCGGGGAGACGGAGTACCACCCTCCGCAGGAGCCTCGGGCGATGCCGCCACTGGCGGCGTCGCTTGTGTTGGCCCACGAGCACCGGGTGTGGCACGAGTGCGAGACCCGGAGAACAAATACCGCGGATTTGCTACACATATTCGACGCTTCTGAAGCATTCGAGAAGCTCAACGCGATTCCCGTGCCGCACGATGGCCAAGGCGGATGCCTCAGACTCCCTCTGTTGGCACCCCGCGGGATGCGAGGGTTCGAGAAGCCCGACCTGGCGCAGCGGCTGGGGGTGATGCCTGGCTATCCCCGTCCCCTGCCGGAACTTCCCGCAGCGCGGGAGCGAGCCCTCGAGGGACCACCCACCCCCGGAGCCACGCGACTCGTCGAAGAGCTCATCACGGTCCCTACGCATGGACTGCTGACGCTCCAGGACAAGACACGAGTCGTGCAGGCGCTGGAGGATTACGACAGGGGTTGAGGGCTCGCCGAGGATGCGTTCCTCCCCCCACGCTTGCGCCCGAGCTTGGGCACCTTTTGCCGGTGCTGGAAAGAAACTGCCTCCCCATGCAGGGCAAGAAGATCGGGAGCAGAAAACGAACCCATCCGGCGCATCTTCGAGACACCCCGCATTCTCCCGCAGATTGCAAGGATTGGCATGCATTCTGCAATCAGGTTTTGCGGGTCGTAAGTTGGTGCCGCCGACCCTCCGAAAGACTAGGAGCTGCTCAGAGCTAAGCCGCCGAAAGGCGGTGACGCAGAGCTACGGGGCTACCGTGATCGTCTCTGATCACCAGGCTCGCCGGGCCGCCAGCTAACCACCGGACCACGAGATCCGGAGTCATCTGGCGGCCCGCTTCGCTACCCACTTTTTGGCCCCCCAGGGGGCCAGTCGAGTGGCCGAGTGAACAGCCCGTCGCCAAGACGGCGGGCGCCTGGAGACGAGAACGATGTCGACGCGCACGAGACGGTTCCTTCCAACCCCCCTCACAACGCACCGCCGGACCCTGCCCAAGACCCTGGGCGCCCTACTCACCGCCCTCCTGCTCGGATTTGCCGTGACATCCTGCGGTAGTCAGAGCATGACGGTCGTCAGCGGCCCGGATCAGCAGGACCTGCCGAGCCTCGAAACCGCCGCCGGTGACGCCCAGACGGGCACGGTGGGCACCGCCCTGCCGGACCCGATTTCCGTACAGGTCGCCACGAAGAGTGGAAAGGCCGTCTCCGGGGCGACCGTGAACTGGACGTTCCAGAACGGAACCGGCTCCACGACTCTGGACGGCACCGGGTCCCAGGCCCTCACGACCAAGACCGACGGGTCCGGCATCAGTGCCGTCTATTGGACGCTCGACACGCTCGCCGGAGACCAATGGGCCACCGCCACCCTCAAGGGGGTCCAAGGGGCGCCTTCGTCGACGAGCAAGTTCCACTCAAATGGAAAGCCGTCGCAGCCGGACAGCGTGGACGTCTCCCCGAAGTCCGTGACGCTCACAGTCGGTGAGCCTCTGCTGCTCAAGTCCAAGGTGCTCGACAAGTGGGGGAACCTGGTCAACGACGCCAAGGTGAAGTGGCACTCCGGCAACTCCGGCGTGGCGAAGGTGGACTCCACTGGAATGGTCACGGCCGAGACGGAAGGTACGGACACCATCACCGCCAGCTCCGGCCCCGCCGTGGGACACAGCTCGTTGGTTGTCACGGCCACGACCTTGCCGAGCGTGGCGAACGTCACGGCGGACTCGCAGGCTGTGACTTTTGCGGCCCTGGGATCCACGGCGCAGCTCACGGCCACGGCAACGGACGCCGCAGGGAACGCGGTCCAGGGCGTCACCTTCAACTGGACGGCCCTGAATAGCAGAGTGGCCACCGTGAACTCGAACGGCCTCGTGACGGCCCAGACGAATGGAACGGCGCAGGTGGTCGTCACCGCCGCCGGGAGCTCGGCTGCCGATACGGTAACCGTCACGGTGAGCCAGGTGGCCGCGCAGCTGACGATCAGCCCGAGCACGCTGAACCTCCAGGTGGGCA
>CAZVYM010000111.1:2884-13744 GCA_964630935.1 uncultured Gemmatimonadaceae bacterium | reverse complement strand
TCCATTCCTCGCGATTCTGGCCGTCGGCTGCTCTTCCGACTCGACCGGGATCGGGACGATCACGGATGCTCAGGCCCAGGCGATGGCCTCGGCACTTTTTTCCCTGACCCAGAACGCGGGAACGGCCGCGGCCAGCGCCGCTCCGTCTGCGGCCCAGGCCAGCCCGTCGCTCGTCACCGTGCAGAACCACGTCCAGCTCGACGCCCCCTGCCCCCTGGGCGGGACGGTGGGCCTGGACGCCAACCTGAGCGGGTCGGCTGATTCCACCAGCATGAGCATCACGTACGGGCTGGTCGAGACGCCGCAGGCGTGCGTGGCCCGGGACGACAAGAGCGGGATGAGCTTCGTCTTCGACGGCGCCCCCAATCTGACCGCGAATTCCACGCTGTACACGAACTTCCTGGACACGCTGAGCCTGAACGGGACCTACACGGGCGCAGTGGACTGGTCCTCGGACGCGGGCTCCGGCACGTGCTCCATCGACATGGCGTTCGACGGGATGTGGAATCCCGCCGACTCGACGGGCACCGTCAGCCTGCAGGGTTCGGTGTGCAACGTCCAGGTCCAGACCAGCACCACGGTCTCGTCCTGAGGGCGCGAGCCTACTCCACGGCGGGGGAGCCCGGCTCGGCCGGGCGCCCCCCCTCGCGGTAGGCGAGACGAACCAGCCGCTGGACCTTGAGGGGGTAGAGGTGGCAGTCCGGGGTGTTCGCACCCTTCACGCAGCCGTTGTAGCGCAGCAGTGCCTGATCGAGGTCTCCGTTCGTCAGACGGAGATCGTTGGCCAGGATGCGGACCCCGTGACAGATGTTCACGTCGGGATCGGTGAGGTCCGACGATCCGCAGGCCCACCCGCCGGCGTGCAGAGGCATGACCTGCATGAGGCCGACGGCCCCGACCGGGCTCAGCGCCCCGGGGTCGAGCATCGGATCCTCGACGAGCACGACCGATGCGAGGAGCTTCGGGTCCAGCTTCTCTCGTCGACCCTCACGGACCAACGCGACCGAGATGCGCGTGAGGAGGCCGTCGTCCACGCCGCCACGCCCGAGCTGTCGCTTGAGCGGCACGACCTCGTCGGTGTAGGTTCGCCGGAACTCCAGCGCGTCGCGCTCCAGCGCACCGGCTCGCTGCTCCAGGTCGGGGAGCCGTGGAGTCTCCTTGACGTACCAGCTTTCGGGCACCGGGGGGGCCGGGTCGGTCGCCCCGGCGAGCGTCGCGACCGCGAGGACGCCCGCCAGGGCGAACAAACCCCAAAACCCGACCGGTAATCGGGCGGGTCGGGGGAAGGGGTGCTCGGGGGGGGCGGCTGACATGTGACCTCCTTGGTTTCGATCACATGCTCACCCCTTTCGCCAGATCCGTGCCGAACTCGGCTTCAGCCGTCGTACGCCGATGACCCCCGTACGCCAGGGGATAACGCGGTACCGCGCGAAAACGCGCGGCCGGCCGAAATGGCCGAAAGACGCATCTGCACCCCACGGTGTGGAGCCCGTGCAGCACCGTCGGGAAGGTTCCCTTCACCGCCCCTTCGAGTACAGCACGTCGTAGAGAACGAGCCCCCTTCCCACGGCCTTGGCGGCGATTTCGGCCATGTAGTACGGCATCTTTCCCAGCTCCTCGCTGGAGAGCCCCTGGAGCGCCTTCGCCGGGTCGTCCCCGGGCCGCATCCCCTCGAAATTCTTCATCAGCCCGGCCTTCACGGCCTGCAGGACCCACGGCTTCGTCTCGACCGTGGCCTTGGTCACCACGGCGTCGCGCACCGTGCCGTCCGGATTCATCGTCAGCCCGACTTCCAGTGGCCCGTGCTGCGTGTTCACCTGCGGGAAGAGCACCACACCCGCTTCCTTCCCGGCCCCGTCCTTCCCGTAGTAGAACTTCACCCGGTCGCCTTCCGGCTTGAAGCCACCCTCGCGCTCGATGCGCCCGAAGTCGGCCTTGCCGATGTCCACGGTCCGGAGGAAGTACTGCTTGGCACCGGGTAGGGTCTCCTTGATCAGGTCGGCCTGCTTCTCGAGCACCACGGTCGGCGTGATGTGGGGCGGCATCATGGCGGGCGTGGCGTGCGACGGCGCCGAGGCACCCGTGAGCGCCAGCGCCAGGAGCGCGCCGACAACCCCGTGCATTCGCTTCATCATCGATTCTCCTTGAATTCCGTTCGTCGTGTATCTGGTCTGTCGAATGGGAGGCGGCCGAGCGGGCCGTCCCCTCCTGTCGCTTCGGCGTGGCTACTCCGTCGGATCATGTTCGGTCGCGCGCCAGCACGGCGCGCAACGTGCCCACCAGAACCACCGCGTAGACGCCGGCCATCAGCCATCCCGACGCGAGCGTCAGGAACGCGAAGCCGGGCAGGCCCGCCTTCATGAGCCACTGCCCCGAGAAGTCGAGCGCGCCGGCGCCGAACGCCGCGGTGATGACCGTATTCCGCCAGATCGGCCCCCACTCCAGCCCCAGGATCAGGAGCGTCTGCAGCGCGGCCACGATCGCGTAGATCATGATGTGGATGTGGCTGTCCTGGATCAGGAGCTTCGTGTCGACGTGGTGGGCCTCCTCTTTCATCCCCCCCAGATCCAGCGGCTGCGTGGAGCTGCTCGAGGCCTCCGGCAGGGTGGATTCGTCCACGGCGGCCTGGGGCGCGTAGGTGGCGCTCACCCGTGCTGGCGTGAGTCCGGCCCAGTCCTTCACCATCAGGAACGCGAAGATGTACGCGTAGCCGAGCACGAGCATGAAGAGCACGGCGGCCAGACGGACCGAGCCGTCCGCTTTGCGCAAGCTGTACAGGCCGTTCATGTGGCTCCTCGTATCCTCAGAAGGTCGTGACGAGCTGGAACGTGTAGCGCATGCCCCAGTGGCTCGGTTGTGCCGCCGTGCCGAACAACGGCTCGCTGGAGTGGTCCAGGCGCGCCTCGGCCCGGATCTGGAACCGCGGGATCCGGAACGTGGTGTGCTCCACGTTGGCGAAGATCCCCTCGCGACCCGTGCCGACGAAGTACACCGGGCTGAAGGTCAGCGACGACAAGGTCTGGGCGTCGCCCGAGCGCACTCCGTCCGGATCGTGGAAGGTCTCGCCACGCAACGTCGCCCCGACGTGCTCGCTCACCCGCCGGAAGAGGGTGAGCATCGCCCCGCTCCAGCTCGCGGTGCCGCCGCCCGGAAGTGCGTCCTGCTGGCCACCGACGTTCGCCTCACCGGCCACGATCCAGTCGTCCGTGGGCTCGACGGCGTAGTCGAAGGAGAGGAGATAGCGCTGGTGGACCGATCCCGGCTGTCCTTCACCACCCGTCATCGCGCTCAATCCGAAGCTCGATTGCTCCGTGGGGATGAACCCGACCCGCAGGCCCACCGTCTTCCGCTTGTTCGGGTCGATCTGCGAATCCCAGCCGTTCCCCACCATCGCCGTGAAGTCGAGCGTCGGGGCCATCGCCCAGCGCCCGACCAACCCCACCATCTTAGACGGCCGCGCCAGCTCGAAGTTGTAGCTCGGTGTCGCCTGGAAGTTGAGCGGCTCGTCGTCGCGCTCGAAGCCCACGGGTACGTCGAACTTCCCGAACGAGAAGCTCATGCCCGAGGCGCCGCCCGGCGTGTAATTCACGAGCAGGTTGTCGATCTCGGTCTCGGTGGGCACCTCGCCGCCCGCGGCGTTGTCGGCCGACAGCGCGGTGGTCAGCTGACCGAAGAACCAGAACCGGTCCGAGATCTCCCGGAAGAACGACACCGCCAACTTGCCCGCCTCGGCCGTGTTGTCCCCCGAGCGCTGGTCGTAGGCGTAGTCGGCCACGCCGAAGCCCGTGATCTGGAGCGGATACTGGTCCTCTCCGGTCAGGTCCGAGAGACTCTGGTCCGAGGACGACCCGAGCTGGATCTGCTTGTCCTGGGCGTGCGCGGCCGTGGGCCGCGCGGCCATGAGCGCGAGCGCGCCCGTCAGGCTCAGAATGTAGAGGGTACTTCGCCTTGCGACTGCCATGCGTTTCCTCCCCGGCGCACCGCCCTTGCGGCGCGCCTCGGCTCACGTGAATGCGCTGCGGGAGGGAACGCAGTCGCCCACCGGGTTCGATGTGGCGGCATCCCTTCCCGTGACGGCTCGATCGGAAGGAGGAGGTCAGGCTCTCGGCGGAGGACTCTCGGGATCGAAGACGGTCCCGGGCGGCGACTCGAGCGGCGAGTGGACGGCCAAGCGAGCCGTCGTGCGAGGCATCGAGACGGTCACCTGCGCGGCCGGAGGTGCCGACGCGACGTCGGGCAGGACCCCCGTGTGGCCAGCCACCACGCTGAGTTGATGGTGGCAGGCGGGAAACGGCGAATCGGTCCCCATGTCCATGTGGCCCGTCGTCGAGTCGTGATGCGCGAAGAAGGCGCAGTGGATTCCGCACGCGAGGCTGGGCTGCATGCCCACGAAGACGAGCAATGCCGCGAGCCCCAGGGCCTTACGCGCCGGGCTCGGGCGCCTCAACGTGCTTTCTCCGGAATGTGTGGTTCGTGGCTCGGCATCTTCCGCCCGCCTTCGGAAGCTTCCCGCCTGAAAAGTGGCCCATGTAACCCGCTCGGTCGGCCCGGGTTCCGTGATCGCGGCGGACCGCCCTCCCGGGCACCCTCGCTCTCGCGAGGGAGACCCCCGTCCCGAGCGCGCGGACCGGGTGCTCCGCGGGCCCGGCCGCGGCGAACGGTTCCCTTGCCTAGGCGCACCCGCAAACGCACCTTGTCCCGCCTTGCTGCCCGGCTCGGACGTCGGGCGTCCACACCCCCATCCACCGCCCGAGGTGATCGATGCGGACGACCCTCCCGTCGTCGCTCGCGCTGGCCGCGCTCGCGACACTCTCTGCCCTTCCCCTCTCGGCCCAGACGAACGTGCCCTGGTCTCCCCTTCATCGCGGGAGCTCCAACATCCACGTCCTGGGACACATTCCCCTCGGTCCGCGCCTCTCCGTGGCGGACATGGACCTCGACCAGGACCTCGACCGTCCGTACGCCTACGTGTCGCGGATGGTCTACGGAGACGAGGGCCCCAAGGGGCTCGACATCATCTCCATCGCCGATCCGTCGCACCCCGAGCTCATCTACAAGTGGAGGATCGAGAACCAGGACCTCCACATGCGCACCGGCGGAATGGACGTGAAGAACTTCAAATGGAAGGGCCGCTACTACGTGGTGCAGTCGCTGCAGTTCGGCTCGGGCGGCCCCGATACCGATCTGGGCGCGGTCATCCTGGACGTGACGGGGCTTCCGGACGCGTCCAAGGTCAAGGAGGTCGCGCGCATCCGCGAGCCGGACATGCCCGGCGGCTTCCACAACATCTTCATCTACAAGCACTCGGACGGGCGGGTGTACCTCTTCACCACCGCCCGCGCGCCCGGTGCGCTCGTCTACGATCTCGGCATGATCGTCGAAGGCGACCTGAAGAACGCGCGCGTCGGGATGGTGCCGATTCCCGAATCCGCGCAGGGCGGCGGGATCTCGCGCGGCTACCACGACTTCTACGTGGGCTGGTATCCGGACGGCGGCGAGGACCGCTTCTACGGAGGCGGCACGGGCGGCTACTACATCTACGACGTCTCGGACATCAAGAATCCGCAGCTGCGCATCACGCTCACGGGCATCCAGGGCGTCTCGTACGGACACACCTTCACGCCGAGTGCCGACGGCCGTTACGTGGTCGCGGAGACCGAGTACCAGTACGCGCCGCTGCGCATCTTCGACCTCGAGCCGGCGCTGAAGGCCACCGGCGTGACGAACATCCGCAATCCGATCTCCGCCTTCACCGCGGACTGGCGTCACCTCGTGCACAACCATGAAGTGCGCTGGCCGCTGATCTTCGTGTCGGGCTACCTCGACGGGCTGCAGATCTTCGACCTCGAGGATCCGCTGAACCCCGAGACCGTAGGCTACTACGACACCTACGTGGGCCCGCCCAACACGGATCGGTACTCACAGTTCAACGGGGCGTTCGGCGTGGACGTGCGAAACGCCGACGGGCTCATCGCCATCAGCGACATGTCGACCGGGTTCTGGACGTTCCGCATGGACGGGTTCGGCGGCTGGAACGGCGCGGACTGGGGCATGCCCGACGTTTCGTCGGTCCAGAAGTGGGATCAGGCTCCGGGAGGCGCGGGCGGAAGCTGAGGAAGGCGAAGCCCCGTCCGAGCCGCGGAACGCCGGATGCTGGTGGACCTTCCGGACCCCTACCCGGGTTGCGCTGGTACGCTGATACATTAGGAGCCCGTTCGCGGGCGAGATCTGGTGGCGGATCTCATGGATTCGACCACGAGTGGGCCCCGGCGGCACGTGCCGCCGGGGCCCCGTTCGCCTTCGACCGCTCGTGCTCATCAGGACCCGGACGACGACCAGCGACGAACGTGTCTTCTCTGCCCATTCCCGATTCTCCGGACCCGGAGCGTGAGGCCGCCCTCTCGCTCCGGCGGTTGATCCCCCGCCTGCGGGCCCGCGCCGGCATCGTCGATCCGGGCGAGGCCCCCGCACGTTGGGAAGCCTTCGAGCGGCGCCTGCGCAGCCACTGGCCCCACCTGTTCGGGCCGCTCTTCGGGCTCTACGGCGGTCGGTACGATTTCTTCTACCACCTCGAGGAGATCACGGCGACGTTCCTGTCGAGCTGGATGGAGCGCCCGGACGACCTGGTGGAGCTGGACGAGGTCCGGGAGGAGACACGCGATTGGATCCTGAGTCCGCGCACGGTGGGCGGCGCGCTCTACGTCGACCTGTTCAGCGAGAACCTGACGAACCTCCGCGAGCATATCCCCTATTTCGAGAAGATCGGACTCACCTACCTGCACCTGATGCCGCTCTTCGCGGTCCGGCCGGGTGCCAACGACGGTGGGTACGCCATCAGCAATTACCGGTCCGTGAACCCGAGCCTCGGCGATCTGGAGGACCTGACCGAGCTCGCCCGGCTCCTGCGCGAGAAGGGCATCAGCCTGGTGCTCGACTTCGTGTTCAACCACACGTCGGACGAGCACGAGTGGGCGCGCAGGGCGCGCTCCGGGGATCCGGATTATCAGGCCTACTACCTGATGTTCCCGGACCGATCCCTTCCCGACCGGTACGAGGAGAACCTCCGGGAGATCTTCCCCACCGTGCGGCGCGGCAACTTCACGTGGTACGAAGAGATGGGGAAGTGGGTCTGGACGACCTTCAACAGCTTCCAGTGGGACCTCAACTACGCCAACCCCGAGGTCTTCCGCGCCATGGCCGAGGAGTTGCTCTTCCTGGCGAATGCCGGCGTGGAGGTGCTCAGGCTGGACGCGGTCGCCTTCCTGTGGAAGCGCATGGGCACGAGCTGCGAGAACCTGCCCGAGGCGCACCTCCTGATCCGCGCGTTCAATGCGGTGGCCCGCATCGCCGCGCCCGCGCTCGCGTTCAAGTCGGAGGCCATCGTCGCTCCCGACGAGGTCGTGCGCTACATCGATCAGAGGGAGTGCCCGATCTCCTACAACCCGCTCCTCATGGCGCTGCTGTGGGAGGCGCTCGCCACGCGGGACGTGCGCCTGCTCCACCATTCGCTGCAGAGGCGCTTCCACCTGAACGACGGATGCACCTGGGCCAACTACCTCCGCTGCCACGACGACGTCGGTTGGACGTTCGACGACGGGGATGCGGCCGAGGTCGGCCTCGACGCGTACGACCACCGTCAGTTCCTGAACGACTTCTACACGGGGCAGTTCGAGGGCTCGTTCGCGCGCGGCGTACCCTTCCAGCACAACCCCGAGACGAACGACATGCGCATCTCCGGCACGCTCGCTTCCCTGGCCGGCCTGGAGCAGGCGCTGGAGCGCGAGGACCCGGGGCTCGTGGAGATGGCGGTCCGGCGTATCCTGCTGCTCCGGGGCGTGATCATGAGCATCGGCGGCTTCCCGCTGATCTACCTCGGGGAGGAGTGGGGCCTGCTCAACGACTACGGCTACATCGCCGATCCCGCGAAGGAGGGCGACAGCCGCTGGGTGCACCGTCCGAAGATGAAGTGGGAGTATCTCGAGCGCCTCGACGCGCCGAACAGCGTCTCGCGGCGCATCTACGACGAGCTCGTGCGGCTCGTGGACGTGAGGAAGGGCACGCGCGCCTTCCGGGGCTCGAAGACCGAGTTCGTGGAAGCCGGCGACCGCAGCCTGTTCGCCTACGTGCGCAGCAGCGCGGGACAGCGCGTGTTGGTCGTCGCCAACTTCTCCGAGGAGCCCCGCGAGATGGAGGCCAACCGGCTGCGTCTGGGAGGAGGCGGCTCGCGCTTTCGCGATCTCCTGACCGGTCGGACCCACACGGTGCGGGACCCCCTGGCGATCGAGCCGTACGGGCTGGTGTGGCTGGAGGCTGCGTCGGGCAGCGATTAACGACTCTTCGAGGTCCTCACCGGTCGACACCGGCGTCGGGTCGACGGAGACTCCCGCCCCCTTGTCCCGTCCACACGTTGTTGCTCCGGTCCACGTCCGGCAGACGAAGGTCAGGATCGACCACGACCGAATCGAGCGGGCTCCGGGAATCGTACCGGAACGACGCCGTGTCGCCCCTCTGCCAGACCTCGACGGGCAGCTCGACCGTGCCGGTGCGGCCACCCCGCTCCTCGATGCGGACCGTGACCGGCATCGCCATGCGGTCGAGGTTGCGGATCGTCACCACCGAGCCCTTCGCGGGATCGCCGTCCACGTACCGGACGCCGGCCACCGCCTGATCCAGCGTCCATGGCTCGTAGAACCAGGCCTTCCAGAACCAGTTCAGGTTCTCGCCCGCCACGTCGTTCATCGTGCGGAAGAAGTCCTCCGGCCTCGGATGGCGGAACGCCCACCTGCGCACGTAGGCCCGGAAGGCCTCGTCGAAGCGGCGGTGTCCCAGGACGACCTCCCGCAGGAGATAGAGCCCGGCCGCGGGCTTCGTGTAGTTGTTGAACCCGACGTAGTCGCGCCGGACGTTGTCGGCGAACGTCATGATCGGGTCGGGCTGCCCGGTGCGCTTCATCATCGCCGCGAGGAGCGGTATCGAGTCGATCGCGCGGCTGTACGGAGCGTAGCGGCCGTTCTCGTAGTCCCTCGTCGAGTAGATGTCGATGAACGAGTTGAACCCCTCGTCCATGAACCCCCACCGGCGCTCGTTCGAGCCCACGATCATGGGGAACCAGCTGTGGCCGATCTCGTGGGTGGTCACGCTCCACAGCGACGAGCCCTTGGCCGTCCAGCCGCAGAAGACGATCCCGGGGTATTCCATCCCGCCCTGGAAGCCTGCGACGTTCACGGCCGCGGGCCATGGATAGGGATACCACGCCTTGGAGTCGAGCTCGATCGTGCCCTTCACGAACTGGGTGGAGGCGCCCCACGCCTCGGCCCCTCCCACCTCGGCGGGGTAGGCCGACTCGGCGAGGGCGGCGCGGTCGCCCGGAAGCCGGATGCGTGCGGCGTCCCACACGAAGGCCGGCGAGGCGGCCCAGGCCACGTCCCGCGTGTCGCGCATGTGGAAGTGCCAGGTGAGGGTCCCGCTCCTCTTCGGCCGTGAGGCGGCGTCACCCACCTCCCCCGCGGAGCGGATCATGACCGTCGTATCGCTCTTCGCCGCCTCGGCGAGGCGCTCGACCTCGCGGCGCGTCAGGACCTCGTCCGGGTTCTGGAGCGCGCCCGAGCCGACCACGAGATAGTCCCAGGGCACCGTGACCCGATAGTCGATGTCGCCGTAGTCCAGGTAGTACTGTCCGCGACCGAGATAGGGCAGCGTGTTCCAGCCGACCACATCGTCGTAGACGGCCATGCGCGGATACCACTGGGCGATGTCGAACACGAGCCCCTGCCGGGCCTGGTAGTAGCCCGTCCGCTGCCGATACGGCGGGATCGGGAAGGCATAGCGGATGCGGATCCGGACCTGGCCCCCGCCCGGCGCGAGGGCCTCGGGCAGCGCGATCTGCATCCGGGTGTCGGAGACCAGATAATCGGCGTCCTGCCATGCCGCCCCGAGGAGGATCTCCACGGAGCGGATGTCGTAGCCGCCCTCGAAGCCCGGCACCTCGTACCTCGGGTTGTCCACGGCCGCCGTGCGCGACGCCCGCGACGTGCTCCGGTACAGGTTCTGATCGAGCTGGAGCCAGAGGTAGTGAAGCGCGTCGGGGCTGTGGTTCGTGTACGTGATCTCGTCGGTCCCGGTCAGCGTCCTGGCGTTCGGATCGAGCGTCACCTCGATGCGGTAGTCGGATTCGTTCTGCCAGTAGCCGGGCCCCGGCGCACCGGAGGCGCTGCGGTAGGTCGTTCCGGGCTCGTTCAGGAAGGTGGCGTCGAACGTCTGCAGGGGATCGTAGCGACTCTGGCGCTCCTGCGCCCGCGCCTCCCCGGCACCGAGCACGAGAGCTGCCGAGCTCAGAGCGCACACCATCACGACCGTGCTCGATCGTCTATTCGCCATCTCCCTCCTCCGTGAACAGCTCCGTGCTCAAGTAACGCGCGCCGGAGTCGGGGGCGATGCACACGACGCGGCCGCCGGGTCCGAGCTCCTTCGCCACCTCGAGCGTCGCCCAAGTGATGGCGCCGCTGCTCATCCCCACGAAGAGCCCCTCCTCGCGGGCCAGGCGGCGCGCCATGGGAAACGCGTCCTCCTCCCATGCCTTGATCACGCGGTCGACGACGCTCCGGTCGAAGTTGTCCGGCACGAATCCGGGCCCCATCCCCTGGAAGCCGTGCTGACCCTTCTCCTCGCCGGAGAGCACGGCGCTGCGCGCGGGCTCCACGGCGATCACGGCGATGTCGGCGCGCTTCTCCTTCAGGTAGCGCCCCACCCCCGAGATCGTGCCTCCCGTTCCGCTCCCGTACACGAACGCGTCGAGCCGTCCCTCCATCGCCTCCCAGATCTCGGGTCCGGTGGTCCGGTAGTGCGCCTGGGGGTTGGCGG
>CAZVYM010000111.1:0-2784 GCA_964630935.1 uncultured Gemmatimonadaceae bacterium | reverse complement strand
CCCGGGTTCAGACCCTCGAGCTTGACCCAGACCTCCGCCATTCCGGGCTCGACCACCCGGGTGAGGCGCACCGTCGGGGTCCTCCCCACGTGGGCGAGGATCCCCTCGAGTGAGCGCGGAGTCCCTTCCATGAGCCGTTCCGTTCTTCCCGGGGTTCTCGGAGGTCGTGCGCGGAGCTCGGCGGTTCGGCGCGAAACATGACACTTGCCGGTGTCGGGGCGCTCGTCTACCCTGCACGTTCGAGGCGGGTCCGCCCGGACTCCCGGGTACCGCTCCCCTGTGGACGCCCCGCCGGGCCGGCACCCGGAAACCCCCGGGTGTCGAGTCTTCGATCCCCGTCGGCCGGAGGAGGACGTGTCGATGCGCGTACGAGCCGTCACGCCGCTCGCCGTCGTGGCCCTCGCCGCGACCCTGATGGGCCCCGCCCCGAAGGAGGCGGCGCCCGCGGCGGCCGTGTGCACGGCGGGGCCCTGGCCGGCCCCGGGCGTGCCGTCGTCCGAGCCGGGCGCGGCGGCGGCGGAGCCGGGCCGGAGCACCCTCGGGGCCGACCCGCGAGCCGACGAGGTCGGACCACCGTACTTCGCCATCGCGCTCGCCCCCACCAAGAAGATCCCGGGCACGGCCCGAGCCAGCGGCACGGCGCGCGTCACGTCCGAGCAGTCACCGTATGGAGTGGCGGTGCGCGGCGACGGAAGCTACGTGGTCGACCTGCACGTCTCGCTCTCCGGGCTCCGGCCTCCGACGAAGGGTCGGCTGGTCGTTTGGGCGGCCACGCCCCGGCTCGACCGGATCGAGCGCCTCGGCGCGCTCGACGACGACCTGTCCCTGGACGGCCGCGTGACCTGGAACCAGTTCCTGCTCGTCGTCACGCTCGAAGACACCGACGACGCTTCCGCGAAGACGTGGAGTGGCCCGATCGTGTTCCGCGGTGTCTCGCGCAGCAGCCTCATGCACACGATGGCCGGCCACGGCCCGTTCCAGCAGGAGTGGTGCGCCAAGTACGGCTACGATTGATTGGCGGCCGATTGCGTCGTGGGGCGACCCGGCCGGCACGCGGTCCGGATCACCCCGGGGCTCCCGATTCCCCAACTGACCCGTCCAACCCTCCCATATGAACCGGACCCTCCCAAGATCCGCGCTCGCGGCCGCCACGATCGCCCTGGCCGCCCTCTCGGTCGTCCCGCTCCCGACCCGCGCCCAGGACATGGGCGGGATGAAGGGCATGGACATGTCCATGAAGGGCGGCTGGAGGATGCCGCCCATGGACCCGAACATGCCCATGCTCCCGGGCCTGGGCGGCACGGTCCCGCCGGTCGCCGCGTTCCTGCCCGGCTCGGGCATCGACCCGTCGACGCTGCCCATGGCGCGCCCGTCCGAGGTCGTGAAGATGGCCGACGGCGACACCCTGGACATCGACGTGTCCATGGTGCACCGCCGGATCGCGGGCCACGACCTGGTGATGTTCGGCTACAACGAGCAGTACCCGGGCCCGCTCATCGAGGCCCCGAAGGGCGCCACGATCGTCGTTCGCGTGAAGAACGCGATCCAGATGCCCACGACGATCCACTGGCACGGGATCCGCATCGACAACCGCTTCGACGGCGTGCCGGGCGTGACGCAGGACCCGATCGCGCCCGGGGAGAGCTTCACCTATCAGGTGCACGTGCCCGACGCGGGGATGTTCTGGTACCACCCGCACGTGCGTGAGGACGTCCAGCAGAACATGGGGCTCTTCGGCGACCTCCTGGTGACCTCGCCCGATCCGGACTACTACGGGCCGGCGAACCAGGAGCAGGTCCTGGTGCTGAGCGACGTGCTCATGGACTCGAAGGGGCTCATCCCGTACGGGAAGGATGCGCCCACGCACGCGCTCATGGGCCGCTTCGGCAACGTCATGCTGGTGAACGGCTCGACCGACTATCACCTGTCGGTCGCGCGCGGCGAGGTGGTCCGCTTCTACCTGACGAACACGGCCAACTCACGGACGTTCAACGTCACGTTCGGCGGAGCGAAGGTGAAGATCCTGGCCTCCGACATCAGCCGCTACGAGCACGAGCAGTGGGTCCAGAGCGTCGTGATCGCGCCCGCGGAGCGCTACATCGTCGACGTCCGCTTCGACCGGCCGGGCCAGGTGGCCATCGCCAACACGATCCAGGCCATCAACCACTTCCGCGGCGAGTTCTATCCGCACACCGACACGCTCGGGCTCGTGACCGTCTCCGACGAGCCGGTGGAGAACGACCTGCGGGAGTCCTTCACCACGCTGCGCGAGTATCCGGCGGTCAAGGCGGACATCGAGCGATTCCGCCCGTACTTCGACAAGGCACCGGACAAGGAGCTGGTCACCACGGTGGCGGTCCAGGGCCTTCCGATCCCCATCGTGCAGGCGATGGACATGGACACGCTCTACCACCCGCCCGTCGAGTGGAACGACCCGATGCCGATGATGAACTGGCTCTCCACCGCCAAGCAGGTGAAGTGGATCCTGCGCGACGTCGCCACGGGCAAGGAGGACAGCGACATCCACTGGGTCTTCCACGTCGGCGACGTGGTGAAGATCCGCATCTTCAACGACCCGAAGTCGTTCCACCCGATGAACCACCCGCTGCACATGCACGGGCAGCGCTTCCTGGTGATCTCGCGCGACGGGGTCCCTCAGGAGAACCTGGTCTGGAAGGACACCGCCATCATCCCGGTGGGCTCGACGGTCGACTTCCTCGTGGACATCACGAACCCGGGCACCTGGATGTTCCACTGCCACATCGCCGAGCACCTGCACTCGGG
>CAZVYM010000110.1:0-14053 GCA_964630935.1 uncultured Gemmatimonadaceae bacterium | reverse complement strand
CGGGTCGGAGACCTTCATCATCGTCGCCTTCATGTGGATCGAGAAGAGCACGCCCTTCGCCTTGGCATCGGCGACCTGCTCACGCAGGAAATCGACGAGCGCGCGCTTGCTCATGAACGTGCCGTCGAGCACCTCGCCGGCCTGGAGCGGGAGCGACTCCTTGAGCACGGTGACCGTTCCGTCGGTCGCCACGTGCTCGATCCTGGCCTCCGTGGGGGACTCGAGCGTGATGGCCGTCTCGTTGTGCTTGAAGTCCCCCGCCGTCATGGTCGAGACGTGCGTCTTCGAATCCTCCGGCCAGGGACGCATCCGCGGAGGGTTCTTGCGAGAGAACTCCTTCACGGACTTCGGTGCCCGTCGGTCGGAGTTCCCCTGGCGCAAGACCGGGTTCACCGCGCTTCCCTTGACCCTGTCGTAGCGGGCCTTGACGGCACGCTCCTCGTCGGTGGCCGGCTCCTCGGGATACGCCGGGAGCGGATACCCCTTGGCCTGCAGCTCGGCGATGCACGCCTTCAGCTGCGGGACGGACGCGCTGATGTTGGGCAGCTTGATGACGTTGGCCTCCGGCGTGTCGACCAGGCGACCGAGCTCGGCCAGGTCGTCGGGAACCTTCTGCTCCTCGCTCAGCACGTCCGGGAAGAGGGCGAGCATCCTTCCGGCCAGCGAAATGTCCCGAGTCTCGACCGGAACGCCGGTCACGCCGGCGAACGCCCGGATGACCGGAAGGAACGCGTGCGTCGCGAGCGCGGGGGCTTCGTCGGTCCAGGTATAGATGATGGGGGGTGACTTGCTCATGGAGATCGGGGTCTTGGATGGCTCGAAGATGCGGCGTGGGAGGGAGCCGCCACGGGGTCCCACAATATAGGGAATCGGCGCCGGATCGAAGATCCGCGCGCGGCGGCCGCCGACGGCGACGACCCCGATCCGGGGGACCGGCAGGGGGGCGTGCACGCCGGGTGCGCCGCTACCCCGTGCGGACGGGCCCCCGAGGCCCTACCCTTTCCGCCACATCTCGGCTTGACTCTTCGAGGAGCTTCGCACGATGTCTTCCTTCCGTCGTTCGGCCGCACTCGCCGTGATCGCGGCCGCCTTCACGCTCGTCGCCACCCACCTCGCCGCCCAGAGCGTCGCCGCCTGGGTCCCGGCCCCGGTGCGCGGCCAGACCTTCCAGCTCTCCATCCAGAACATCATGCGCGGCCCCGAGCTCGTCGGCGAGGCGCCGACGGGTGTGCGCTGGACCGACGATTCACGGTGGGTCTACTTCCGCTGGCGCCCGGGCGGCGCGGCCTGGAACGTGGACCGCTCCCTCTACCGCGTGCGCGCCGAGGGAGGGGAGCCGGAGAAGCTCACCGAGGAGCAGGCGCGCGCGGCGGCACCGCTCATCGCGTCGGGAGACCTCTCTCGTGACAGGAAGTGGCGAGTCTCGACCGTGGACGGGGACCTCTGGCTCGTCGACCGTCGCACCATGAACGTCCGGCGATTGACGCACACGCAGGCGAGCGAAGGCTCCCCCCTCTTCTCGCCCGACGGGAGGAGCGTCCTCTACCGAGAGGGTGACAATCTCTTCCGGCTGTCGCTGGACGACGGATCCCTGGATCAGCTCACGAAGATCCTGCAAGGACCGGCACCCGAGGAACCCAAGGAGCCGACCGGAGAAGCCAAGTTCCTGCGGGACCAGCAGCTCGAGCTCTTCGCGCACGTGCGCAGGATCAAGGCGGAGCAGGACAGCCAGAAGGCGGAACGGGAGCGCCGCGAGGCGGCCGAGCCCGAGCCGCTCTACCTGGACCGCAACGAGCGCGTGCGTGCCCTCGCGCCCACACGGGACGGCGCCCAGGTCCTCGTCGCGACCTACACGCCGGCGCAGAACGTGAAGCGTCCGATCGTTCCGGAGTGGATCACCGAGGACGGCTTCACCCAGGAGATCCCCGGAAGGCCGAAGGTCGGCGAGGCACAGGGCACGTCGCGGATCGGGCTCATCACCACCGCCACCGGCGCCATGACCTGGCTCCCGATGGCGCCCGGAGACTACGACGGGAAGGGCGAGCCGGGCCCGGCCAACTTCGGCTGGAACGACGCTGGAACCATGGCCTTCGTCTTCACGACGTCGTTCGACAACAAGGAGTGGTGGCTCTGGTCGGTGAATCCCGCAAACGGCGACGTCACGCTGCTGGACCATCTCCACGACGACGCCTGGGTGGGCGGGCCGTGCTTCGCCCGTTGCGTCGGCTTCGTGCCGGGCACCGACCGAGTCTGGTACGTGAGCGAGGCCACGGGCTACGCGCAGCTCTACTCCGTCAATTCGGACGGCTCGGACCGAAAGGCGCTGACCAGCGGGAGCTGGGAGGTGCTCGGAGTGGAGATCCCGGAGGATCGATCGGGATTCCTGATCACCGCCAACAGGACTTCCCCGTTCAACCAGAACGTCTACCGCCTCGGCTTCGACGGCGGAGCGCTCCGGCCGGTGACCGAAGGCGACGGCCGCTTCGAGGCGACGATCTCCCCCGACGGCCGCCGTTTCGCATTCGTGCACGACGTGGCGAACCGCCCGCAGGAGCTCTTCCTGGCACAGGCGAAGAAGCCCATGGAGATGACCCGGGTCACGCACTCGCCGACCGCCGCCTGGCTCTCCTTCCCATGGCTGAAGCCCGAGATCATCCACTTCAAGGCGACGGATGGGACGATGGTGCCGGCCCGAATCTACCGGCCGCGCGACATGGGCGCGCAGGCGAACGGTGCAGCCGTCATCTTCGTGCATGGCGCGGGTTACCTGCACAACGTCCACAACTACTGGTCGGACTACTATCGCGAGTACATGTTCAACCAGTTCCTCGCAGCCACCGGTTACACCGTGCTGGACATCGACTACCGGGGCTCGGCGGGCTACGGCCGCGACTGGCGCACCGCCATCTACGAGTGGATGGGCGGCAAGGACATGAGCGACCAGGTGGACGGCGCCCACTGGCTCGTCTCGCACGAGGGAGTCGATGCGCGGCGCATCGGCATGTACGGCGGCTCGTATGGCGGGTTCATGACCGAGATGTCGATGTTCACGGCCGGCGAGACCTTCCGGGCGGGCGCGGCGCTCCGCTCCGTCAGCGACTGGGCGCACTACAACCACGGCTATACCAGCGACATCCTCAACCTTCCGCAGAACGACTCCACCGCGTACAAGAAGTCGTCGCCGATCTACTTCGCCCAGAACCTGCGCCCGGACCAGTACCTGCTGATCCTGCACGGCATGGTGGACACCAACGTCCACTTCTCGGACGACGTGCGCCTGGTGCAGCGGCTCATCGAGCTCGGAAAGGAGAACTGGGAGTTCCAGCCGTACCCGGTGGAGAACCACGGCTTCGTCGAGCCCACCTCGTGGACCGACGAGTACCGGCGGATCTTCGAGCTCTTCGAGCGCACGCTGAGCAAGCCCGGCTGTACGGACGACGGGGACCTCTGCCCGGTGCCCCGCGCGGGAGGTTGAGCCATGAACGCAATGACGCGTACCACGGCCTTGGCGACGGTCGGGACGCTCCTGCTCGCCGGAGCCCTCGCCGCCCAGCAACCGAACCCCTTCGCCGAGCTGCGCTTCCGCTCGATCGGCCCGGCCGTGATGGGCGGGCGAATCCACGACGTTCAATCGCTCGCGAACGATCCCAGCAAGATCTGGGTGGCCAGCGCCACCGGCGGCCTGTGGAAGTCGACCAATCGTGGGACGACCTGGGACCCCGTCTTCGACGGCCAACCCACGGGCACGTTCGGCGTGGTCGCGCTCGCACCCTCGAATCCCGACGTGGTGTGGGCCGGCACCGGCGAGCAGAACAACCGGCAGAGCAGCTCGTGGGGTGACGGCGTCTATCGAAGCACGGACGGCGGCGCGAGCTGGAGACACGTGGGGCTCGACAGCACCCGCGCCATCGGCCGGATCCTGGTCGATCCGACCGATCCCGACGTCGCGCTCGTGGGGGCCCTCGGGAACTTGTGGGCGCCTTCCCCGGATCGCGGAGTCTATCGCACCGAGGACGGGGGCCGGACGTGGACCAAGGTGCTCTTCGTTGACACCCTGACGGGCATCGTGGACATGGCTCGGGACGGAGGACGACCCGAGATCGTGTACGCCGCAGCCTATCAGCGCCTTCGCCGACCCTGGGGATTCAACGGCGGAGGCCCGGGCAGCGGGATCTACCGCAGCCGGGACGGTGGCCGAAGCTGGGAACGGCTGACCCTGGGATTGCCGTCCGGCGGCATGGGCCGCATCGGCCTCGCGACGTCGAGGCGCACGCCGGGTCTGGTCTACGCGGTGGTGGAGCACGCCGATTCGGGCGGCATCTACCGGAGCACCGACGCCGGCGAGCACTGGACCCGCATGAGTGACATGAACTCGCGGCCCGCGTACTACAGCGCGCTCTACGTCGACCCCACCGACGACGCTCGTCTCTACCTCCTGACCCGGTGGTTCTACACGAGCGCGGACGCCGGTTCGACCTGGAGCACGCTCCCGACCGAGCCGACCTACGACGTGGGCCTCAAGGGCGACTACCACGCCATGTGGATCGACCCGGGCGACGCGCGCCATTTCTATCTGGCCGGCGACGGCGGCCTGTACGAGACGTTCGACCGGGGCGCTACGTACCGCCGCATCGACAACATCCCGATCGGACAGTTCTACGGAATCGGCCTGGACGACCGCTCGCCCTACTGGATCTACGGCGGCATGCAGGACAACCACTCGTGGGAGGTCCCGAGCGCGACCCGCCACTACCTGGGCATCACCCCCGGCGACTGGCGGGAGATCGGGTTCAACGACGGCCTGGAGCAAGACGTCGACGTGAACGGGCCGCGGTACGTCTACTCCAATGCCGTGGAAGGGGACCTCACGCTCGTCGATGCCCTCAACGGAGACCGCCGGGACATCCACCCCTTCGCGGGCCCGGGGCAGCCGCCGCTCCGTTGGGAGTGGATGACGCCGGGAACGGCCTCCAGGATCACGCCCGGAACGTACTACTACGGCGCCCAGCGCCTGATGGTCACGCGTGACCACGGCGCGACGTGGACGGGCACGAAGGACCTCACGCGCGACATCGACCGTGACACGCTCACCATCATGGGGGTGAAGGGATCGGCCCCGATGCTGTCGAAGAACGACGGGCAGAGCGCCTACAGCGCGCTCACGGCCGTGGCCGAGTCGCCCGTCGACCCGGACGTCCTCTGGGTGGGCAGCGACGACGGGAACGTACAGGTCAGCCGCGACGGCGGATCCACCTGGACCGAGGTGGAGCGGGGCATGCCGGGCGCGCCGGACGGTGCCTATGTCAGCCGGATCGCGCCCTCACGCCTGGGGGCGGGCGTGGCCTACGTGGCGGTGGACGATCACCGGCGCGGGGATTTCCGCCCGTACGCCTACCGGACCGACGACTTCGGTGCCACGTGGACGTCCATCGCCGGCGGCCTTCCGGCCGACGGCTCCGTGCGCTTCATCGGGGAGCACCCCGATCGAGCCGGGGTCCTCTTTCTCGGTACCGAGCATACGCTCTATCTGTCGCCGGACCGAGGCGCCACCTGGTATCCCCTGGAAGACGGCCTCCCGACGACGCTCTACATGGAAGTCGAGGTGCAGCCTCGCACGCACGACGCCGTCGTGGCGACGCACGGACGGGGGATCTACATCCTGGACGACGCTTCGGCCCTGGCCGAGTGGACACCCCAGGTGGCGCGTGAGGCGGCCCACTTGTTCGACGTGCGTCCCACGCACCTCTGGCAGTATTGGGAGGACTACTCCTATCGGGGTCAGGACTTCTACGCGGGAGAGAATCCGCCCGAAGGTGCCATTCTGGACTACACGCTCGCGCGGGACGCGGCCTCCGTCACGATCACCGTCAGTGATGCGGACGGACACGAGATCCGGACGCTCCAGGGCCCCGGCGGCGCGGGCGTCGTTCACAGGGTGGTCTGGGACTTGCGCCACCGCCCCCCGCCCTCGGAGCCCGAGGATCCCCGGAGCCCGCAGGCCCGGGCTCTGCCCCGGCCGCCTCGGCCGCTGGCCGCTCCGGGTCCCTGGGTCTCACCGGGGACGTACACCGTGACACTGCGGGCGGGTGACGCCACGGACACCCGAACCGTCGAGGTCCGGGGAGATCCAGGGAAGCCCGGGCTCACCCCGGCCGAGTACCGCGCCCGGGAGCGCTTCCTGGTCGAGCTCCTCCACCTCCAGGCCCTGTCCTATACGATGGCGCACCGATCGAATCCTCCGGCCGGGGCTCGCCAGATCTACCGCTCGGCCTACGGCTTGGCGGGAGACTTCAACGGGAGCGGCTCGGTCCAGGGCAGCCTCTATCCACCCACGCCGGAGCAGCGTCGCAGGTTGGCGGATCTGCAGGCTCGGCTCGACCGGGTGGGTGGCGGATGAGCGACTCGTACCGCGAGTGGCGGCCCGTCCTGTCGGTCCGCACCCGCCCCTTCAAGGATGCGGTGACATGACGACGCGCATGCTCGGCACGACCGACATCTCGATCACCCCGATAGGGTTGGGATGCTGGCAGTTCTCCGGGGGCCAGGGGCTGGCCGGCCGATACTGGCCGGCCCTGCCGCAAGAGACCGTGAACGACATCGTGCGCGTGTCCTTGGAGGGCGGCATCGACTGGTTCGACACGGCGGAGGCCTACGGCGCCGGCCGGAGCGAGGCCGCGCTTTCGGCGGCGCTCCAGGCCGCCGGCTGCGAGCCCGGCTCGGTGGCGATCGCGACGAAGTGGCTGCCGCTCCTGCGGACCGCGCGATCGATCGGCCGCACGCTCGAGGCACGCAGGGAGCGACTCGCTCCCTATGGGATCGATCTTCACCAGATCCATATCGGATTCGGCGCGCTGTCGACGAAGCGGGCCCAGGTGGAGGCCATGGCGAAGCTGGTGGAGGCCGGGCTCATCCGGGCCGTGGGGGTGAGCAATTTCTCCGCTCGCGCGATGCGCCTCGCCGCCGACGTTCTCGGGGGCCACGGCCTCCCGCTCGCGTCCAACCAGGTCCGCTACAGCCTGCTCGACCGGGGCATCGAGAGCAACGGCGTGCTCGACACGGCGCGCGAGCTCGGTGTTACGATCATCGCGTACTCGCCTTTGGCGCAGGGGCTGCTCTCCGGGAGGTTCCACGCCGACCCCGATCTCGTGAAGCGTCTGACGGGTCCCCGCCGCCGCCTCGGCCTGTTCCGGCCCCGGGGGCTCGGCAGGAGCGCCCCGGTCGTGGCCACGCTCGAGTCCGTCGCCGGTGAGCACGGCGTGACGCCTGCGCAGGTGGCGCTCCGCTGGCTCCTCCAGGCCCACGAGCACGTCGTGGCGATCCCCGGAGCCACCAAGATCCGGCAAGCACGGGAGAATGCCGCGGTCCTGGACTTCGAGCTGACCGAACACGAGGTACGCCGGCTGGAGGAGGTCTCGCGGCCGTTCCTCTGAGCGAATGGAGTCCCTACTTCGCCACCTCGCTGCGCAGCGCGAGCGTGTTGCCGTCGGGATCTCGGAAGAACGCCATCCAGAGCTCGTAGCTCCCCATGTCGGCGATGCGGTGGGGTTCCTCCAGGAACTCCACGCCTCGTGTGCGCAGGATTTCGTATGCCCCGCCGAGATCTTCGACCTCGAAGTAGAGGACGGAGCCCGGGTGGTCCTGCCCCTCTCCTTCGGGCAGGGCGACCATCAGCCAGGTTCCGTCGCAGTCGAAGAAGGAGAACTGCCCCGGCACCGTGAAGAGCAGCTCGAGCCCCAGGAGATCTCGGTAGAATCCGGTCGCGCGCTCCAGATCGTGCACCGGCTGGGCGATCTGACGTATCCTGGACAACCCGAACGCCTCGGCTCCCTCCGCTGGGCCGCCTCCGTCCGTATCTGGTCCGCCGTCACCTGCCATGGGGCCTCCTCTTCGAGCGCGCGTCCGGCACGGGGTGGCTTGCCGCACTGGAATGGGATATTATTTAGTTGCAGCACCTAAATACCTTTGGTGCCCTCCGCACGCAAGAGTCGACATGAGCCGGACGCCACGACCGGATGCAGTGGACGAGCACGGACGGGTCGCGGACCGGCTGCACTCCCTGGCCATCCATCTCCTCCGCGAGGTGCGTGTGGAGGATATCCGCTCCGGGCTGAGCCCCGCCCGCCTCTCCGCGCTCTCCGTCCTCGTCTACGGAGGTGAGCGAACGATCGGGGAGCTGGCCGCGGCCGAGCAGGTCACGGCTCCCACCATGTCTCGTCTCGTTGCGGGCCTGGAGAAGGACGGATACGTGAGGCGGGAGCCACACCCCGAAGACGCGCGCGCGGTGCGCGTCGGCCCCACCGCCCGCGCCCGCCGCGTGCTCCGGGAGGCGCGGACACGACGCATCCGGCATCTCCTCGGCTTGCTGGAGCCGCTGAGCCCCGACGAATGGGGTGCCCTCCGGCAGGCGGTCGATGCGCTCGAATCGTGCCTAACGGGTCGCTGAAGGAAGGCAGTGCCCCGCGCGCATCGGCGATCCTTCAGTGCCCGGCCAGCACGTCCCACCCCGCCTTGAGCGCCGCGATCAACACGATCAGCGCGAACATGCGTTGGAGCTGTCGCGCGGTGAGCTTCTTTTCCGCCAAGGCCGTCCCCACCAGCGCGCCGACCACCGCGGCGGCACCGAGCGGCACCACCACGTGGACGTCCACGCCACCCCGCAGCCCATGGGCGGTCAGCGCGACGGACGAAACGGTGAGGATCAGGCATGCGTTCATGGCTGCGACCTGTCGCGGTCCCGCCCACCCGAGGAGAAGCACGAGCGGCCCAAGGAAGACGCCTCCCCCGATGCCGAGGAAGCCCGAAATGAGACCGATCGCCACGCCGGCGGGAACGGCGATCGAGTAGAGTCGGACGGGATCGGGCGGACGCTCCACCTCGTGCGCGCGGACCGACGATCGCAGCATGGCCAGGCCCGCGAGAACCAGGCCTCCCGATAGCACCGCCAGAAACGCCCGCCGGTCGGCACGCACGAGCCCTCCCACGAACGCGCCGGGAAGGGCCGGGACGAGGAAGGGGAGAAGGAGCCGCCACGGGAGTCGGCCGGCCATGCCGAACCGGAGCAGCGCCACGCCCGTGACGAGGACGTTGAGCAGCAGCACGGTGGGCACGAGCACTTCGGGCGGGAGCCCGAAGAGCGTCATCACCGCCAGATAGCCCGTCCCCCCGCCGAGACCGACCGAAGCGTAGGCGCCGGCGATGACGAGCACGAGCGGCACGAGCGCTACAAGGACCTCGTGGGGGACGAGCTCCGGCAAGATGCCTCCTGCGATCGGGAGAGAACGAGCGCAGCGTCGCGACAATGTAGTGGACCCGCCGCACACCGACGACCAGGGACGGCGGCCGCGCGCCCTTCGAGGGTCGGGGGCTACATTGAGCCGTCGCTCAGGATTCGGCTTTTCGTTCCCGCCAAACGGAGGAGGCGCATTGCCCAAAGGACTGGACGCGCTGAGAGCGCCCACATATCGCGTTCTCGGTCCCGTGATGCGTTGGATGGTGCGCCACCACGTGCACCCGAACCTCCTGACCACGCTCGGCTTCCTCTCGGTCGTGGGGGCGGGCTTCCTCTATCACGTGGACCACGTGCGATGGGCGGGCGCGCTGGTTCTGCTCGGAGGCGTGTGGGACATTTTCGACGGCCAGGTGGCCCGTCTGGGAGGAACGGCGTCCAAGTTCGGCGCCTTCTACGACTCCACCCTGGACCGGATCAGCGAGATCGTGGTCTTCCTGGGCCTCCTCTCGCTCTACAACCGGTATGGGAAGGAGCTCGCGGACGTCTGGATGGTCTACGCGATCGTGCTCGCCATGGCCGGCTCGCTCATGGTCAGCTACACCAGGGCACGTGCCGAAGGTCTGGGGCTGGAATGCAAGGTGGGACTCATGCAGAGGCCGGAGCGTATCGTGCTGTTGGGTCTGGGCTCGCTCTCGTTCGGCCTCATGTGGGGTGGCGTGGTGCTGCAGATCGCCATCGTCCTCGTCGCGGCGCTCACGAACGTCACCGCCGTGCAGAGGATCGTATGGGTCCAGCGTCACGCCTCTGGCGTTCCCGTGCCCGATCCCTCCCTGAGAGGACAATAGACGCCCCCGGGAATGGAATTCCGTCGATGCGGGCGGCGCCGTGTCGGCGCCGCCCGCGTGCCTTTCCAGAATCGTGATCCTGGCCTTCGCGCCGACCCGAAGCCATCTTGGCCCCCATGACTGCCAAGCCCTCCCGACCGACGTTCGCGGACATCGACGCCTGGGGCGTCACGCACGTGGGAAAGGTCCGCCGCGAGAACCAGGACCATTTCTTCCTCGGTGCCTTGGCTCGGGGCGTCACGATCGAGTACAGCAGCATCGCCCCGAAGGACGCCCCGTTGGCCTACCTGAACCGCCTCGCGTCCCTGGCGGTGGTAGCCGACGGCGTCGGGAGCACGGGGGGCGGCGAGGAGGCGGCTCGCCGCGCGGTCGAAGGTCTCGTCACTTCGGTCGGGCAGTTCTTCCACGAAGCCGAGTTCCGGGAGTCGGAAGACCCGGAGGTCTTCTCGAGGCTGCTCCACGAGGCCGCGCTCGCCGTGCACGAAGACCTGCTCGCGGAGGCGGAGCGGGGCGGCGGCCAACGTCGGTTCGCGACCACGCTCACCCTCTTTCTCGGGCTCTGGCCGCACGCGTATCTCCTCCAGGTCGGGGATTCGCGTTGCTACATCTACCGCGACGGGACCCTGACCCAGATCACGCGGGACCAGACGATGGCGCAGGACCTCGTGGACAGCGGCGTCCTGACCAGGACGATGGCGGAGCGGAGTCGCTGGACCAACGTCCTCTCGAGCGCCGTCGGGGGAGATCAGGCCGCGCCCGTCGTGACCCGGGTCGTACGCGACTGGGGCACGGTCGTGCTTCTTTGCAGCGACGGCCTCAACAAGCACGTATCCGACGAGCGCATCGCCGAGCGGCTGTCGTCGATGACCAGCTCGCGGCAGGTGGCGGAGCAGCTTCTGCAGGATGCCCTCGACGACGGTGGCAGCGACAACGTCACCATGATCGTCGGCCGCACGCTCGCTCCCGAGACACCGGGCTGACCGTCGAGGGCAGACGCCACGTGGGGTCGAATCGGACGTCTCCGGGGAACACACGGCTCTCGGGACTTCTCTGCCTCCTGGCGCTCTCGACCGCCTGCAGCCCCCGTCCTCCCGGCTCCCGGGCACGGCCCTCCTCGCCCTGGCTCGCCGCCACCGGCTTCCAGGAGCGGGCTTCCTGGGGCTCCGCGGTGCTCCACCTCCGCAGCGGTGAGTTCGCGGGCATGGCGCGGGTCTATTCGATCCTCTCTCGGGTTCCCAGTCTCCGGATCCAGCCCCGGCCCGTGGGCGACTGGGGCGTGGATCAGGTCCGGCCGCAGGTCGGGGACACGTGTGCGGTCCACATCTACCTGAACGGAGACGAGGTCCGACCGGACCTCGCCGACGGGCAGATGCTCGATCTGAGCACCTTGGTCCCCACGCGTCTTCTCGACGGTCTCGAGCTCTACTTCGGGCCGGGAGGTCCCACCTACGAGGAGGACGGGTGCGGAGCCCTCCTGCTCTGGAGCGAGGCGTTGAGGTCGAGAGAAGACCGACCGTTCAAGGGCAGTCTTCGCGGAATGGTCCGCAGCCGAGCTGAGGACACGGTGACCGAGGTGGAGCTCGAGCCTATCCACCAGGTTCGCAAGCCGAGCGGCGTCGGGCTGTTCCGCTTCGACAGTCTTCCGCCCGGAGCGTACAGGGTCGTCTTCGCGGGGCCCGACGGGCCCATCGCCCGACAGGACGTGCGGATCTACGCGCACCAGGAGTCGACCGTCGAGCTGAGCGTCGTTTCGAAAGAGCGTGGGGCAGGACGCACCCGCCCGCGCTACCGGGACGGACTCGTGCCACGAAGCTCCCGGGAAGGACCGGAGCGTGCCGATGGCGGCACCTTTGCCGCCCGCCGTACGGTGGCTTACCGTGCGGCAGGATCGGTCGGCAATGGGAGTCGAGCGCGGGAGGTTCCATGAGACGAACGGCACTCTGGCTGCTGGCTTCATCGGTCTGGCTGGGCGCGTGCTCGGGCGGGGGCACGATCGAGAGCCCGCCCCTGACCCGGCATCCCGTGCTCGCCGAGCCGGTCGATGTCGTGGTCCAGTATGGGCACGACGAGCTCGTACCGGGTACGGACATGGACGTGGGCCTGGTGGGTGTGTTCTCCGACTACCGTTGTCCCGCGAACGCCACTTGTGGTTGGCAGGGCAGCGCCGTCGTGGGCCTCCACATCGCGCTCGGCTCCGATCCCGGAGCGGTCTTCTTCCTCAACACCGGCGTCGATCCCCGCTCCCTCGCTCTGGGTCACTACCTGATCACGGTGACCGGCCTGACCCCCCAGCGGACGGCGGGGGACTCGATTCCCGCGCGCAAGTACCAGGTCGGGTTGCGCGTCGAGAGCATATGAGGTGGCAACGACACCCGTGGCCGACGTCCGGGTGCGATGACCCACTCGGCGCAGCATCTTTCGCGGGCGACCCCTGACGCGCAGATTCCGCCGTCTTCTGAACCCTGATCGACGGAATCCCAGCGTTGCGCTTCTCCATATGGTGGAAGTCGGCGGCCCTGCTCGCGGTCCTCGCGACACCCGCCGGCGCCCAGACGAGCATCCCCGCTACCCGATCGGACGACGACCGTCCGACGCTCGACGCCGTTCCGGTCCGGCAGCCCATCCACCTGGACGGAGTCCTGAGCGAGCCGGTGTGGAAGAGCGCGAAGCCGGCCACCGGCTTCGTACAGGCCGAGCCGACGGAGGGCGCGCCTGCCAGTGAGCGCACCGAGGTGCGCATCGCCTACGACGAGGGGCACCTCTACATCGGCGCCTACCTCCACGACGATGCGCCCGACGACCTGGTGGTGAACGACATCAAGAAGGACTTCGACGACACGGACCAGGACGACTTCGCGGTGATCCTGGACACGTTCCGGGACCGTCGCAACGGCTACGTCTTCATCACCAATCCCGAAGGCGCGCGAGCGGATTGGCAGGTGAGCAACGAGGGCAAGGAGATCAACCGCAGCTGGGACGCCATCTGGCGCGTGCGCACACGAAGGGTCGCCGACGGGTGGACGGTGGAGATGGCGATTCCGTTCCGATCTCTCCGGTTCACCCCCGGAGACCATCAGAGCTGGGGGATCAACTTCAGCCGGCGCATCCGTCGCAAGAACGAGCTCGTGTACTGGGCTCCGGTGCCCCGGTCGTACGCGCTCACGCGCGTCTCCCTGGCGGGCAATCTGGACGACCTGCCCAACGTGGCGGGCGGGCGGGATCTGCGCGCGAAGCCCTACGTGCTGGCCGGCGCCGTGCGCGAAGCCGGCACGACGGGCTATCAGCGGAGGGACGAGGTGGGGATGGACGTGAAGGCTCAGTTCTTCGGCGGCTTCACCCTGGACGTCACCGGCAACCCGGACTTCGCCCAGGTGGAGGCGGACGAGCAGCAGGTGAACCTGACTCAGTTCAGCCAGTTCTTCCCCGAGAAGCGGGAGTTCTTCCTGGAGAACTCGGGCCTCTTCTACGTCGGAGACGCGCCCCGGGGCAACCAGGTCAAGCCCAAGGCGATCCCGGACGAGGATCTGCTCCTGTTCTTCTCACGCCGGGTGGGTGTGGCCGAGGACGGACGCGCGATCCCGATCCGCGCCGGCGTCCGCCTTACCGGCCGCGCTCGCGGCACCAGCATCGGAGCCATCGCCATGCGCACCGACGCGCTCGAGGGGATCCCGGCCGACGACTACGCCGTGATCCGGGTGCGTCAGAACGTGGCCGCCGGCTCGGACGTCGGCGGGCTCTTCATGACGCGCCAGGCGCTCGGTGGGGGCGGCTCGAACTTCAATCGCGTATGGGGAGGGGACGCCAACCTCCGCTTCTTCGGCAGTGTGGATTGGAGCAGCTACGCGGTGCGCAGCGAGGCGCCCGGATTCGGGGGAGGGCAGTACGCATGGAGGAGCTCGCTCAACCGCGAAAGCGACCTCACCCACACCAAGATCGGCGTGATGGAGCTGGGCCACGGGTTCTCCGACGACCTCGGCTT
>CAZVYM010000109.1:5815-14080 GCA_964630935.1 uncultured Gemmatimonadaceae bacterium | reverse complement strand
CGAAGTAGTACAGGAAGGTGCTGTCCTGCCGGAAGGTGTAGCAGTTATCCGCGAAGTTCGCCGGGCTCTCCCCGTTGCCCGGGAACAGGAGGATTCCGCCCTCGAAACGGGATCGCAAAGCGTCCCGGCGAGCGACATACGTGTCACGAGAGAACATGGTCGATCCTTTCTCGAAGTAGACGGGTTTCCGGCCTCTGATTTCTTCCTTGCGATTCCGATCGTCGGCTCATGATCATACGCCGTATCCGGAAGGTACACACCTGAGTGGCGGGCCGCAGTTCCGAGGAGGAAGCTGCGGGCTCGAGGGCCATGAGGATTCAATGGTGGCAAGGGAGGATGGGCATGCGCCGTGCAATCGTTCCAACGATCGGCGCTTTCGCTCTCTCGGTGGCAACGGTCACCGCGGTCTCGGCAGAGCGGACCGACCGCCCTTCAACCTGACGGCGTCGCGGTGAAGTCGACCCGCACGTAACGGGCCGCGCCGTCCGCGAAGCCCACCAGGAGGCCCTGGCTCCCCGCGGCGCCCGAGGGCAGGGCGAGCATACGAACGACACGACCCGGGAGCAGCAGGCCGCTCTCTTGCGGCATGAGCGGCGCGAATCCCCCCTTGCCGTCTCCCCGAAGGAACAGCCCCACCCCGGCGTCGGCCCGCTCCGCGGTCGAATCCAGCTCGTACAGGTTGCCGGCGACCACCAGGTCGAGCTTTCCGTCGCCGTCGAGGTCGCTCGCCACGGCGGCCCTGATCGGGGAGATCTGCGCCGGCCTGGGAAGCGGGATCGCCTGGAAGTGCCCTCCGCCGTCGTTCCTCAGATACATCGACGCGAGGGTGGAGACGCTCAGCCGCGTGGAGGAGTCGAGCGCGTCCCGGCCCAGGATATCCTGGAGCGTCGCGAGGCCGTAGAGGTGGTTGGTGGGGAACCGCTTCGCGATGGAAGGGATCTCCCGGGTCATACGCGCCGCATAGTACCAGGGAAACAGCGTGTCCGACTCGAAGAAGGCGGGAACCGCCTCGACCTTCCCGTCGCCGTCGAAGTCACCCAGGTACACGGAGAACGGCCTTTGGACGGTCGGGTGGTACGGGTAGTCGAGTCCCACGTTCCCGGCGACCAGATCGATGTCGCCGTCTCCGTCGAAATCGCCCGCCGCGAGGCTCTGCCACCATCCGGAGAGACTGTCGAGCCCGGCTTCCCGAGTGGCGTCCCGCAGGTGCCCGCGGTCATCGACGAGGACCGTGACCGGCATCCATTCCCCCGCGACGACGAGGTCTGGGGCTCCGTCTCCGTTCGCGTCGGCCCAAAGCGCGTCCGTCACCGTGCGGAGGCTGTCGAGCTCGGGCGCGACCTCTCTGGTGGCGTCGTGGAACACGCCCCCGTCGTTGACCAGAAGTCGGCTGCCCAGGGGCCGTCCAGCGTTCAGGAGGTCGTCCGGATCGATGCGATCTCCGACGAACAGGTCGATATCGCCGTCCCCGTCGAAGTCGCCGGGCGCGAGGGCGGAGCCCGCCGCACGCAGGTCGTCGGGCACGACATTCCCCGGCGCCGGCGCGAAGCGTCCCCCGCCTTCGTCCATGTAGAGGCGGTGGTGGGTGACGGGCTGCTCGGTCGGCGATGTGTCGGTGCTCACGACCCAGAGGTCCGGGCGGCCGTCTCCGTTGGCGTCGAAGAAGACGGCGGCCGTGATCCGCTCGCCCGAGTGGTCGAGCTCCGGCAAGGCTCGGCCCCTGAACGTCCCGTCGGGTCGCTGAAGGTAGATCCGGGAGGGCTGGGTGCCGCTTCCGGCGAAGAAGAAGTCCGGACGGCCGTCCGCGTCGACATCGGTCACGGCCAGCGCGACCTCGCCTCGGCGGGTCGGGTAGGGCCGGAGCGCGCTGTCGGGGGGGAGAGGCGGCGCCTCGTGGATGGGCGTGGGCTCGAGCAGGGCACTCGCGTCGGAGAACGGGAGGCGCGGTGGGGCCGGCTTCGTTCGTTTCGGGGACGTGCGGTCGGACGAGTCCGTCAAGGTCATGAGCCGGTCCGCCGCCAGGTCGGACAAGGTCTCCTGCGCGCCTCCGGGCCACGTTACCTGCAACGTATCGACCGTCGCTGCCGCACCGAGTCCGAAGTGGAGCACGGGCTCGACCGACGAGAGGTAGCCACGAGTGGGCTGAAGCTCCTGGACCTGCTGGGCGCCTCCGGCCACCAGCCGTACGCGTGCTCCGACCGCGAATCGGTTTCCACGGGGGCCGTCGAGGCGTAGCTCGAGCCAGTGGTGGTCCGGCTGCCCCTGGGCCTCGTTGCGGTAGACGAACGCCTCGCCCATGAGGTTGTTGACCACGAGATCGAGATCCCCGTCGCGATCCAGGTCCGCGTAGACCGCACCGTTCGAGTAGCTGGCCTGTCCCAGCCCCCAGGGGTCCGTCCGCTCCGTGAACCTCAGGTCTCCGTCGTTGTGGAAGATCCGGTTCCGCACCTTTCTGCGCGGCTGCTTCGACAGGAGGTCCCGAACGAGGCTCTCCGTCACGTGACCCTCCTTGGCGACGACCTCATTCGTGCGAATCTCCCGGTAGTCCCGGAAGTCGCTGTTGATCATGTCGCGGAGGATGCCGTTGCTGATGAAGAGGTCCGGGCGACCGTCGTTGTCGAAGTCGGCCAGGAGGGGGCCCCAGCTCCAGTCGGTCGCCGTGATCCCCAGGACGTTGGCGATCTCGGAGAACGCCGGGACGCCGTCCGCTCGACGTCCGCGATTCCACTGGAACGCGTTCTCGGCGTACTGGTAACCCTGACCCTCCGCCACGACGTGATCGAAGCGGGCGCCGTGGGTCCCGAGATCGCTCGTGACGCGGCCGTAGTGGGTGGGCATGTTCATCTCGAGCGTCATGACGTCGAGCCAACCGTCTCCATCCACGTCGGCGACGTCGAGCCCCATCGAAGCGTAGGGAGTGTGTCCCATCGCTTCGGTCGCCACGTCGCGAAACCGCCCGCCCGGCTGCCCCAGATACAGGTAGTCCCGTCCCGAATAGTCGTTGCCCACGTAGATGTCGGGGTACCCGTCGTTGTTGAGGTCCGCGACCGTCACGCCGAGGCCGAAGCCGAGGTTCGTGTCGACGAGGCCCGACCGCGCCGTCACGTCCACGAAGTGGCCGCCGTCGTTTCGGTAGAGCCGATCGACCTGCAGCGGGGAATGGCCGGCCTTCAGCTTGGACATGGTCTCGTACCCGGCGACACCGTGGTTCATGAGGTACATGTCCAGATCGCCGTCACCGTCGGCGTCGAAGAACACGGCCTGGTTGGACATGGCCCGGTCGTCCAGGCCGTAGGCCGCGGCCTCCTCGGTGAACCTCGGCACACCGTCCCGAACACCCTGGTTGATGTAGAGGAGGTTTCTGCGCAGGTCCGGGTCGTCGTATGCCCCGGAGTAGCATACGTAGATGTCGAGCCGTCCATCGCCGTTCACGTCGGCGAACGTGACACCCGTGGCCCACCCGGTCTGGCCGGGGACGCCGGCCCGGTCGGTGACGTCCTCGAAGTGGAGGTCGCCACGATTCAGGAAGAGCTTGTTGGGAACCTGGTTCCCGGTGAAGTAGAGGTCCGGAAGACCGTCGCCGTCGAGGTCTCCCACCGCGACTCCTCCACCGTTGTAGTAGTACTCGTAGGTCAGCCCGTTCATCACCGGGTTCTCCTCGACGCGGTTGACGAAGCTCACGCCCGTCTCGGTGGAGGAGAGACGAGTGAACCGCATGGGCATCGTGGGCCCGGTGCCGGAGCCCCCCTTCGAGCACCCCGAGAGGGCGACCGCCAGCAGCAGGACGAGCGCCACGGCCGGGCCCGCACGGCGTGGTGTCTCGGGGGGTGGAGAAGCGCTCGCGGAGAGAGGCACGGAGCCAGGACCAGGTTCGAGAAGTCACGTGGGTGGAGAGGTCCCCACCGCGGACCGGAACAGTCCGGGAAGCATACGCCCGTGCACGCACGTCCAACAAGCGGGGGGTGGCTTTGCATCCACGATGTCTACCTGCGAGCCTTCGGCCGAGATGGCGTACCTGCGACGGTTCCGGGAGCCTCATCGCGATGGCCCTTGCCAGACGTGGGCTCGGAGCGTATTAGTGTCGAAATCTTCAAAGAATGGTTGGAGTTCCCGGAGCGTCCCTCTCCGCCCCGGTCCGATCTCAAGAACCGGTATGCCGTCCTTTCACTAGCCTCCCTTCCCACCCATCGAGAGCCGGGTCCTCCCTTGCCTATGGCGGGAGCCCGTTTTGCATATAGAAGGGGTGAGCCTGCGTGGCTCACGAAAAGGAGGCTCCGGAGTCCCGGGCCTCAATTCCAGTGGCAAGGAGGAGCGAGATGTCGAATCGGCTTGTTCGATTCGCGGTAGCGCTGGCGCTCTCGCTGGGGATGTACGGCGTGGCGTCAGCCCAGCAGACCGGCACCATCGCCGGCACCGTCGTCAACGCAAACAGCCAGCCCCTCGCGGGCGCGCAGGTGCACATCCCTGCGCTGGGGCAGGGAATGCTGACCAATGCGCAGGGCAGGTTCCTGCTGGTCAACGTGCCCGTCGGCCAGCAGACCGTCCGCGTGCAGATCATCGGCTACGCGTCCGAGGAGCAGACGGTCAACGTGACGGCCGGCGGGACCGCCACGGTCAACTTCAGCCTCAAGGAAGAGGCCATTCAGGTCGGCGGGCTCGTGGTCACCGCCCTCGGCGTGCAGCGCCAGGAGCGGAGCCTCGGCTACGCCGTGCAGGGCGTGGACGAGAGCAAGCTCCAGCAGACGCCCACGGTCAACATCAGTGACGCGCTGCAGGGCAAGGTGGCCGGCGTGCAGGTGTCGGCCTCCAGCAGCCGACCGGGCGCCTCCAACCGCGTGGTCATCCGCGGTGAGTCCTCGTTCACCGGCGGCGGGCAGCCGCTCTACGTGATCGACGGTGTCCCGGTGCTCATGGACACCGAGAACCAGGGCCAGTTCGCCCTCGAGTACGGGCAGGCCGGCAGCCGCTCGATGGACATCGACATGAACAACGTCGAGTCCATCAACGTGCTGCGCGGCGCCGCCGCGACCGCGCTGTACGGATCGAGGGCCGCGAACGGGGCCATCATCATCAAGACCAAGTCGGGCACGCCCGGCACGCCCACGCGGTTCACGCTGAACAGCCGCTACGAGCTACAGAACCCGAACCTGGCCGGCTACCAGACGCAGTACACGGCCGGAATCGACGGCTACTACTGCAACGGGCTGCCTCAGGACTACGGCGGCTGGTGCGAGTCCGGCTACTACACCCTGGCGAACAACGGACAGGGCTACTCCACGCCGACGACGAACACTGCGTTCGGTCCGCGCTACGACCAGGTGGACGCCGAGGTGATGGCGCACGAGTGCCCCGGCGAGACGGATCCGGCGAAGTGCATTCGCATGGCCGACCCGCGGAGCGACTTCTACAACACCGGCAAGCTGCTCAACACGTCGCTGAACGCGACCGGCGGGCTGCCGAACGGTGGTGCCTTCAACCTCGGGGCGTCGTACGTGACGAACGACGGGATCGAGCCGTACACGTCGCTGAAGCGTCTCAACCTGAACGCCAACGTGACGCTCCAGCTCACGCAGCGGCTCCAGTCCACGACCACGGTCATGTACGCCAACACGGACAACGTGTGGCAGACCGACGGGTGGAACTCCATCGAGCGCCAGCTCTGGTATCTGACGCCCAACCTCGACACCCGTAACGCGTGGAACCCCGACGGGACACCGGTGATGTGGGGATCGAACTCACCCCACCCGGATTGGAGGGCCCAGCACTCGCAGCGCAACGGGAAGACGGGGCGCTGGATCGCGTCTCAGTACTTCAAGTTCGACATCCTGCCGAACCTGAACATCTCGAACCGGCTGGGCTACGACACCTACCTCGAGAACCGGGTCAGCAACAACGACGAGCGCCCGTGGCGGACCGCCGCGGGGCTGACGTCGGGCTCGACGACGCAGGAGCGCTTCAGCCGCGGGTCTCTGAACGACGACCTGATCCTGTCGTTGACGGGGACGCAGCTGAACTCCGACTTCAACGTCAGCGGGCTCGCGGGCTTCAACCTCCTCGCGAGGCAGAACGACGCGCTCCACGGCTACGGGAACGACATCATCATCCCGGGCCTGTACAACCTGGACAACTTCTCGCGACAGAACGTCAGCGGTGACTTGACGGAGAAGCGGCGGCTCCTCGGACTCTACGGGCAGGCCACGCTCGGCTATCGCGACTGGGCGTTCCTGAACGTGACGGGCCGGAACGACTGGAGCTCGACGCTGCCCCAGGACCGCAACAACTACTTCTATCCTTCGGTGAGCCTGGGCGTCGTCTTCACCGACGCGCTGGGGATCCGGAACCGGTGGCTCGACTACGGCAAGATCCGCGTCTCCTACGCGAAGGTCGGGAGCGACGCGCCGCCGTACACGCTGTCGACGGTGTACAATCAAGCCAACCAGGGCGGCGAGATCGGCTCGCAGGTGACCTTCCCGTTCAACGGGACACAGGCCTTCCTGCAGAGCAACTCGCTGGGGAACCCGCAACTCAAGCCCGAGAGCACGAAAGAGTACGAGCTCGGGCTGGAGATGCGCGGCATCGGTGGACGCGCCAGCCTGAACGCGTCGTACTACAACAAGAAGAGCTACGACCAGATCTTCTCGGTGCCTTCGTCGTCGGCCACGGGCTACTCGAGCATCGTGCGCAACGCCGGGGACCTGAAGAACACGGGGTGGGAGGTGACGGCCCAGGTCGTTCCGGTCCAGACCCCGAAGATGCGCTGGGATCTGAACCTGAACTGGACCAAGAACAAGTCCGAGGTGATGTCACTGGCTCCGGGCGTGTCGTCGATCTACCTGGCCGGCTACTCCTGGCCGAACGTCCAGATCATGGAAGGCCGGCCGTACGGCGTGATCTGGGGGAACGGATTCGCGCGCGACCCGAACGGCAACATCATCATCGACGACACCCAGGGCAGCGCCACGTACGGGTGGCCGGTGATGGCCGATACGCTGATGGTGCTGGGCGAGACGCAGCCGCATTGGCTGGGCAACGTCTACAGCTCCTTCCGCTACGGTCCGCTGACGCTCTCCGGCATCGTGAGCACGGTGCAGGGAGGCGACGTCTTCAACTTCACGGACAACTACACGGTGGGACGTGGCGTCACGAGCTGGTCGCTCAACCGGGGCACGACGTTCGTCTATCCCGGCGTGAAGCAGAGCGACGGTTCACCCAACGACATCACCATCACGCGGGACCGCGACTACTACCGGAACGAGCTCGGCGGCTACCTGCGTAGCGAGAACAACGTCGAGACGGCCACCGCGACCCGCCTGCAGGAGCTGACGCTGCAGTACCAACTTCCGCAGTCCGTGTTGGGTCAACTGGGGGTCGGCTCGGCCCAGCTCTACGTGACGGGCCACAACCTCCATGTCTGGACCAACTTCTCGATGGGTGATCCGCAAGGCAGCAACTACGGCGACACCAACGCCGCCGGTCAGTACTACCACATGTTCACGTCGCCCATGCTGCGCACGTACAGCTTTGGCATCAGGGCCAACTTCTGACCATGGCGACCAACGACTGCCGAACGGATCGAATGGGAGGACATGGACTCATGACAAGATCTAAAGGAGTGGTGGGCGCCGTAGCGACTACGCTGCTGCTCACCGCCATGATGGCTGGATGCAACAGCTATCTGGACGTCAATACCGATCCCAACAACCCGGAGAACGTGCGCATCGACCTCACGCTTCCGGGGATGGAGATCGCGTTCGCCCACCAGATCCTGGGACCGGAGGACATCCGGTACGGGAACCTCGAGGGCTCCGCGGGATTCGGTACGGAGTGGATGCAGCAGTGGTCGTGGAACGACACCTACCACACGTACGCGCAGTTCCAGTGGTACGAGGTGGCCAACCTCGACACGGACGGCTTCTGGAACTCGTCCTATGCCAACGTGATGCAGGAAGCGAAGAACATCATGAAGGCGTCGGAGGAGAGCGACCAGCCCCAGTACCACGGGATCGCGAAGCTCATCTTCGCGTGGAACGCGTCGCAGCTCACGGACGCGTTCGGGCCGATTCCGCTCGACGAAGCGTTCGATCCCGCGAACGTGAACCCGGCGTACGAGACGCAGCAGCAGGTCTACGACTCGGTCTACGCCTGGGTCGACGAGGCCATCCAGGAGATGCAGCAGACCGGGACCGGCGAAGCGGTGTCCAGCACCGACCTCGTCTACGGCGGCGACATGACCAAGTGGGTCAAGCTCGCATACTCGCTCAAGGC
>CAZVYM010000109.1:0-5715 GCA_964630935.1 uncultured Gemmatimonadaceae bacterium | reverse complement strand
ATGGCGGAGCCCACGCAATTGGATTGCCCCCCGGCCGGCTCGGGGTACCAGCACAACATCCAGCAGGACGATTGCACGCTTGCGGACAGCATCATCTACCGCGGCAATCCGAGTGGCGGCGTGGGCGAGCCCGACTCGGCGATCTCGCAGATCGGCGATTTCTTCAGCGCCGACAGCATGCCGTTCGTGTGGTATCCGTACGAAGACACGAGATTCCTCGCGGCCGAGGCCTACCTGATCCAGGGCGACATGGCCAACGCGGACGCACAGTACCGTGCGGGAATCCAGGCCAACATGGAGCGGCTCGGTGTGGCGAGCGCGGATATCGCGACATACCTCGCCTCGAAGCCCGCCCTCGGCTCTGAGGCGAACCCGCTCGAGGCACTCATCAGCGAGAAGTTCGTCTCGAACTTCCTGCGGGACGAGGTATGGGTGGACTACCGGCGCACGGGCTATCCCGTCGTGCCGCTTCCCGTGCCGCCCGCGGGTGAGCACCTCTACACGACGGGGATACCTCAGCGTCTCAGGACGCCGGCGTCGGAGATCACGAACAACGGTGCGGCCATGCAGGCCACCGGGATCTCCGTCGGCCAGGATGGTATGATGACGAAGGTGTGGTGGGCCTCTGGCTCATGAGAGAGTGAAGCCTTCGTGGCGCCTCCCCCCGGGTTCCCGGGGGGAGGTCGTCTCGATGAGCCGAGCCCTAGAGATGCGGCACGCCATCCGAGCGGTGGCGTGCCGCGTTTCGCTGAGGGCAGTGTGAAGGCTTTCGCCTTCAAGGGAGGAGTACGATGAGACTCGCGGCTGCGTTCTTCGTCGCGGCGGGGCTTGGATGCCTGGCCGCGACCGCGTGTGCCCGGCCGATGCGGCGCACGGCGTCGCCGATGCCGGACACGATCACCGCGCAGCAGATGATCCGTGTCAATGCCCAGACCGTGTGGGAAGGCGTGATGAAGCTCCGGCCGGCCTGGTTCGCCAGCCGCGGCCCCAGGTCCCTGACGGACAACTCTCCGACCTTGGCCAATGTGGCGGTCGGGGGACAGGTGGTCGGCGACATCGAGTACTTGCGCAACCTCCGGCCCGAGGATGTGTCCTTCGTGACCTACCACCACGTCGGCGAGGGCAGCATGCGCTTCGGGATGAACAATCCCGGAGGTGTGATCGAGGTGGTGTTCATCACGCCGAGGGGCGGCGGTGGGTAGGGCTCTTTCGCCAGGAGCCTTACCCGTCGGGATCTTCCTGCTCGTCGCCGTCGCTTCGGGTGGGTGCGCTTCGCACGGAGCGCTGACGCCCACGGAGCGAGCGTGTGAGACCACCTCGCCCACGCAGGGACCCGATCCCGGCTATCGTGTCGTCGTCGATCCTTCGGAGGGCGCGGGGAGCGTGGTGTTCCCGACGGCCGACTCGAGCTGGACGCTCAGCTACCAATTTGCGGTGCCGCCGCTGCCCTGCTCCCCGACCTGGAACCACACGGACCAGGTGTTCTACGTCTGGGGCGACCTGGATTGGGACGTCTATGGCGCTCGGGGAGCGCATCCGCTGTCCCACTACCGCTACAACCAGATCGTCCCGCAGGCGACCATCGGTCACGTGCTCGACGGCAACGACGCGGGCTACCATCCCACCTGGGACCGCTACGCCGGCTGGATCATCCAGGCCCAGTACTTCTGGATGGACGATGACGGCACCCCGTACGCACAGGCGGGTGAGGTCGTGCCGGTCTCCCCGGGCGAGGAGGTCACGACGCGGATCGCCTACGATGCCGATGCCGGCACCCTGACCGCGAGCATCGGCACGGCGAGCGCGGTGAGCTCGATCGTGAGCGAGCGTCCCTTCCCCAACGAATCGCCGGCCCTCTTCACCAGTTGGCGGGACTTCCTGGAGCGGGCCGCTGCGGCGTCGGGCGGCCTGTTCGGCCGACCGATGCTCAACGTGGAAACGCACCGCGTGGACGAACCCACGATCTGCTCGGTCCTTCCCTTCCAGGTGGGGTCGGTCGGGCTTCCCGGAGGCGTGGTGTCCGGGGCCCAGGTCGACGTGCGCCGGGTCGGGGATTTCACGTGTGGCCGTCCCCTGGCGCAACTAGGCTTCTGACGTATCATAGGGGCGAGAGGCCACCCGCGGGGTCGGCCCAGGAAGTCTTCCTCATTCGAAACGGGGCCGCCGAGGCCCGGGGGACACGCGAACCATGAAAGTACGAGCCTTTCCGATTCTGGCCGCCGTTCTGCTCGCCACGGGCGCATGCGCGTCGGGCGGCATGTCGACGGGCGGCTCTTCCAACATCATCACGGCTCAGGACATCGAGGCCAGCGGCGCACAAACGGCCTACGACGCGGTCCAGCGACTTCGGCCCAACTGGCTCAGCACCCGGGGGGCGGGTACGGGCGGCCAGGCCGACGTCTTCATGGGCGGTGTGAACATGGGCGGGCCGAATTACCTGCAGAGCGTGCTCGCGAGCAACGTCAAGGAGCTGCGGTTCTACGACGCGGGAGAGGCCGGCACCCGATTCGGCACCGGGCATCAGAGCGGCGTGATCGAGCTGACCTTGAAGTAGGATGAGGGGAGGAGGGAGTACATGATGAAAGTACGCGCGTTGCCGGCTCTCGCGGTGGCCCTGTTGGCAGCAACGGCCTGCGCGTCGGGCGGCATGGGCACGAGTGGGATGCGGGACATCCTCACGGCCCAGGATATCGCGGCCAGCGGGGCGCAGACGGCCTACGAGGCGGTTCAGCGACTCCAGCCGAACTGGCTCACCACCCGGGGTGCGAGCTCCGTCAACTCATCGGGCCCGGAGCAGGCGGACGTCTACTTCGGCGGGGTGAACATGGGAGGGCCGCAGTACCTGCAAAGCGTGCTCGCGAGCGAGGTGAAGGAGCTGCACTACTACGACGCGGGGCAGGCCGCCACACGCTTCGGCATGGGTCATCCCAGGGGCGTGATCGAGCTCACTCTCAAGTAGCGCAGCGGTCGTGCGGGGGGCCCCCGCGGCGGGGGCCCCCTTCCTCACCAGAGGGCCCCCAGGATCCAGGAGATCGGCACGTCCACCCGGGAGCCGCCAGTGGGCACCGGAGGGGTGGTCCCGCCGCCATCGGGAGGCGGGGTCCGACCCGGATTGTAGAAGATCCTCTGCGTTCCCCACGCGAATCCAGCCAGGACGACGGCGGCCGAAATGCCCGTGCGCCACTTCGAGATCCTGCGCGTCTGGACCTGGCGGAAATCTCCGCGCGAGATCGAGACCGTCTGGTAGGTGTTCTGGAAGGGCGTTCCCGAGTAGGCCGCCCCGATCCACACGGCCAACGCGAGCGAGTCGGGCCCGAGGCGCTCGAAGTCGCCCTCGACGGTCCGTGGGGTCTGCTGGAGGGCCGGCGCGAGCCGGTCGGCCGCCGAGCTCTCGAGCACGACGCGGATCTGCTCCCCCTTCTCGAGGGAAGCCGGGTTGGCGGCGAAATAGCTGTAGCAACCGCTGGATGCCAGCAGGGTGGCGGCCAGCGTGCCCATCCGGAGCAGCACCCGCGGGCCATGGGACCTCCCGGTCGTGGAGTCCCCGTTCGACCGGTGTGCGCCCCGGCGCATCATCCCCTCCATCGGCGTACCTCCGTGCATCCTCGTCACCCTGGGTCCGACGCTTCTTCGCCGGCCCAATATAGAGGGTGCCCTTCGTCGGGCTACCCTGTCCGATCCGGGGCCGGCTCCGCTTGACTCCCCAAGCGTATCCGTCCTTTATTCTTGTCCGCCGCCCGCAATGTGTTCCGCAAGTATCCGGGCCAATCCCAGGTCGACCCGGCAAGGAGTCGTGTGCGATGTCCCTCGAAGGCGTATACCCGATCGTTCCCACTCCGTTCGACGCATCCGGACAGCTCGATCTACCCAGCATCGAGCGTCTGGCCTCCTTCCTCGAGGACCGTGGTGTCCAGGGAGTGGCCATCCTGGGCGTCATGGGTGAGGCGCACAAGCTTACCGGCGCGGAGCAGGAGCGGGTGATCGAAGCGTTCCGGGAGTATCTCCCCGACGGTCTCGGGCTGGTCGTGGGCGCTCGGGCCGCCGGAACGGACATCGCGATCGGGATGGCCCGCACGGCCGCCAAGTACGGCCCGGAGGCGCTCCTCGTCGGGCCGCCCCCGATCCAGAACGACGAGGTGATCTTCGCGTACTACAGCCGGATCGCGAAGGCCGTCGACGTTCCGTTGATCCTGCACGACTATCCTGCCTCGACCGGCATCCTCATGTCGCCCCCCCTCATCGCGAGGCTGTTCCAGGAGCTCGAGACGGTCGAGTACATCAAGCTGGAGGACCCGCCGACCGGCCTGAAGATGGCCAAGCTCCAGAAGCTGGTCGGAGACGAGCTGAAGGTCTTCGGCGCGCTCGGTGGGGCCTACGCGTTCGAGGAGCTCGACCGCGGAGCCGTGGGCATCATGACCGGCTTCGGCTATCCGGAGTTCCTGGTCGACATCCACCAGCGATACAGGCGGGGCGACATCGACGGTGCCGCGGAAGTCATGTACGACATCTCGTCCCTCATCCGCTGGGAGTTCCAGCCGGGCCTCGGGGTTTCCCTGCGCAAGCATATCCTCGTGAAGCGAGGCGTGTTCGAGACCGCCGTGGTGCGCCATCCGGGGGCCGAAGCGGATGCCAAAACGCTCGAGCACCTGGATCGCATCCTCGCGCATCTCGAGCGGCGCGGCTACCCGATCTGAGGGTCGGCCGACGCCCCGAAGGGAGTGGCCGACCGCACGGCCGATGACGCAAATGGACGGGCCGAACGCGCGAAGATGGTCTGACCACGTCGGACCGCGACTTCTCGAACCAGACGACCGGAGGCAGACAAGGTGGATTTGGGCATCGCAGGACGGGTGGCACTCGTAGGCGCGTCGGGACGCGGACTGGGGTTGGCGACGGCCCAACGGCTGGCGGCCGAAGGGTGCAAGGTCGCGATCTGCGATCTCGATCCGAACGTTCTCGACGAAGCGTCCGGGCAGGTGAAGGCCGCCGGTGAGAACGTCGAGGTCCGCGCGTATCAGGTCGACCTGACCGACGCCGACTCGATCGAGAACCTGGTCGCTTCGGCCCGCAAGGACCTGGGACCGATCGGGATCCTGATGAACAACTCCGGCGGCCCCCCTCCCGGAGGGTTCGACGCGGCGACGGACGAGAAGTGGTATCGGGCCTATGACCTGACCTTCATGAGCTCCGTCCGGATGATCCGCGCGGTGCTGCCCGACATGAAGGAGCAGCGTTGGGGCCGGATCATCAACTTCACGTCCCGCGCCATCCGGGAGCCCATCCCGAACCTGATGCTGTCGAACGCCGTGCGGCTGGCCGTGGCGGGCATGGCCAAGACGCTCGCTTCCGAGGTGGCCGAGTTCGGCATCACGGTGAACAACCTCGGGCCGGGACCGACGACCACCGATCGCTCCGTCGAGCTCGCTCGGGCCGGTGCCGAGAAGAAGGGCATCAGCGTCGAGGAGGAGCTCAAGCAGAAGGCCAAGAACATTCCCATCGGCCGGCTCGCGACACCCGACGAGCAAGCGGCCGTCGCGACCTTCCTGGCCTCGGAGCCCGCCGGCTACATCACGGGCGTGTCGTTGGTGGTGGACGGAGGAGCGGTTAAGGCGCTGTAGGCGGGGCTCGGGGGCAGGCGGCGCCCCTGCGCGACGGGGGGACACACCGGCCGGCGTGCGGGGGGCGGGAGCTCCCCCCGGGACACCACAAAGAGCG
>CAZVYM010000108.1:0-14143 GCA_964630935.1 uncultured Gemmatimonadaceae bacterium | reverse complement strand
CCCGCACCGTTGGGGCCGAGCAGCCCGAACATGCCCGGCTCGATGTCGAGGGTCACGTCGCGCAGCGCCTGGACGCCTCCGGGATAGGTCTTCGAGAGCGCTTCGATGACGAGACGCATGGGCGGGACTCCTCGTGAGATGCGTGCCCCCGGTCCGCCGACGTGGCTGGACGGGAGAGGATCCCGCAATTAAGCCACCGCGGAGAGCATTCGCCACGGTTTTGCCATTCCGGCCCGGTGTTGCCATTCCGGCCCGGTGGCGGCCGTTCCGGCCGGGCGCGGGCCGGAGAGGGGCCGCCACGGAAACCGCGGGACACGGGCGAGCGTAGGGCTCGATGGATTCGCGTCCCTCCGACGGAAGGTCGTCGCCCCATGTCCAGCCTTCTGCAGGACCTCCGCTTCGCGTGGAGGATGTTGCTGAAGAACCCCGTGCTCACTTCGGTCGCGGCCCTTTCTCTCGCGCTCGGGATCGCGGCCGCCACGGCCATGTTCTCCGTGGCGAGCGCCTTCTGGCTGGAGCCGCTCCCGTTCGGTGACCAGGAGAGCCTGGTCCTGTTGCAGGAGCTGCGCCACGGCGAGTCGACGGACATGGCCGCAGGCGTGTCGGCCCCCAACTTCCGTGACTGGCGTGCCGGAGCCACGGCGTTCGAGGGGATGGCGGCCTACGGCACGGAGACCGTCAGTGTGACGGGTGGGGATCAGCCGGAGCAGATCGAGATCGTCCAAGGCACCCCGAACCTGTTGGATGTGCTGCGCGTCCGTCCGACGCTCGGGAGGACGTTCCGGCCCGAGGAGGCCGCCGCCGGTGGCGGCAATGTCCTCGTCATCACGTATGCCTACTGGCAACGGCGCTTCAACGGTGAGCCCGACATCCTGGGCCGCACCCTCACGCTGGACGGCAAGCCCTGCACGATCATCGGCGTCACGCCGGAGGGCTTCGAGATGCTGCCCGCGGGCACGCAGGCGTTCCGGCCCACGGATCTGAGCGGGTTGGACGATCGAGCCGCGAAGGACTGGCTCGTTTACGGCCGCCTGCGCCCGGGCGCCACCGTATCGCGGGCGCGGGGAGAGATCACGACGCTGGCCCAGCGCCTCGAGTCCGAGTATCCCGATGCGAATCGAGGCTGGGGTGCGCTCGTTCAATCCGCTCGGGACACCTTCCCCGGACCCACCGACACGAAGATCATCCTCATACTGATCGCCGTGTCGCTCTTCGGGGTCGCCATCGCGGTCGCGAACGTGGCGAACCTCCTCCTGGGACGGGCGGAGACGCGCATGAAGGAGGTCGCGGTGCGGACGGCCCTGGGTGCCGGCAGGGTCCGCATTCTACGGCAGCTGTTGACCGAGAGCATCCTGCTCGCGGCGGTGGGGGGCGCCCTCGGCACGGTGCTCGCGATCTATCTGATCCGGGCTCTGCGGGCGGCCATGCCGCCGGTCCTCCCGCCGACGTTCCTCCCCACGCTCGACGTGCCCACACTCCTCGCCACCGTCGGCGTCGCCGTCACCGCGGGGGTCCTCTTCGGCCTGGCTCCCGCGCTCCACGCGATGCGCGGCGACCTGCGGGAGGCACTGGGGGAAGGTCGTGGAGGGACCTCGTCGCGGACGAGACGGAGGGTGCGTCAGGCGTTCGTGGTCGGCCAGATCGCGGTCGCCCTGGCTCTGGTCACCGGCGCCGGCTTCCTGGGGCGGGCGATGGGCTCGCTGGCGACCGCCCCTCCGGGCTACACGCCGACGGGGCTGCTCACCTTCCAGATCGCCCTCCCGGAGTACAAGTACCCCGGGCCGGCCGAGCGCAGGTCGGTGGAGCGGGAGCTGGAGAGGAGGCTTCGCGCCATTCCCGGCGTAGAGGACGTGGCGATGATGACCACGCTTCCGCGCAGCATGGGCAACCCCGCCACCCCCATGCAGGTCGTCGGACACGAGACCGCCGACGCCAACGACCGGCCCCAGGTCATGTGGCAGGCCGTGAACCCCGGGTACTTCTCGACCCTGCGGATTCCCCTCCGCTCCGGGCGCCTCTTTCTGGACACGGACCGGGAGGACGCGTCACCGGTCGTGATCGTGAGCGAGGCGTTCGCCCGTCGCTATTTCCCGGGGGAGGATCCGCTGGGAAAGGGCCTGGACCTCTTCGGCGCGCAACGGACGATCGTAGGCGTGGTGGGCAACATCGCCCAGAGTCGCGTTCCCCTGGATGGGCGCGTCGACGGAGGGCTCTATCTTCCCGTCGCCCAGCGGCCCTCGCAGGCGCCCTTCTTCGCCCTGCGCACCGCCGGGGAGCCGCAGGCCGTGGCGGGCGATGTGCGCGAGGCGGTCTGGTCGGTCGACCCGGACCAGCCGATCGGGTTTCTCAAGACGCTGACGGACCACATTCGAGAGCAGCTGGCCGTGATCGTCTTCATCGAGGCGTTCGTCGGCGCCCTGGGCCTCCTGGCCATGATCCTGTCGGCGATGGGGATCTATGGAATCATGGCCCACGCGGTCCTGCAGGAGCGGAGGGAGATCGGCATCCGCATGGCCGTGGGAGCGCGGGCGGGGCAGGTCGTGGGGCGCGTGACCCGCACGGGTCTGACCCTCACGGGGGTCGGCCTGCTCCTGGGTGCGCCGTTGGCGTTCCTGGTCCACCGCGCCGTCCTCTCCGCGTTGAGCCTTTTCGCTCCGCGGCTCCCGATCGGGTTCACGCTGGGGGCGATCGGGGTGCTGGTGGGTGCCGCCATCCTGGCGAGCTACCTCCCCGCCCGGCGAGCGGCCAAGGTGGATCCGATGAGGGCTCTGGCGGCGGAGTAGACGGCGCCTGGCCGCACCGGATCCCGGAGGAGTCGTCCCCCGGCGAACGCCCGCCGGGGGGCCCCCTCACCCCGCGTGCTCCCGATCTTCAGGGTGTGGCCACGATCTGGAAGAAGCGGCTCTGTGCCGCATAGTACCCGTCCGCGTCCTGGGCGACCATCTGGTACGTGCCCGGGAGTAGCTGGACGTTCTGAGCCGACGAGCCCACGACCCAAGACGTGCTGTCGGTCATCTGCCCGCCGGGGTCCAGCAGGTAGGTCGAGACGCCGTCGTAGGCGAGGACCTCCAGGTAGTCGCCGGTCGGAACGTTGGTGCAATCGGCACAGGACCACGCGAGCTCGACCGTGTCTCCGACCTGATAGCTCTCGCCGCCCGCAGGGCTCGTGAAGGTCACCGAGCCGGTCGGAACCTGCGGGTTCGTCGCCGTGGAGCTGCAGGCCGTGACGGCCACGGTCGATGCGACGACGACGAGTCCTGCCATGAATCCACGCATCTATCGATCCCCCCGTTCATTGTCCATCTCACAGGGAGTATGGACCGCCGCTCGGGCCGGAACGTTAACGGGGGCCGCCCCACCGGGTGGGGCGGGGGAAGCGGCTGGGATCGGCGGCCACGCCCAGGGACGGGGGGGATGAACCCCAGCGCCGACCTTCGACGAGGGGCGGGCACCAAACTCATCTGCGAGACGGGTCGCAGCCCTTTTGCGTCTCCGTGTCGGCGAGCTGCAGGATCTTCCATCCGTCGGCCGTGCGCACCAGCTGGAAGGCGTCCACACCGCAGTGCCTGAACTCGCCGTCGACGAAGACGTTGTACGGTGCCCACACCATCGCCAGGTCCTCGTTCACCATCACCTGCTCGTCGAAGGTCTTCTCGTCCACCGTCGGCTTCATGGACACGATTCTCTGGGAGAACGCCGCTACGTCGAGGGTCGTGACGGTGGGGTTTCCTTGTTCGTCCCGGCCCGTCGACTGGAGCCGCGCCTCGCGATGCCACACACTGGCCAGCTTGGTGGAGTCCTTTTCCCGCATCCCGTCGAACAGGGTGTGAACGACCGCCATGACGGCCGCTTGGTCCTGCGCCTGCGCGGTGGCCAAGCCGGGGAGGGCCAGCGCCGCCAGCACCGCCATCAGGATCCCCGCGCCGCCTTGTAGGATGCACTCCCTCATGCGCTCCTCCTCTTCGAAGTGAACCGGCGGGGCGGGCTGCCCCACCCCGCGGCCGCCACCTATCCCGTCGTCAGCAGATAGAGCGTCGCGAACGTGGCGTAGTAGTGCGAGCCGGCGTAGCCGACCGCACCGATCACCTGAAATCCCTTCTCCACCTGGATGGCCGCGAGCCGCCGCAGGACCGGCACGCGCGGATCGTCCGCGGGCAGCAGGTTCGCCAGCTCGCCCATCCCCTTCGCGCGCATGAACGCGAGCCCGATGATGTGCGAGCGAGCGGCGATCGCCTTCGGGTTGTCGATGAAGTCCGGGCCCAGGGGCTCGGTGAGCGGCCTGAACGCTTTGGACTGGATCGGCGGCAGGAACCGGTCGACCCACTCGAGCCAGGCGCTCCGCTCCATGAGCCGGCCCATCACGGTGGCCTCCATGAGGCAGGGGGAGGCGAAGTCGCTCGGGCCGGGCTCGGAGCCGGTGTCGCACAGCGTGTCGGCCGCGAAGAAGCGCTTCGCGTTCTCCCGGATCGCCTCCTCGAGGTTCGGGTCGTACGCCTCGGCGTACGCCAGCGAGTTGTCCATCGCCATGGCGGTCATCGGGTGCACGCCGATCCGCACCGGCTCCTTCAGCCCGTCGAGGTACTCCGCCAGACGGGCCGCCATCCACGACGCGAGCGGCTCGAGGTTGGCGGCCCAGCGGCGCGCGTCCGGATCGTCCCACGACTTCAGCTCTCCCTCGAGACGGAGGAGCCACGCGTAGCCGTAGGGCAGCTCGAACGAGCCGGCCGTCTTGAAGAAGGCGAGATCGCCGAGGACGTTCGATCGGCCGAGGTGCTCGTTCAGCTTCTGGCGGATCACCGGCGCGGTGGGGAGATCGGGCCGCAGCTTCAGGAGCTTGACCAACGTCCACGTGGAGTTGACCGCGGAGTGCCAATCCGAGCAGCCGTAGAACGCGCGCGAAGCCTGGAAGTCGGGAACGGGATCGTACGTGACGTCCCACAGGTACGGCGGAGGATTCCGGTGGTCGTGCGGATGGTCCTCGCACGAGAGCGGCATCGCGGAGAGCCAGAGCGCGTTGGCCGAATCGAGGCGCACGGGCCGGACGGCCGGCAGCGAAGCGTAGAACGAGGCCAGATCCGTGAACTCCGGGAGGCTGTCGCGCGCCGAGTCGGGCGCCGCCGCCGGCTCCGGCACGGAGACGTCGGCGACGGGCTCCGATCCCTTCCAGTCCTCGGGCACGGGACCGTCACGGGAGCCCAGGTAGAGGAGCGTGTAGGCCGGGATCCTGTCGGAGCCGTCGACGTCGTCCCGCAGGAGACGGAAGCCACGATCCGCCTGGATGGCGGACAGCCGCCGCCAGACCGCCGCGGTCGAGTCCGAGGGGGGGAGGGCGTTCGCGATGCGCGCCATGGCCTGTGCCCTCTGGAACGACATGACCGTGAGCCGGGCACGCTCGGTCCCCCGGGTGCTGTCGCCCAGGACCTCCCACAGGGGAGCGGCCTGCTCCGACGTCAGGTGTGGGAGGAAGGAGGCGAGCCAGGTCCGGAAGGCGGCCGGCGGCAGCGCGCGGGCCATCAAGGCCGCCTCCGCCAGGCAGGGAGATACCACGTCCCGGTTGCGGCGGCGTCGCGCCCGCGCGGCGTCACCCGATCCGCCTCCACCGCCTGTCGCGCTGTCGGCCTCGGAGCGCGGTTGGCAGGCGGACGCTCCCAGGTAGAAGCGGCGAGCGTCCGCGACCCACGCGTGGCGCAGCGTGTCGTCGTGCACCGCGTCCGCGTAGTCGAGGGCGAGGTCGATGTTGAAGGCCGTGTTGGCCTCGGTCGCGTTCCGCTCGGGGCGCTTCAGAGCCTCGAGGTAGGCGGCGAGGCTGTCGGCCATCCACGACGCGAGCGGCGCGGCGTTCGCCGCCCAGCGCTCGGCCTGGCTGTCGGGCCACGACACGAGCTCGGCCTGCAGCCTCAGGAGCCACGCGTAGCCTTCCGGGAGCTCGAAGTCGCCGGCCGCGGTGCGGAAGAAGTCCAGCTCGCCCTTCAGGTTCGATTCGCCCAGGTGATCGTTCAGCTTCTCACGGGCGAGATCCCGGAGGCCGATCCCCTCGAACCGATGGAGGAGACCCACCGTGGCCCACGTGGATCCGACCGCCGAGTGCCAGTCCGTGCATCCCCAGAACGCGCGCTTCTCGTCGTAGTCGGACACGACGCGAACCGTGGGAATCCAGAGGTAGTCGGCGCCGTTGCGCGCGCCGGCGGAGCCTGAGCCGGGCGAGGCGGTCGAATCGTTTGTCGCGCGACCGACCCGGTCTCCCGTGGCCGTCGAATCCCCGGCCGCCCTGTTCTCTCCGCGCTCCCTCCGCGCTCCGCGCCGTCCCGCACTCGCGCTGTCCCGCGAGGCTCCCGAGGCGCGCCGCTCCGTTCCCGAGGAGGCAGGCCTCCCGGGCGCGGCGGCCGAGTCGGCTCGGGCGCCGCCCGCCCGCGGCCCGTTGCCCCGAGCCTCCGCGCCGGGTCGGCGGGGCTCCCGTGGCTGCATCTGATCGAGGCACGAGAGGGGGAGGGAGCCCACCCAGAGCGCCTGTTCCTCGGCGAAGGGCGGTGGGGCGACGTTCGGCAGCGTGGCCAGGAGGTCCGCCAGGCTCGCGTACGCGGCGCGCGTGCCGGCCGAGTCCGGTCGAGGCGGAGCCTGCTGGGCGGCGGCCGGGGCGATCGCCGCACCGAGGGTGAGAAGCGCCGCGGCGGCGCGGGCGGGGACGCTCACGCCTTCATGTCCGCGTTGCCGATCTTCCTGAACGCGAAGTCGGCGTACGCCAGCTCGTTGCCCGCGAAGTACGGGAACGCACGTGCGCGGAAGGCCTTCCAGTTGTCGTAGACGCGCTTGAACGTCGCGTCGCCGGCAGCCTGCTCCTCCAGGTAGGCGTTGGACGCCTTCCAGGCGGCCTCCATCATGTCCCTGGGGAACTCCCTGAGGGTCACGCCGTCCTGGCGCACCAGCTTCTCGAGCGCGATCGGATTCGCCGCGTCGTAGGCGGCGAGCGACTCCGGAAGCGTCTCGGCGCACGCGCTCTTCAGGGCCTCCTGATAGGTCTTCGGCAGCTCCGCGAACGCGCTCTTGCTCACCTGCAGAGAGCTCGTCAGGCCGGGCTCCCACCAACCCGGGTAGTAGTAGTTCTTGGCCACCTGTTGGAAACCGAGCTTCTCGTCGTCGTAGGCGCCCACGAACTCCGTGGCGTCGATCGCGCCCCGCTCGAGCGCCGGGTAGATGTCTCCTCCGGCGAGCACCTGCACCGTGACGCCCAGGCGCGACATGATCTCACCGCCGATCCCGGGGATGCGCATGCGCAGGCCGCTCAGGTCGGCGAGGCTCCCGATGGGCTCGCGGAACCATCCGCCCATCTGGGCCCCCGTGGACAGGCACGGAAACCCCACGATGCCGAAATCCGAGTAGACGGAGTTGACGAGGTCGAGTCCGCCGCCGTGGTAGAACCAGGCGATCTGCTGGCGCGTGCCGAGGCCGAAGGGAAGCGCGGAGTCGAAGGCGAGGGCCGGGCTCTTGCCGACGTAGTAGTAGCCCGCCGTCATTCCTGCCTGCAGCGTGCCCTGCTGCACCGCGTCCATGACCTGGAGCGGAGGCACGATCTCGCCGCCCGCGTAGACGCGCATGGTGAATCGGCCGCCGGTGAGCGCCGAGACCCGCTCCGCGATCCGCTGCGCCGAGCCGTGCAGGATGTCCAGGCTGTGCGGGAAGCTGGTCGCCAGACGCCAATTGACGGTCGGGCCGTCCCCTCCTCCGCCGCCCTGGGCCGACGCGGCGGTCCCGGCTTCGCCCGCTCCACCGCACGCCGCGAGGGCGCCCACGCCCGCCGCGCCGGCGGCGGCCTTCCGCAGGAAGTCTCGTCGTTCGATGGTCATGGGCACGTCCTTGAGCGAGGGTCTGCACGGGGCCGCCGGCGAGGGCCCGACGCGGCGGGAATGAAGTAACCCGCGCCGGGCGCGCGGGCAATCGAGCCGATCGTGGCTCGACGGCATGCTGGGTGGGCCTGTGGCGGGCGGTCGGCGGCGGATGGTGTGGCGCGCCCGGCCGATGGGTGGCGCGCCCGCGCGATTCGAGGGATCTTGTCGCGAGCACGGGCCCCACGCTCCCTGTGAGGTCGCGAACTCCTCGTTCCGCGGTTCGTCGAGAGGCTCCATGCGTCATCGTGTCCATCGGTCCTTCGGGTGTGCGCTCGTCGCCTTCCTCACGCTCGCGCCGCCGCGCGCGTCGGCGGGCCAGGATGTCCCCGTCGCCGTTCGCGCCCGACACGGCATGGTCGTCTCGGACGACCCGCGCGCGAGCGCGATTGGCCGGGATGTGCTCGCCGCGGGAGGCAACGCCGTGGACGCCGCGATCGCCACCGGCTTCGCCCTGGCCGTGGTGGAGCCGGCGGCCGGCAACATCGGTGGGGGTGGCTTCATGGTGATCCGCTTCCCCGATGGTGCCACGACCGCCCTGGACTTCCGCGAGAAGGCGCCCCTCGCCGCCGACTCCCTGATGTGGCTCGACGCGAACGGGCAGTACTCCGACAGCCTCCATCACGACAGCCCGAAGGCCATCGGCGTGCCCGGGACCGTGGCCGGCTTCGACCTGGCGCAGCGCCTGTACGGCTCCATGCGCTGGGAGCTCCTGGTCCGTCCCGCCGTGGGGCTCGCGCGTGACGGCATCGTCCTCGACAGCTCACTGGCCCGGGACCTGGCTCGGCTCGTACGGCGGCCCGGTGCGTATCCGGCGACCGTGGCCGCGTTCTCGCGAGACGGAACGCCCTACACGTCCGGTGACACGCTTCGTCAGCCCGATCTCGCGCGGACCCTCCGGCGCATCATGATGCAACGGAGGGACGGCTTCTACCGGGGCGAGACGGCCCGGCTCATCGAGGAGGAGATGAAGCGGGACGGTGGTATCATCACGACGGCCGACCTCGAGCTCTACCGGGCGCGTGAGCGCACGCCGATTCGCGGATCCTACCGCGGCTACGATGTCGTGGGCATGCCGCCGCCCAGCTCCGGCGGCGTCACCCTGGTCGAGATGCTCAACATCCTCGAGGGCTGGAATCTCGCCTCGATGGGCCACGACACCGCGCCCTACATCCATCACCTGGCCGAGGCGATGCGGCGCGCGTACCGGGATCGTGCCCGCTACCTCGGCGACGCGGACTTCGTGGACGTTCCTGTGCACGAGCTGACGAGCAAAGCGCACGCGGACGCGTTGCGCGCGACCGTCGACGATCGGCATGCCACGCCCTCCGCGCTCTCCGACATCCAGCAGGCGCCCGAGGGCATGCAGACCACGCACTTCTCGGTCGTGGACGAGAGCGGGATGGCCGTCTCGGTCACCTACACGCTCGAGCAATGGTACGGGTCCGGGATCGTCGTCTCCGGCGGCGGCTTCCTGTTGAACAACGAGATGGGCGACTTCAACGCCGGACCCGGCCTCACCGACGGCGCGGGGCTGATCGGAACGGTGCCGAACCTGACCCGGCCGCAGCAGCGCATGCTCTCGTCCATGTCACCGACGATCGTGTCCAAGGACGGCCGGCTCGTCGCCGTGCTCGGAAGCCCCGGCGGCCGGACCATCATCAACACGGTGCTCCAGCTCGTGCTGAACCTCGTGGATTTCCGGATGGGCATCGCGTATGCCGTGGCCGCGCCGCGCATCGACCAGGAATGGCTTCCGGACCGCATCACCATCGAGGAGAACGGGGCGAGCCCGAAGACCGTGACGGAGCTGGAGGCCATGGGACACGCCGTGCGTATGACGGGGAGGCAGGGGGTGGCCAATTGCATCATGGTCGATCCGAAGAGCGGCGAGCTCCTCGGGGCGGCCGATCCCAGGAATCCCCGGGGTGGGGCCGTGGGGTATTGAAGCGGGCGTGAAGGGTGCGTGCGGCTCGACGTCCCCGGTCCGCAGGCTCCGGCCGGCCGGCCCGTCTCCGCTCCCGGCCCGCCCGGCGAGGCTCGACGCCCAGCGCCCGCAGCCTTGTCCCCGCCCGGCGACCGGCCTCCCGGGGAACCGACACGCCGGACACACGGTATGGCCTCGGTCCGGTCTCGCCTCCGTGGGGAGTTTCCCGACTCCGCTCATGGGGGATTGCACGGATGACGGACGGCGCCTTTTGTTAGAAACTTGAAGCAATAACGTTGCCCAAGGAGCGAGGGACCCATCGTGCTGCACGCGCCCCTTTTGACCCACCTCGCCGCCGCGGCCGCCCTGGCCCTGCCCGGTCAGGTGCAGACCCAGACGGCTCCGCCGCCGGTGAAGGCGGCACAGGCCGACTCGATGATCTTCGAGGGTGGCCCGCTCGAGGCCGAGGCGGTGGCCATCGAGCGCACCATCCGCTGTAACTGCGGCTGCGGCCTGGACGTCCACTCGTGCCTGTTCGCCATGCAATGCGGCACGTCCCCGAAGTGGGCCATGCGGATTCGAGAGGAGTTGCGCAAGGGGGAGACCCCCGACGCCATCCGCGCCGGGTTCGTGGCGGACTTCGGTCAGACCGTGCTCATGGAGCCGCCCGCCGAAGGGTTCAACCTCGTGGGTTATTTCCTGCCCGGTATCGCCATCCTGATGACGGGCCTGCTCGTGGGGATGCTCGTCCGGCGAGGCCCGGCGCTCGGCGCCGAGGGTGTGCCGGTGACGGAGGTCGACGAGGCGGACCTGGAGCGCGTGCGCCAGGCGATGAAGCGCATGGACGAGGATCAGCGGCCGGACTGGTAGACCCGTAGCGCCGCGCGCGTGGCTGGACGCTCGTCCAGCCGTCCGACCTACTCCACGTACGTCAGCCAGTCTCCGTAGACGTCGTCCGCGCCGCCGCGCACCACCTCCATGAAGCGCTTCTGTACGGCCATGGTCACCGGACCCGCCTTGCCCTGGCCCACGGAGATCCGGTCGACGCTGCGCACCGGCGTCACCTCCGACGCCGTTCCGGTGAAGAAGATCTCGTCGGCGGTGTAGAGGCTCTCGCGCGCGACGAGCTCCTCGCGCACCTCGTAGCCCAGCTCGGCCGCGATGTGCAGGATGGCGTCGCGCGTGATGCCCCGCAGCGACGTTCCGTCGAGAAGGGGCGTGACGATGCGGCCGTCACGCACCAGGAAGACGTTCTGTCCGCTGCCCTCGCTCACGAGACCGCCCGGTCCGAGCGCGATCGCCTCGGCGTAGCCGTTCACGAGCGCCTCCATCTTCATGAGCTGGGCGCTCACGTAGTGGCCGGCGGCCTTGGCTCGCACGGGAAACGTGTCGGGGTGGGCACGCAGCCAGGAAGAGACGCAGACGTCCACCCCGGCCTCCAGCGCCCCTTCACCGAGGTACGTTCCCCACGGCCAGGCCGGGATGTACGTCTCGATCGGACTCCCCTCGGGATTCAGCCCCGCGGCGCCGTACCCCCGCAGCACCATCGGCCTGAGATAGCAGTCGTGCAGTCCGTTCCTCCGGATGATCTCGAGACAGGCCTGCTCCACCGTCGAGGGCTCGTGTCCCACGTCCATCCGGTAGATCGCGCACGAATCGTAAAGCCGGCGTATATGCTCCTTGAGCCGGAAGACCGCCGGTCCCTTCGGCGTGTCGTAGGCACGAATCCCCTCGAAGATGGAGGAGCCGAACTGCACGGCGAGCGACATCAAGTGCACCTGCGCGTCGTGCCAGGGGATGACCTCGCCGTCCTTCCAGATCCACTCCGATTCCGTCAGCGCCGCGCTTCCCATGAAGCTCCTCGCTCGTTGCCGGGGACGGTGTCGCGGAAGGCGCCGCCCCCATGGGTGCCGATCTTCCTAGAAGAGTCCCCTGATCCAGCCTCCATCGACCGCGACGGACTGCCCCGTGATGTAGGCTGCCTTCTCCGACACCAGGAACGCCGCCATCGCGGCGAGCTCCTCCGGCTCGCCGAGGCGACCCATCGGGATCTCGCTCTCCCAGCCCGCATACGCGTCCGCGACGCTCTCGCCGGTCCGCCTGGAGATGGCCTCGGCCAGGTCCACAAGTCGCTCGGTGCGCGTGTAACCCGGGATCAGGCAGTTGACCGTCACGCCGAAGGGCGCCGTCTCGTTGGACAGCGTCTTCGCGAACCCGGTCACCCCGGCCCGCACGGCATTCGACAGGATGAGACCCTCCACGGGCTGCTTCACCGTGATGGACGTGACATTGAGGATGCGTCCCCAGCGCCGCTCCTTCATCTCGGGCAGGGCCGCACGCGACAGGTTGATCACGCTCTCGAGATTCTGCGCGATCGCGATCCGCCAGTCCTCCGCCGTGTGATCCTCGAACGGGCCCGAGGGCGGGCCGCCGGTGTTGGTGACCAGGATGTCGATACGTCCGAGGCCTTCGCGAGCGAACTCGACGGCCCGCACCGCGTCGGTCGGGTCCGTGAGGTTGGCCGCCACCGCGATCACCTTGGCGCCGGTGGCTTCGGCGATCGCATGGCGTGCCCGCTCGATCCGCTCCTCCGAGCGTGAGCAGATCGTCACGGCGGCGCCTTCGGCCGCCACGGCCTCGGCGATCGCATAGCCCAGCCCCTGACTCGCCCCGCAGACCAGCGCGGTCCTGCCCTTCAGTCCGAGATCCATGTCACTTCTGGTGGAAATAGGTGTCCGTGCCGTCGAGCCAGTCCTGCCGCGGCGGGCTGAAGATGTCGACGTCGAAGGTGTCCGCGAGCGCCTGGGCCTTGTGCGGGACGTTCGACGGGATGTAGAGCACCTCTCCAGCGTTCACCACCACTTCCTCGGATCCGTCCTCCCCGATCCAGAACCGGAGGGCGCCTTCGAGGATGTAGGTGAGCTGCTCGTTCTCGTGGGCGTGCTTCGGGACGATGGCGCCCTCGTCCAGGTAGACGTGCGCGATCATCATGCGCTCGCCCGTGAAGAGGCGGCGGCTGATCTCGTCGGTGACCTTTTCCTTCGGGATGTCGTCCCAGCGCGCATGTCGCACGGAAGAGCTCATCGGATTCGCTCCGGGTTGCAGTGTGGGGACCGCAATCGGCGGGGCCGGGCGCCTCCTGTCAACCACGCCCACCCTTCCCCGGGGATGCCCGAACCCGGTCGGGGCTGCCGAGTCCCGCGCCGAACCAGGGGCGCGCCCGGTCCGCTAGCCGCACCCCTTCCTGCGGATCACCGCGAGCCGTTCGGCGGGAGGCTGACGATCGGGTGCCGGCAACGAGCGCCGCCAGGCCGAGTCCAGGTGGGCGGCCGAAAGTCCCGTGATCGAGGGCAGGGCGCCGGCTCCCTGCCGCCACAGCCGCTCCACGGCGCCCAGACCGAAGGTGCCGTAGATGTACCCGACCAGGCTGGCCGCCTGCAGGTAGGCGGTCAGATCGTCGAGCTGACGGAACCGCGCGGTGAGCGTGTCCAAGGGCACGCCTCCCCCCGGGCGCATGAGGCCGGCCGCGACCTCGTCGATGCCGTATCCACCGCATCGGCCGTCGGCGAACTGGGCGAGACCCTCCTGCACCCAGTCGGCCGGAGGTGCGGGTCGGCCCCACGCGTCCGTCGCCAGCACGTGCATGATCTCGTGGCGCTCGAAGGAGCGCCACCCGGGGTTCGTCACCAGGAAGACCGCCGCCGAATCCATCTGGGCGAAGCCCGTCACGGGCACCCCGACCAGCGTGTCCATCTGAGCTCTGCTCTCGACGAAGAAGACGTCCAACGTGCGGTCGTACGCCCGTCGATCCAGGAGCGACAGGTCGGCCGCTTCCGCGGCCACTACCCGGGCGACGAGGCTGTCCTGATGCCTCGCCGGGTACGACCCGGCCAGGAAATGCACACGCAGCCCCGGAGCGGTCTGTGACACCCAGTGGAGATCGGCTCGGTCGAGCGCCCGGCGAGCCAGGCCGGCCGGGGCCTGCTGGGCGGCGAGGGCGGATGCCCACACCGCCAGCGCCACGACGAACGAAGGCGGCCACGACACCCGCGCCGCGAAGCAACGCCGAAGGCGATGCGTGCGATGCGCTTCGACGCCGGCGGCCGTCGACGTCCCGGGGGCCCTCGTCGAGGTCACGATGTCCGCCATCCAGTTCATTGTGCCCTCCATCCAGGTCGTCATGTCCCCATCGAGGTCGCGGCGCTCCCTGCCGCGGTCGTGGTCGGAGGACCGCCCGGTCTCCGTCGGAGTCGGAACCGCTCCTCGGTCGGAAGGGTCTAACAGGTCGCTGAAAAAGGGGAGCACCCCGCGCGCGACCACCGCTACGCGGCGGTGC
>CAZVYM010000107.1:6063-14206 GCA_964630935.1 uncultured Gemmatimonadaceae bacterium | reverse complement strand
TTCTTTCTCGGCCGAGCGCTCGGCGGCAGCATCCCGTTCAGGCGCATGTAGTTCGACACCTGGCTGTAGTGATCCGCCAGGTCGTCGACGTAGATGAACATGGCCTGGGCCCGGGTGCCGTCCATGAAGCCCATCGACACCTTCTCGCCCAGCTTCGAGTCGTCCGTGTTGGCGAACGCCTTGTCGCAGAAGTCGAACGAACCCTTGAGCGCCGCCACCAGAGTCTCCTTGGGCTCCGTGCCGTCCCGCTCGGGCTGCTTCGGGGCCTCCATGCCTCCGATGGCCGAGCAGATGCCGTAGTTGGCCTCGGCGAGGTGGGCCCAGATCTGGCCGAAGGTCATCTGCGCGTCCGTCGGCTTGTACGACAGCAGCTTGGTGGGAACCTGATCGGCAGCTTTCTCGAGGTAGCCGGCGAGGCGGGAGCCCGTCCACTCGGCGGCCTGCGTCGTCGGGTTGGCGGGGGACGAGGAAGCTTGGGCGGCCAGCGCGGTGGGGATCACGAGCGCGGCCAGGCCGAGCATGCGAAGGCGCTTCATCGATGTATCTCCGGGTCAGGGGCAGGGCGGACCGGGTCGGCGCAATTGTGCTGCCCCGGCGGCCGGATCGCAAGAAAGACGGAGACGGGTGGCGCAGCGCCCCCGAGCCTCGGCATGCCCGGAACCGGGGCGCCGCCGGGACCGTGGCGTCGCGGGAACCGTGGCGTCCCCGGCCCTCCCGGCGATAGGTTCGCCGGGCCCTTCGATCCGTGACGCCACCCGTTGGGGAGCGGCCCGAGTCCTCGCACGATCCGGAATCCATGCACGATCGATCATCACGCTCGCCGGACGCCTTCGCGCGGTGGCGTGTCATCTTGCTGCTCGCGGCCGCCGAGCTGCTCGTGCTGGGTCTCTGGTTCTCGGCGAGCGCCGTGGTGCCCGCGCTCGAGCGGGACTGGGGCATCACCGGCGGACAGGCCTCCTGGCTCACCATGGCCGTGCAGCTCGGCTTCGTGGGGGGAGCGCTCCTCTCGGCTCTCTTCAACCTCGCCGATGTCTGGCCGGCCCGGGCCGTGTTCGCCTCCGGCGCGTTGGCCGGCGCCGTGCTCACCGCCGCCATTCCCTTCCTCGGCCTCGGCTTCCACGCCACCGTCGTCGTGCGCTTCGTGATCGGCGCCACCTTGGCCCTCGTCTATCCTGTGGGTATGAAGATCATGGCGACGTGGACCAAGGAGGACCGCGGCCTCGGCCTCGGTGTGCTGGTCGGCGCGCTCACGGTGGGCTCCGCGGCGCCCCACCTCCTGCGTGCGTTGGGGGGCATCGGCTCCTGGCGGCCGGTGCTGTATCTGGCCGCGGCGCTCGCGGCCCTGGGCGCCGTGCTCGGGGGAGCCGTCGGCTCGCTCGGTCCGTATCGCACGGCCGCCCCCCGCTTCCGCTGGCGATTGATGGGCCACGCGCTCTCGATACGTCCTTTGCGGCTCGCGAACCTGGGCTACCTGGGGCACATGTGGGAGCTCTACGCCATGTGGACCTGGATTCCCGCGTTCCTCGCCGCCCGCTACGCGGTGGCGGGTTGGCCCGAGCGGGCCGCGCCGGTCGCCGCGTTCGCGGTGATCGCGGTGGGAGGCCTGGGCAGCGTCGCCGCCGGGTACGTGGCGGACCGCTGGGGCCGCACGCGCACGACCATCGCCAGCATGGTGGCGAGCGGCGCGTGCGCGCTCGGCATCGGGTTCCTGCCCCGGGGCGCCGGCGTCGCGATCACGGTGGTCGCACTCCTGTGGGGGTTCGCGATCGTCGCGGACTCCGCGCAGTTCAGCTCGGCCGTGAGCGAGCTGGCCGAGCCGGAGTACATGGGCACCATGCTCACCACGCAGACCGCGATGGGCTTCCTCCTGACGCTCGGCTCCATCCGCCTCGTGCCCGAGATCGTCGCGCACGGCGACTGGCGCTGGGCGTTCGGCATGCTCGCCGCGGGCCCGGCCGTCGGAAGCTGGGCCATGTGGCGCCTCAAGCGCTCCCCCGACGCGGCGCGCCTGGCGAACGGGCGGGGCTGAGGGGGCGATCACCATGGACCGACCGGAACGCAGGACGCTCACCGAGCGGCTCGACCGGAGCCGCGTGCTCGCGCGCGTGGCATACCTCGCGATCCTCCTCCTCGCCACGCTCTCCTCGATGCGGCCGGGCGGCCCGGGCCTGCACGGGCTCGGGCGCATGTTCCACCCCTCCCTGTCCCCGCGCGACGTGATCGACGGAGCGCGCAACGTGGTCCTCTTCGCGGGATGGGGACTCGTCTGGATGATCACCGCGCGGCCGGGACGGTCCATGGTGAGCCTGCGCAACGCGGTGCTCACGGGCGCCGGCGTGAGCCTCTTCGTGGAGACAACGCAGCTCTTCTCGAGCACGCGTACCGCGAGCATCCTGGACGTTCTCACCAATACGGTGGGAGCCATCCTGGGCGCCGTCGCCCTGGTCGCCCTCGTCATCTCCGTGGCCCAGCGCCGCCGCGCCCGCTCGTTCGTCGGACTTCCGGCCATGCTGTTCGCCGTATCCTACGGGGTGAGCACGTTCGGGGAGGCGCTGGTTCCGCTGTTCCGTCAGGACACGCTCCCCAACGTCTACGGGGGACCCCTGGGTCGCTTCCGCCTGGTCTGGGGCATGTTCACGTGGAGCTCCCTGGCGCACGTGCCGCTGACGGACATCCTCCTCTTCGCCCCCGCCGGAGCGTTCGCGGTCGCGGCGCTGGCGGAAGCGGGCCATGAATACCGAAGGGCGGCGGCGGTGGTGGCCGCGGTGGGCTCGGCGCTGGCCCTGTTCGCGGAGATCGCCCACGGACTGCTGGGGCTGCCCATCGACGCCGGCGCGGTCCTGGCGCACGCCCTGGGGATCGGAGGCGGAGCGCTGGTGACGGCGTGGCAGATGCCGCGACTCACGCGGCGTCTGCGCGGCCGGGAGCGTCCCGCGTGGCTGCTCTCCGCCTACGTCGCGGTCCTGCTCCTGTGGGCGCTGCGTCCCTACGCCCTGGAGACGTCGCTCTCGGCCATCGGCGGCCAGCTCACGGACGACTGGTGGATCCCGCTCCGGTTCCTGGGCCAGCGCGTGGACCTGTTCAGCGTGGTGGACGTGGTGTCCCCCTTCTTCCTCTACGTTCCCCTCGGCGCGCTTCTCGCCGTGTGGCCCCTGGCGCGACGCGGCGCGTTGGCGGACTTCTGGCCCGCGGTGTACGTCGCCTCCGCCACCGAGCTCTCGCAGATCTTCGTTCAGGGACGACTCCTGGATTCCACCGACCTTCTCGTGCAGGCGGCGGGCGCCCTGGTGGGGTGGGCCGTGCTGCGGCGGGCGGGCTTCGCCCCGTACGGCGCGGTGCTTCGACGGTGAACGCCGGCCCCCGCGCCAGGACATTTCTCTACCGGGGCGGTGTACGGTAGCGTGCGGCTGTAGGTTACCGGCGCACCCTCGAACGAACCGCCACCATGTCCGGATCCATGAGACCGACCACGCTCCTCGCGACGGCCCTGGCCCTGCTCGTCGCGGGGTGCACGCTGTCCAGCCTGCGGCCCGGACCCTCGTCGGGCATCGTGGCGCCGTGTGTGCTCGTGCCCACGGCCCCGACCCCGCCGGAAGGCGCCGACCACCCTGCCCCGCCCCACGCCGTCCGGGTCGCGTTGGGTAGCCCCGTGGATCCTGCGCACGCCCCCGAGCCGACCGACGAGGGAGAGCGCATGGTGTTTCGGCAACTCTACGAGACGCTGGTGCGCGTCGACTGCGAGGGCCGTACGCACCCGGGGTTGGCAACCTCCTGGTCGCACGACGCCACGGGACATCGGTGGTCGTTCAGGCTCCGCTCGGACGCGCGCTTCTGGGACGAGACGCCCGTGGATGCACGGGCCGTGGCCCGCGGCTGGATCTCGAGGGGCGTGACCGACGACGGCGGCCGTCCAGGATCCTTCGTCGACTCCGTCCGCGTATCCGGCGATCGCGGGCTCATCGTCTTCCCGACGCACCCCTCCGCATCGGTGGCGATGTTCGCCCAGCCCGGTCTGGCCGTGACGGCGCCGGTGATGTTCGGGCCCTGGCCGATGGGAACCGGGCCGTATCGACCTCGGGCGGACCCGGGCCTCCCCCGGGGGGACGTCCACCTCGTGTCCGGAGCCCCGGAGGAGGAGACCGGATCGATCATCTTCCGTGTGCAGCGGCGCCACGACGCTCGGAACGCCCTCGACCGAGGCGCCGACGTCCTGGTGTCCGCGGATCCGGACGTGATCGCGTACGCGCGCGCGCTGCCCGGGCTCACCGCCGTGCCTCTGCCGTGGTCGCGAACCTACGTCGTGGCCGCCTTGGAGACCGGAGGCGCGACGGAGGCGGCAACCCGCGTCCCCCCCGACGCGCTCGACCGACTCTCGCGAGGCGCCGTGAGGGCGGACACGCGTCCGGCCCGGCCGCCGTTCTGGTGGGAGCCCGGCGTCTGCACCGGCGGCGGATCGGCGAGGGCGGCGGCGACTCCACGGGACGTCGCCTCGCGTCGTGGCGCCGGCCCGCCTCGCCTTCAGCGGCGCGCGTCCCGCTCTCGCATCCTCTATCCGGCCGGGGATCCGGTGGCGCGCGGCATCGCCGAACGGCTGGTGGGCCTCGCGGGTCCCGGGTCCGCACCGCCGGGGTGGCTCATCCGTGCCGTGCCGGGCCTCGCCTCCACGCCGGCCGCGCCGGTCGCGGCCGAGCTCGATGCGGCGTCCCTGCCGCAGGCCGTGCGCCGGAGCGAGGCGATCGCGTTCGTGATCCCCATGCCCCGCGCCCCCGGAGGGCCGTGCGCCTCCGAGCTGCTCGGCGAAGGAGACGAGCTCGCTCGGGCCGTTCTCTCCCCCGATCCGGGTCTGCGGCTCACTCCCCTCCTCGACGTGCGCGCCTCCGTCCTGCTTCGGCAGGGCGTCACCGGCGTCGCTCTCGATGGTGACGGCACCCTGGTCTTTCCTCCGGCGGAGCTCGTGCGATGACGTTCCGGGCGAGGGTCCTGATCGCCTGCGTCGTGGTCGCCGTCGCCCCGCTGGCCGTGCTCACGTTCGGCATCCGGCAGGAGGTCGACCGGACGCTCACGGCTCAGTATCGGGCGCGGGTGGAAGGCCTCATGGCCGTCATCCACGAGGACATGGCGCGCCAAGGCCGGACCATCGACGCGCGGCTCCAGGCACTTTCGTCGGGCGTGGCGGAGGACCCGCGGGTGCGCGCGGCCGCGCTCCTCGGCCAGGAGCGCCCGGAGGTCCTCGACTGGGCCGGACGGGCCATGCCCCTGGCCGGGCTCGACTACCTGATGCTCCTGGACGGAACGGGCCGGATCCTGAGCTCCGGGCACTTCCGCAACGAGTACGACCGACGGGCGGTGGCCGTCGATTCCGTGCTCGGAGCCGCGGACGGGCCCGTGCTGGTGCGGGCAAGGACCGCCGAAGGCTCCTTCCTCGCCCTGGCCCGTGGCCGTGGGTTCGAGATGGGCGATCGGCGGTTCCTCCTCGTAGGAGGCCTCGCCGTGGACCGGGGGTTCCTCGACCGGCTTGCGCGCGAGGAGGGATCGAGCGACCTGAGCGTGACGCTCGTGCGGCCGGAGGGCTCGGGCGGAATCGCCGACAGCACCGCTCCGGCCGACGCGGGAGAAGCCGGTGCCGATGCCGCGGCGGGCGCCGACGGCCGCGCTGGCGTCGAGATGGCCCCCGGGAGCCGGACGGCCGCCGTGCCCGCCGCCGGCTCCTCCATGACCGCGGAGCTCGCCCTCCCGTTCATCGACGATGCAGGATCCACCCCGGTGGTCGACACCGCGCGCGTGGTGGTCACGCACTCCCTCGCCCCTCTCGCCGCGCTCGAGCGCCGCATGGACCTCTGGTTCGTGGGCGGCCTCCTCTCCGCCCTGCTGCTCGCCGTCGTGATCGCCAACGTCGTCTCGACGCGGGTGAGCCGACCGCTCACGGACCTCGCCTCCAAGACGCGACGCCTCGACCTCGACCGCCTGGACGTCGACTTCCGCTCCGCGCGGCTCGACGAGATCGGCACCCTGTCTCGGCTCATGGGCGCGATGGTGGAGCGTCTCAAGAGCAGCCTCGCCGAGCTCCGGCGCGCCGAGCGCCGAGCGACTGTGGGCGACATGGCCCGACAGGTCAATCACGACATCAAGAACGGCCTCCTCCCGATCCGGAACGTCATCCGGCATCTGACCGAAGTCGCGAGGGAGTCGCCCTCCGAGCTCGCGCCGGTGTTCGCGGAGCGCCAGGGCACGCTGGACGGAGGCATCGAATACCTGGAGAGCCTGGCTTCCACGTATGCCCGTCTGTCGCCGAAGCCCGAGAGGAGGCCGTCCGACCTGAACGAGGTCGCGCGCGCGGTCGTGCGTGACGCCGCCGTCCCCGACGGATCGACGCTCCGCACCGAGCTGTCCGAGCCCCTGCCCCGCGTGGCCGCGGACCCCGTGGCGCTCCGCCGCATCGTCGAGAACCTGGTGGTGAACGCCCTCGACAGCCTGGAGGGCTCCGGTGAGGTGGTCGTCGCGACCCTGTCCGACCCGACGCCGCAGGGACGCGCCGTGACGCTGACCGTGTCCGACACGGGTCGCGGGATCGAGCCGGCGCAGGTGGAGCGGATCTTCGAGGACTTCTTCTCGACCAAGCCGGAGGGGACCGGCCTGGGCCTCTCCATCGTGCGACGGCTGGTTGCCGACCTCGGCGGCCGCATCGACGTTCGGAGCGAGCCGGGGCGGGGAACGCGATTCCAGGTGAATCTGCCCTCGCTGGACGCCGGCGACGGAGCGCGGGAGGTGACGCGATGACGAAGCACATTCTCGTGGTCGACGACGTCGCGGCCATGGCGGAGCAATACGCCTACGACCTGCGGCGCCTCGGGGGCTACCACACGCGGGTCGCGACGGGAGGCCGCGAGGCCCTCGAGGTACTCGCGGACGAGCCGATCGACTGCGTCATCCTCGACCTGGAGATGCCCGGCTTCGACGGGTTCGACGTGCTGCGGCACATGCGCGAGCACGACTCCGAGGTTCCGGTCATCGTGTACACGGGGACCGGGGACTTCGACCGGTGCGCACAGGCGATCCGGCTCGGCGCCTACGGGTTCATCGACAAGGCCGAATCGATGCAGCGCGTGATGCACGAGGTGCGCGCGGCGTTGGAGCGCGGCCGGCTGACCTCCGAGGTCCAGGCGCTCCGCGCCCGGCTGGACGCGGACAGCTCCCTCGTCGGCGAGAGCCCGGCCGTGGAGCGGCTTCGGGGGGAAATCCGCAGGCTCGCGCCCATCCCGAGCCCGGTGCTCATCCTGGGTGAGAGCGGGTCCGGCAAGGAGCTCGTGGCCCGCGACCTCCACACGCTGCGCACGGACGAGGGTGCGCCGTTCGTGCCGCTGAACTGCGCCGCCCTTCCCGACACGCTCGTGGAGAGCGAGCTGTTCGGCCACGAGCGCGGTGCGTTCACCGGAGCCGACCGCACGCGGCGCGGCGCCTTCGAGCAGGCCGGAAAGGGGACGCTCTTCCTGGACGAGATCGGAGAGATCCCCCTGACGACCCAGGCCAAGCTCCTCCGGGTGCTCGAGAGCGGCGAGCTCGTCCGGCTCGGAGGCGAGCGCTCCCTACCCGTGGAAGCACGCGTCGTGGCCGCCACGCATCGGGACCTCGAGGCCGACGTGGAAGCGAAGCGCTTTCGGCAGGACCTCCTCTATCGTCTCAACGTCCACGTCCTCAGGGTGCCTCCTCTGCGCGAGCGCCCCTCCGACATCCCGCTCCTCGCGGGGTATTTCCTCGGCCGCATCTGCGCGCGCTTCGGCTTGCCACCGAAGTCGATCGACGACGAAGCGCTCGCCGTCCTCTCGGCGTACGACTGGCGGAAGAACAACGTCCGCGAGCTCCGCAACATCGTCGAGCGACTCGTGATCGCCACGGACGACGCCGTCGTGCGCGCCGCCGACGTCCCGCCGGAGATCCGGGACGCCGCGTCTCCGTCAGCCGTCCGCTCCTCACCGCGGACGTTCCAGGAGCGAAAGGCCGACGCGGAGCGCGACATCGTGCTGGCCGCGCTTCACCGCCACGACGGCCACGTGACCCGTGCCGCGGAGGATCTCGGTCTCGCCGACCACGCGAGCCTGCTCAAGATCATGCGCCGCCTGGGTATCCGGAGGGATTGAGGGAGCGC
>CAZVYM010000107.1:4702-5963 GCA_964630935.1 uncultured Gemmatimonadaceae bacterium | reverse complement strand
GAGGGAGCGCGGCAGCCGGCCTCGCTCGCGAGCCGTGTCCGTCCGGACACACCCATCCGCCGCTCGTTCGTGTCCGTCCGGACACATTTCTCCGATCCCACCTGGGTTGCGCATCCACTTCAAGATATTCCACAACAACGACTTACACCGATGACGAGTCCCCCTCCAGCGCGTGGCCGCGGCCTTGCCCATCCATCCCGGCGAGGGCAACACGAACGGCGTCCACGGACGCACGAAGCGAGGAGGCACCATGTCGGACAAGCAGATCATCACCATCGGAGCGGGTCGACGTCGCCGGACGTTCGCGGCGGTCGTGACCGTCCTCTCCCTGGGCGTCGCCGCGTGCGGAGGCAAGGACGACGGTGCGAGGAAGGCGACCCGGACCCTGCGGCAACCCGCGGCGCAGGCCAGCCCGGTCCGCCCCGCCTCGGAGAGCGTACCGGTCCCGCCGCCTCCGACGGACTCCGCGCAGGCGGAGGCCCTCGGTCGGGCGGTGACCTACCAGGAGGCGGAGTCGGTCTTCAGGGAAGGTGACTACGCGCATGCCACGCGCCTCTTCGAGGCGTACAGCGAGCAGAAGCCGGAGAACGTGTGGGGCCATTACATGCTCGGGATCTCGTCCTGGAAGTCGGGAGACCGGGAGGGAGCGGAACAAGCGTTCGGGCGGGCGCTGGAGATCGACCCCGACAACGTGAAGGCGCTCACCAACCTCGGTCGTGTCCTGCTGGAGGACGGCCGACCCGGTGAGGCCGAGCCGCACCTGAAGCGTGCGGTCGACCTGACGCCGCAGTCGGGCGACGTGTGGCGCGTGCTCGGCAATGTCCAGGCGGCGCTGGGGCATGCGGACTCGGCGACCGCGTTTTACAGGGAAGCCCTGAAGATCAACGACAAGGACGTCTGGTCGATGAACAACCTCGGCCTGCTGTTGATCCAGACGGGCGCCTACGAGGACGCGATGAAGCCGCTGGCTCGGGCCGCGGAGCTCGACCCCGCGTCGCCGGTCTTCCAGAACAACCTGGGGATCGCGCTCGAGCGGAGCGGCTATACCGCGGCGGCCGCGGAGGCATACCGCGCGGCGCTGAAGGCCGACAGCTCGTACGAGAAGGCGACCGTCAGCCTGGCCAGGGTCGAGCCACTCGTCGGCGAGTCCAAGGCGGACGACGTCGATCTCGTCGCTCTGGCACGCGCGTTCGAGCAGGAGATCGGCAGTCCGGCCGTTTCGCCGGCCTCGAACGACGAGGCGTCCGTCGAGTCGGACGGG
>CAZVYM010000107.1:0-4602 GCA_964630935.1 uncultured Gemmatimonadaceae bacterium | reverse complement strand
GGTGGCTCGGGTGTACCGGACAGCGCGGGCGTAACGGGCGGCACCACCGCGTCAGGCGGCACGGGTTCTTCGGGCTCCTGACACGCAACGCCACAAACGCTGACCGGGACCGCGCCCGCCGTCGACGACGGCGGGCGCGGTGGCATGCGGTAGCGCCCCTTGGCCTTCTTGTGATCCCATCGAGTCGCAGGCATCTTCCCGATACCGTCGTTCCCCCTTGCCGTGCGTCTGCGCGAGGTTGGCATGGGCGACCTGACTTCGAGACTCCGATCGTTCTACGAGGAGTTGCGGCGCCGCCGCGTTCTCCGGGTGGCCGCGGTCTACGCGGCCGTGGGCTGGCTGGTCGTGGAAGTCTCGGCCACGACCTTCCCGCTCCTGGCTCTCCCTGGTTGGACCGCCACCCTGGTCCTGGTCCTCGTCCTTCTGGGATTCCCGCTCGCCGTAGGCCTCGCATGGGCCTTCGACGTGACACCCCAAGGGGTTCGCCGGGCAGGGACGAGCGACGCGGGCGCTGCCTCTGAGGACACCACCGAAGAACGGTATCGGGAGCCCGCGGGCGTCGGGCGACCGGTTCACGCGCCCTCGCCGGACACGGCGGCGGCCTTTTCCCCCGGAAAGCGACTCCTCGCCGGCGTCGCCGTCGCGCTGATCGTCGGAAGCGCCGCGATCGCCTACCGCCTGGTCTCCGCGCCCGGCAGCCCGCAAGCTCCCGATACACCGGTGGTCGTGGTGATCCCGTTCGAGAACCGAACGGGCGACGCGTCACTGGACCCGGTCGGGCAGATGGTGGCGGAGTGGATCGCCGGGGGGCTCGAGCAGGCCACCGAGGTCCGCGTCGTCCCCAATTCCGTGCTCCTCGAGATCCTGGCGTCCGTGCGCCGCGACGAGGGAGACGGTGGCGGCGGATCCCGACTCGATCGAGTCGCCGCCCTCACCCACGCCGGCATCGCGGTGACCGGGTCCTACTACCGCCACGGCGACATGCTCGAGCTGCACTCCGAGGCGGTGGACCTCCGCTCCCACGCTTCGGTCGCCACCGTGGGCCCGGTCCGCACCTCCGCCCAGGATCCGGTCGCCGGGATCGATTCCGTGCGCATCCAGATGATGGGCGCGCTGGCCGCTCGCCTCAGCCCGCAGACCGCCTGGGACCTGCCGCCGGGCGCACGCCCTCCCACCTACCAGGCCTACCGAGCCTATGCGGACGGGCTCCAGGCCTGGTCGTTGGGCGACTACCTGACGGCCGGACAGCGGTTCCGGGAAGCGTTCGCCCGCGACACGACCTACCTCCGCGCGCTCGTCATGGCCTACTCCGCATATAGAAATGCGGGGGACGGCTCCACGGTGGACTCTCTCGGGAAGCTGCTCTGGGCTCGGCGCGACCAGCTGCCCCGCTACGACCGCTTCCGCCTCGAGTGGAGCCAGGCCCGCGATGCCGGAGACATTCGAACGGCGTTGGCCGCTGCTCGTGCCGGTGCGGAGCTCAACCCCGCGGGTACGGCGCGAATGGCCCTGTTCCTCTCGCTCGAGGACAACAATCGCCCTCGGGAGGCCCTGGACAACGTCGAAGGCTGGTTGTCGGCGATGCCGGAGAGCGAGACTCGCTGGTACGCCATCTGGACCGGGTACGCCCGTATCCTCCATCAGCTCGGGCGGCACCAGGAGGAGCTCGAGGTCGTGCGCACCGCGCGGCGCACGGCAACGGGTGGAGCCATCGAGCTCCGGGAGGCGGAGGCGACCGCCCTCGCGGCCCTCGATCAGCCGGACGCGGCAAAGGAGCTGGCGTTGGAGATCGAATCGGTCCCGGCATCCGGCCTCGCCCCGGGTCGGGCCCTGGCTCGCATGGCGTTGGAGCTGCGCGCGCACGGGAACACGGACGCCTCCTTCGATGTGGTCGACCAGGCGATGACATGGCTCGCCGACCGGCCCGCCGCCGTGCGTGACGGCCCGGCGGGCCGAGAGCTTTTCGGCCAACTGCTCTACCAGCGGGAGCGATGGTCGGAGGCGGCGAACGTCTGGGACGCTCTGCCCGATCCGCTCGCCGATTCGTCGGCTCTGGCAGGCCTCCTGGGTGAGCGTGGCTGCGCCGCGGCACGCCTCGGAGACAGGCCAAAGGCCGTCGCCCTGGGTCAGCGTCTGGCCCGGTTCTCCGCCCTCCCCCTGAGCCAGGAGGCTACCGTCTACCGCGCCCAGATCGCCGCGGTCCTGGGCGACCGGGACGACGCCGTCGAGCTCCTGAAGCGCGCCTTCGCCTCGGGCCAGCCGTACGGCATCTGGGTCCACCGGGAGATGGATCTGGAGGTCTTGAGAGGATTCGGCCCGTACGAGCAGCTCGTGCGGCCGAAGGGCTGAGGCCGCCGACTCACTGCGCCAGACGACGCTCCTCGACGCGTGGCGGGTGCTCCGACTCCAGGAACGCCACGATCTCTTCGGCGGGTCGCTCCGGCGTCACGAGCATACCCTTCTCGTGAAATCCCCGGAACATGGAAGCGGACGGGAAGACGTCGGCGGACTCCGAGCGCACGGTGACCTGCATCTCGGTGTCCACCGTCCCGGGCTCGTAGATCAGCAATGCCGCGTCGGGTGTCATGCGGGCTCCGAGAGGGTCCGAGTCGAAATCGGCGGCCGCACTCAGCGTCGCCATACGCAGCGCGGCCTTCGAGCCGGTGTACTCGTTCAGCCCGGCCATCGGCGCCTTGGCCGCGCCCGACGAGACGTTGAGGATCCGGAGCGCCGCGTCGACCGGCGCGCGGCGGGCGACGAACCCCATCAGCCACACAGGAGCCACGACGTTGACGGCGTAGGCGCGCAGGGTCTCCCTCGCCTCCGTGCCGTCGATGGTACCGAGGCGCCCGGTGAGGGCCGCATTGTTCACCAGCCCGAGGCGCTTCCGACCCTCGGAGACCATGCCGGCCACGTCCCGCTCGAAGACCTCCACGAGGGCGTCCAAGTCCGACAGGTCGAGCTCCACGTGCCGGTACCCACCGTCCGGAAAGCCGGGGTCGTGGCGCGAGACGCCCAGAACGTCCCACCCGTGCCGAAGGAGGAGGGAGGCTACGGCATGGCCGATACCGCGGCTGGTTCCGGTGACGATGGCGAGGCGATCCGATTGGGGCATGGCGGAAGCCGGCAGGAGGTGAAAGACGTATGATATCGTCTTTCGGACGATACCCGAAGGAGAGGATCGAATGAGGAGGACACGCGTGGAGTCGGACCCGGCACGGCGCGATGCCGCTCGCCGCCGTCCCACATTCTCCTTTCTTCTGGCCGTCGTTTCGGCTTCGCTCCTCGCGGCCGGCACGCCCTCGTCGTCGCGGGCGCAGTCGTCTCCGAACGTGGTGGCGCTGACGCACGCCACGGTGATCGACGGAACGGGAGCGGCTCCCCGAGCCGACATGACGGTGCTGGTGCGCGACGGGCTCATCGAGGCGGTGTATCCGTCCGGAAGCCGGGACACGCCCGACCGTGCGGGGGTCGAGGACCTCCGGGGCAAGTGGCTGATTCCCGGCCTCATCGACGCGCACGTCCACATCACCGACGCCACGGCGGACATGGTGATGTACAGGAAGCTCCTGCGTGGCCTGCTCGTGGGTGGCGTCACCGGGCTTCGCGACATGGCGGGCGACGCGCGCGTGCTCGGCTTCCTGGCCAGGGAAGCGCGCCTCGACACGCTTCCGTCGCCGGACATCTACTACAGCGCGCTCATGGCCGGCCCGACCTTCTTCTACGAGGACTCCCGCGTGGGGGCGGCATCCCGCGGCGTCCTGCTCGGCTCGGCCCCGTGGATGCGGGCGGTCGACGCCACCACCGACATCCCGACGGCCGTGGCGGAGGCGAAGGGCACGGGCGCGACCGGCGTGAAGCTCTACGCCGACCTTCCGGGCGCCCTCGTGAAGGCGATCGCCGCCGAAGCGGAGCGGCAGGGCCTCCTCGTATGGACGCACGCCACGGTGTTCCCGGCCACTCCGGGCGATGCGGTCGAGGCGGGGGCGACGACGCTCTCGCACACACCCTACCTCGTCTGGGAGGCCATGCCCCACGTGCCGGTCGACTACCGGACGCGCGCGTTCGGCGACTACGTCCACGTCGAGCCCGACGACCCGAAGATCACGGGGCTGCTGGAGCGGATGAAGCAGCGGGGTACGATCCTCGACGCCACGCTGCACGTGTTCGCTCAGGAGGCGGAGCACGCGCCCGACCAGGTCGGCGAGGGAATCATGCCCTGGAGCTACGCCGTGACCCGCGAAGCGCACGCCATGGGCGTGCTGGTCGACGCGGGTACGGACAGCCAGGGGCTGCCCATGGGCAAGGACGGACCGGACGTGGCGGCGGGCCCGGTCGTCGTGCAAGAGATGGCCCTGCTCGTCGAGAAGTGCGGCTTCACGCCCGTCGCCGCGATCCGGGCCGCCACGCAGGTGAGCGCCATGGCCGTCGGCCAGGCCGCCCAGCGAGGCACGATCGCGCCCGGAATGGCCGCCGACCTCGTGGTGCTGCGGGCCGACCCCACCGTGGACGTGCGCAACGTGCGGAAGGTGGTGGAAGTGATGAAGGACGGGCTCGTCTACCCGCCGGAGCCCACGAGCAGGTGACGTCCATGTCCCATCG
>CAZVYM010000106.1:0-14515 GCA_964630935.1 uncultured Gemmatimonadaceae bacterium | reverse complement strand
CGCTCGCGCGTGCTCACCGACCTCGAGTTCTACGAGATCCGCTACTCGGGCAAGCCCGCCTCGTTCGTGCGCGGCTTCCGGGCCGTCTACCTGGGCCTGCTGTTCAACTGCGTGATCATGGCGTCGGTGAATCTGGCCGCGGTGAAGATCGCCAACGTCGTGCTCGGCTGGCCGATGGTGAAGACGCTCATCGTGTGCTCGGTCATCAACATCGCGTTCGCCGCGACCTCGGGGCTCTGGGGCGTGCTCGTCACCGACTTCTTCCAGTTCGGGATCGCGATGACCGGCGCGTTCGCCGTGGCGATCTTCGCGCTCAAGCAGCCGGCCGTGGGCGGGCTCTCGGGGCTCATGACCCGGCTCGAGCCCGGCACGCTCGATCTCCTGCCGGATTTCGGCGACTGGAAGCTCGCCGCCGCGGTGCTCGTCATCCCGATCACGATCCAGTGGTGGTCGGTGTGGTATCCGGGAGCGGAGCCGGGCGGCGGGAGCTACATCGCGCAGCGCATGCTCGCCTCGAAGTCGGAGCGCGACGCGCTCGGGGGTACGCTCCTCTTCAACGTCGCGCACTACGCGCTGCGTCCGTGGCCGTGGATCATCGTGGCGCTCTCGTCGATGCTCGTCTTTCCGCAGCTCTCCGACATCGCCCACGCGTTCCCCTACGTCGATCCGAAGCTGATCGGGCCCGACATGGCCTACCCCGCCATGCTCAAGTTCCTGCCGGCCGGCCTGCTCGGGCTCATGGTCGCGGGGATGCTCGCGGCGTACGTCTCGACGCTCTCGACGCACCTCAACTGGGGGACGTCGTACCTGGTCCACGACTTCTACCGGCGCTTCCTGGTGAAGGAACGGCAGGAGAAGCACTACGTGCTCGTGGGGCGGCTCGTCACGGCCCTCCTGATGATCGCGGCGGCGCTGCTGACCACGGTCCTCAACACGGCCAAGGAAGCGTTCAATCTGATGCTGTCGGTCGGCGCGGGCACGGGCCTCATCTACCTGCTGCGCTGGTTCTGGTGGCGCCTGAACGCGTGGAGCGAGATCGCCGCCATGGTGAGCTCGTTCCTGGTTGCCGTCGCCTTCTTCGTCGCGGGCAAGGCGGGCCATCCGGTCGACACGTCCGTGTCGCTCGTGGCGACGGTGGCGAGCACGACGGTGGTGTGGCTCGTGGTCACGTATTGGACGGCACCCGTGGCTCGGGAGCGGCTCGTCGCGTTCTACGAGCTCGTGCGTCCAGCCGGACCAGGCTGGAAGCCGATCCGCGAGGAGGCCGGGCTCGAGCCCTCACCCGACTCGCTTCCGCTCGCCATGCTCGGCTGGCTGCTCGGCGTCACGTTCGTCTACTCGGCGCTCTTCGGTACGGGGAGCTATCTGTACGGTCGGACGACCCAGGCGATCGTGTGGACGGTGGTATGCGTGGTGACGGGCGCCGGGCTCGCGAGGCTGCTGCCGAGCTTCTGGAGAGTACCGACCGACTGACGTGGGCGGGTCCGCCACGCCGACGGCGGAAGCGCGGACGGCGGACGAGCGGCCACGACCGCGAACGTGAGCGGCGTCACCTTGGAAGGGATCTCCCCCAGCTCCCGGATCACCTCGTCGGCCGAGGCGCACCGCGCACGACGATGACGCGCCGCACCCCGGACGGGATCGGGGACTCGAGCGGAAACGCTCGACCATCGCGGGGGTGGCACGGGCGACCGTGCCACCCCCGTCGCGCATTCGTACATTGACTGCGCCGGTGCCGGGGCGAGCGCTTCCGCACCGTCCCTGCCTCCGACCCCAACCTGCAGGCGGAGATCATGAGCGATCATTCCGAGCACCCCGAGCGCGCGTCCCTGTCCTCTCCGGCGTCCGGGTCGGCGATCGGGAGGCGGACCTGGATGAAGAGCGCGGCCGCCCTGGCGGGCGGTGCCGCCCTCGGCATCGCTCCGAGCAGCTGCAAGCCCGTCCGGCGCGAACGACAACCGCTCGCGTCCACGAGCGGCGCCGAGATCGTCGATACGCCGCTCGACGCCATCGTGGAGACGACGTATGGGAAGGTGCGCGGCTACAGGCGGAACGGTGTCTACATCTTCAAGGGGATGCCCTACGGCGACACGACCGCGGGCCCCAACCGCTTCCTCCCTCCGAAGAAGCCGCAGCCCTGGACCGAGGTTCGCTCCGCCCTGGGTTGGGGCCCCGTCGCGCCGTTCTACGACCGCGGCTGGCACAACAACGAGTCGCAATTCCTGTATGACTGGGACGACGGCTACCCCGGCGAGGACATGCTCGGCATCAACGTCTGGACCCCCAGCGTGAAGGACGACGTGAAGCGGCCCGTCCTCCTCTGGTTCCACGGCGGCGGGTACACGTTCGGCTCGAGCCACGAGCTGCCGATGCTGAACGGCCAGAACCTCGCGCAGCGCCACGACGTCGTCTACGCCTCGATCAACCATCGGCTCAACGTCTTCGGCTACCTCGACCTGTCGCGGATCGGTGGGGAGGAGTACGCCGCCTCGGCCAACGCCGGCATGCTCGACCTGGTGGCTTCGCTCGAGTGGGTGAGGGCCAACATCGCGCGCTTCGGTGGCGACCCGGACAATGTGACGATCTTCGGGCAGTCCGGCGGCGGCATGAAGGTCAGCACCGTCATGGCGATGCCCTCCGCGAAGGGGCTCTTCCACAGGGCGGTGATCCACAGTGGCCCCGGGCTGCGCGCCGGCACGCCGGAGGCGTCCAACCGTCTCGCCCTCGCCGTGCTGGACGAGCTGGGTCTCTCCCGCGGCCAGGTCGAGAAGCTGCACGACGTCCCCTGGCCCCGGCTCCTCGCCGCCGGGCAGAGCGCCGAGCGCAAGCTGCGCAGCGGCAGGCGCATGCCCGGAGCCCCGTCGGCGTCGCCGCGCTGGGGTCCCGTGGTGGACGGCGACGTGCTTCCGCAGAACCCGTTCGACCCGGCGGCCCCCGCGATCTCCGCCGGCATCCCCGTGATGATCGGCACCACGTTCCACGAGTTCACGAACGGAATCGACCAACCGGACGCGAAGGAGCTCACGCTCGACCAGTTGCGGGAGCGGCTCACGCCCCGGTTCGGCGACCGGGCCGATGCCGTCATCGCGGCCGCGCAAAGCGCCGATCCCGGCGCCCTTCCCTTCGAGCTCTGGGGCGTCATCCAGACGGCCGGAGGGTTCCGGCAGGGATCGGTGACGCTGGCCGAACGGAAGGCCGCGCAGAATGCCGCGCCCGTCTACCTGTACTGGTTCGGATGGAAGACCAAGGTGCTCGACGGCCGCCCGCTCGCGTTCCATTGCCAGGATCTGCCGTTCTGGTTCGACCACGTGGACCGCTGCGCCCGACAGACCGGAGGCACGCCCGCGGCGCATGCCCTGGCCGACAAGATGAGCAGGTCGCTGGTGGCGTTCGCGCGGACCGGGGACCCCAATCACGAGGGCATTCCCGAGTGGCCGGCCTTCACCACGGCGAACCCTGCGAACATGGTCTGGGACGACGAGGTCGTGGTGAAGAACGATCCGGACGGTGAGCTGAGGAAGCTGGTGGAGGAGGCGCGCGCGGGCTGAGGGCCGCGGGATCCAGCCGGGCGGACCGGAGGAAGGGCGTCGAAGCTGCCGCAGGCGGGCGGGCGGACCGGAGGAAGGCCGTCGAAGCTGCCGGAGCCGCGCGCGGGCCGGGGCAGGATCATGGCGGCGGGAGGCGGGAGCGCGCATCTTCTGCGCATGCCTCCCAAAGTCGCCGCCTTCTGGAGAGACCTCCGCCGCAGACGCGTGTTCCGGGCGGCCGCGATCTATCTGGTCGCGAGTTGGGTCGTGATCGAGGTGTCTTCGACCGTGTTCCCCATGATGGGGTTGCCGGCGTGGGCACCGACCTTCGTGCTGGCGCTCGTCGGCGTCGGCTTACCCATCGCGCTCGGGCTCGCCTGGGCCTACGACGTGGGGCCCGAGGGGATCACCCGGACCGCTCCGGAGCCGGGCGAACGTACGCTCCCGTCCGAGGCCCACGCCGAGATCCAGTCCGCGCCCCGCACCGCGGAACCCGCTTCGCCGGCCGCGCCCTCCGTCCGTCCGGCTCGACCGCCGGCGCGACCGCCTTCCGACGCTCCTCCCCGCTCCATCGCGGTCCTTCCGTTCGTCGACCTCTCTCGCGATCGGGACCAGGAGTACCTGGGCGACGGCCTCGCCGAGGAGATCCTCAACGTCCTCGGGCGGGTCGAAGGACTGCGTGTGGCGGCCCGCACCTCCTCCTTCGCCTTCAAAGGCCGGAACGTGGACGTGCGCGAGATTGGGAGGCAGCTCGGGGTCGAGGCCGTGCTGGAGGGCAGCGTGCGCACGGCGGGCGAGGCGCTCCGCGTGACCGCCCAGCTCGTGGACGTTTCCGACGGGTATCACCTGTGGAGCCGCCGGTTCGACTGCACCCTCGCCAACGTCTTCGCGGTGCAGGAGGAGATCGCGACGGAGATCGCCGGCGCCCTGCACATCGAGGAGCCGGCCGTCGGCACGGGGGCCCGCGCGGCCACCGAGAGCGTCGAGGCATACGAGCACTACCTGCGCGGGCGCCACTTCTTCCACCTCCTCACCAGGCGGTCGCTGCGCGTCGCGGAGCAGATGTTCCGGCGCTCGCTCAAGGCCGATGGACGCTACGCGCCCGCCCACGCAGGGCTCGCCGACACCTGCTCGATCCTCTACATGTACTACGACGCCTCCGAGGCGAACCTCCGGTGCGCGGACGAGAGCAGCCTCCGGGCGCTCGAGTTCGGGCCCGAAGTGGCGGAGTCGCACGTGTCACGCGGCCTCGCCCTCACCCTGACGCGTCGCTTCGACGAGGCCACGGAGGAGTTCGAGCGAGCCCTGGCGATCAACCCGCGCTCCTTCGAGGCCTACTACTTCCACGGTCGTGCCCGGTACGCCGCGGGCGACCTCGAGCAGGCGGCCGCGTTCTGGCGCACCGCGCTCGAGATCCATCCGGAGTCGTATGAGACGTGGAACCTGCTGGCGACGCTCCTGCGCGCCGCGGGCCGCCAGGACGAGATGCTCGAGGCGGCACGCAAGGGGGTCGAGACCGCCGAGAGGGCCCTCGAGCTGACCCCCGACGACGTGCGAGCGCTCTACCTGGGTGCCGGAAGCCTCATTCTCCTCGGTGATCGCGAGCGCGCGCTGGAGTGGGCCGAGCAGGCCGCCGCCACGGACCCGGACGACAACTCCGTGCATTACAACCTCGCCTGCTTCTACGCCTACGCCGAGATGCCGGAGCCGGCGCTCGCGCACCTCGAGCGCGCCGTGGAGTTGGGATTCGCCCACCGCGAATGGGTCGAGAACGACCCCGACCTCGCGCCGCTGCGTGGCTACGAGAGGTTCGAGCGGGTGCTCGAGCGGATGCGAAGGGCGTAGGGAGGCGCCGGGGTCGGGGCTCATCGGCTACGCGGAACGAGGGTCCGAAAGTAGGAAACGCCCGGACCACCCCCCTTCAGCGCACGACGACCTGCTTCTCGATCACCACCAGGGGTGGCGTCCCCACGCCGGTCCCGTACTGCCGCCCCCTCGCGCGCACCGTGGCCAGACCGGCCTGACCGAACGTGATGCTCACCACGTGCTCCGGATAGACGACGATGGCCATGCACTCGCCGGCGGTGGGACTGGCATCGTAGGGCACGATCTCGGCGGTGAGCCCGGAGACGTTCACATCGGCCCCGTCGGCCTTCCAGCAATCGGCCGGAGCCATGGTCGTCACGGTCGCCTCGAAGGCCACGCCCACGTCCACGGTGTCCGGCACGACCAACGGGTCACCGGGCATGTGGTCCGCATCGACCAGGACACCCACCGCCCTCACGTCCTTGGGCAGATCGCCCGGCAGATGGCCGCAAGCCTCGAACAGGATCACGGGCAGCAACGCCATCACGACCCTCCGGCTCACGACGTTCTTCACGGTCGTCCCCTCATCTCCGATACTCGACCGGCTTCCCCGCCGCCGCGGCTTCGGCGTTCCTCCGGTGATACACGTCCATCGGGATCGTGTGATCGGGATAGACCCGGCTGAGGATCTCGTAGAGCCTCGGGTCGTACGCCTCGAGCTGCTCGGGAGTGAAGACCTTGCTCTCCACTCCGGTGTCCGGATCGACGAAGATCTCCGGGTAGTTGTTCCAGAACCACCACTGCGTGCCTTCCGCCCAATACTCGGCGACCGTGTTGACGGCGTAGTGCCTGCTTCCGTTCGCCTTCAGATACATCTTGTGCGCACGTGCCGAGTCGTAGGCCGCCTGGAGATCCTGTTGGAGCCCGGGGTCCGCCCTGCGGAACGCCGAGTTGATGCCGTGGCTGAACTCGTGCACCAGGATGTGCTCGCCGAAGTAGCGGGTTCCGGGATAGCCGAGGACGTTCTCCTCGGCGCCCGTCGTGTAGCGCCCACCCATCCCGCGGGCGCGCCGGTTCCAGTACTCCTGATCCGTCATCGAGCCGATCCCGCCGGGCTCGTCGTAGTGGGCCCTCTCGCCGTCGGTGAGCCGGCGGTCGTCGATCGCGGGCTTCTTCCAGTCTCGCTGCTCGGGGATGTCGGTGGTCATCTCCGTCGTGGCCATGATCCCCACCCGGAACCCCGAGTCGATCATGGCCTGCCGTAGATCCGGGCGCTTCGAGAGCATGTGCACGATGATGTCGCGCGCGACCAGGAGCGCCTCGTCCGGGACCTTCGCCGAGCTCATCACCGGAAGGCCCTCGGCGCTCACGAACTTCTTGTAGAACGTCGTGTCGAGGCCGAATCGGGCCACCACCTCCGGCGGCGGCTCGCCGATGGAAGCGGCGAAGTAGTCCTGGATGACGGCGTTGGGCCACGGCTTTCCGGGCACGGTACCGGGAGGCGGCGTGGGCACCAGGCTCCCGCGGGCCGGACGGCTGCGGGCGGCCGTCGTGTCCTGGCCGTGGGCGCCGAGGGGCGCCACCGCGAGGAGGGCGGCGATCAACAGGACCTTCGAGCGTAGGCGGGTCATCGTTCGTCTCGTGGTTCGATTCATGGGACTACTGCGCGCAGCCCGGCATCCGGAACCCGCCGATCCGGGTGCGGTAGGTCGCGTCTCCGTCCTTCAGATAGTCGCCGACATACCAGACCGTGCAGTCGTCCGAGGGATCGATCGCCGCGGTCGTGTAGTCCTCCCAGCGCGACGTCGTGGTCTGGGCCGCGCCGCCCTCGGCCAGCACGGTCTCCTGGAACGTGAGCTCGCCGGGTGGATCCCCGGGCTCCCGGCCGGTGAAGCGCTGGCCGGGGAAGCGGCCGGACCCTCCGAACGAATACCCGATCCCGATGTTGCCGAACTTGTCGATCGTCCCGCTCGGGAGCCAGCGGTAGCTGCCATCCCCCAGATACGTCCCCTGCTGATGGAGGGACACCGCACCCGTCTCCTCGTCGACGCGCAGCTCGTACCAGCGCACGCCGCCCCCTCCCTCCTCGGTGTGCACCGACTGGACGGCCAGGATCGACGTGTGATCGGCGAAGCGTCGGTAGACGAGGCGCTGCATGATCTTGTCGCCGGGCTGGCCGAGGACGCGGTCCGTGCCCCGCTGCGGCACGCAGAAGCGTTCGCCTTCGCAGAGGAAGCGATACGGCGCGACCGGGATCGCGGTGGGACCGGTGAGCGTCGTCTTCGCGGGATCCTTCCAGTCGACGTGGTAGCGCCAGACGTCGATCACGCTGTCCTCGAAGACGCCGCCGACACGCGAGCCCCGATTGGCCATGACGAGGTTGGGCGCCCCGGCCGGAGGGAGCCCCTGCCCGTCGATGTCGGCGTCGTTCAGGAAGTTCACGTTGTTCAGGATGATGCACTGCTCGGTAGCCGGCTCGCCCCGGAGCATGGCCCGGCGGTCGACGACGCAGGCGTGCCGTTGCGTGGCGATGCTGTCCGAGATGGGATCGTCGCCGGTGCTGGTCGGCACGTAGTAGCCGTCGGGCCAGACGGCCGGGCGTGGGAAGTCGGGGAAGAACGGCCGCAGGAACTCGTAGCGGTAATACGCCCCCAGCGGATCGGGCCCGACGCTGATGGCGTAGCAGATCGCCCACACGCCCTGGGGTGCGTCCGCGGCCTGCGCGGAGTCGCCCGTCGCGGACCCACGGCGCGCGGCGCCCGCACCCTCCCGGCGCCCCCGCGCACCCGAGCCCGCGTTCCGACGCCCGGCCTCCGTCGTCCGGCCTCGGCCCGCGGCATCCGAGGGACGCGGCGCCGGCGGCCGATACAGCGTCGCGGCCGGACCCGGCTGGCCGGCCACGCCGACGACGCTCTCCCGCGCGCCGTCTTCCGGCGTGAACGGCTTCGGCTGGTCGGGCCGGTAGGGATTTCGCGAGAACATCGGCATCACGATCAGCCAGCGACCGGCCAGCTGGTCGTAGCGCACCACCGCGTCGCCGCTGTTGCGCGCCTCGCAGTCGCCCCCGAAGCCCCGGAAGACGTCGTTCACGGCCACCGGCCCGTAGAGCACCCGACCGGTGGTGTCGTAGCGCTCGCCCTTCTTCGTGTAGACCGCCATCCCCAGGCGATTCACGATCTGCACGATGTGGTCGGGCCCGACCGCCAGGCTGTTGTCCGACGGGTTGTCCGCCCGGCCCGTGCCCTGCGGGCCCTCGAACCCCGTACCGAGCCCGTCGAAGCTCGCCACGAGCCGCGCCGCGGCCTTCGTGCCCGGCGTGTGCTGCTCGACGGCCCCACCCTGGTCATGTTCTACGCGACCGGCCACGCCCTGATCGCGCTCGACGCGAGCGGCTCCGCCCCGGTCCCTTGCGTCGCGGACGGCGCCGAGAAGGACCGCCAGGCAGGCGGCCGCGAGGGCGGCCGCCTGCCTCCGTCGACTCCAGGCTATTGGCCGCACCCCGGCATCTGGAAGGCACCGATCCGGGTCCGGTAGGCGGTGTCCCCAGCCTTCAGGTAGTCACCCACGTACCATACGGTGCAGTCGTCGCTGGGATCGGTCGCCGTGGTCGTGTAGTCCTCCCAGCGGAGCGTGTTCGTCTGGGCGGCCCCTCCCTCGGCCAGGACCGTCTCCTTGAAGGTGAGCTTCCCGAGCGGATCACCCGGCGCGCGGCCGCTGAAACGCTGGCCGGCGTAGTAGGGCAGGCCTCCGAAGGAGTACCCGATGCCGATGTTGCCGAACTTGTCGATGGTTCCGCTCGCCATCCACCGATAGTGGCCGTCGCTCATGTACGTACCCTGCTGGTGGAGCGAGACCGCGCGGTTCTTCGCATTCACGCGGAGCTCGTACCAGCGCACGCCGCCTCCGCCCGAGGATGTGCGGATGGAATGCGTCGCCAGGATCGCCTCGTGCCCGTTCACCCTCCGGTACACGAGCCGCGACATCAGCTTGTCGCCCTGCGAGTCGAGCCCGCGGTCCGTGCCCGGCTGCGGCACGCAGTTGGTGAGCTGGCCCTCGCACAGGAAGTGGTAGGGCGCGACCTGGACGACCTCCGGACCGGTGATCTTCGTCTTCGACGGGTCCTTCCAGTCGACATGGAACTGCCACACGTCGATCACGCTGTCGTCGAAGATGCTGTCGAGCTGTCGGCCTCCGGCCGCCATCATGATGTTCGGCGCCCCGGCGGGCGGAAGCGCCTTGCCGTCGATGTCGGCGTTGTTGAGGAAGCTCACGTTCTCGATGATGACGCACTGCTCGGTGGCGGGCTTGCCCGCGAGCATCGCGTCGCGATCGGCGACACACGCGTGCTTCTGCGTGGCGATCGTCTCCGAGACGCGATGGTCGCCCGTGCTCGTCGGGACGTAGTAGCCGTCCGGCCAGATCGCCGGGCGCGGATAGTCCGGGAAGTACGGCCTGAGGAACTCGTAGCGGTAGTACGCGCCCAGCGGGTCCGAGGTCGTGCTCACCGCGTAGCACATCGCCCACACGCCCTGGGGCCCCTGCTCTTCGGCCTGCCTCTCCCGCATGCGGCGCTCCCGCATCCGCTCCCGCATGCCCACGGTGTCGCTCGGGTTGAGCGGGGGACGCGGGGCCGGCTGGTACATGATGGCCGGACCGCCCGGCTGGCCCGGGACGCCGATCACGCTCTCGCGAGCCCCGTCCTCGGGGCCGAACGGCTTCGGCTGGTCCGCCCGGTACGGATTGCGCGAGAACATCGGCATGACGATGAGCCAGCGGTCGGCGAGCTGATCGTAGCGGACCACCACGTCACCGCTGTTGCGCTCCTCGCAATCGCCGCTGAAGCCCTTGAACACGTCGTTGGCCGGCACCGGGCCGAAGAGGACCTTGCCCGTCGTGTCGTACAGCTCGCCCTTCTTCGTGTAGACCGCGAGGCCGTATCCGTTGTCGACCTGAACGATGTGGTTGGGCCCCACCGCCAGGCCGTTGTCGGACGGGTTGCCCGCGCGCGTGGTGCCCTGCGGGCCGCGGAAGTCGACGCCCAGGCCGTCGAAGCTCGCCACCAGACGCGCCGCCGGCTCGGTGCCCGGCTCCGTCTGCTCGACGTCGGCCGCGGTGAGGCCCCGTGCCGAGGCAGCTGCGGCGGACGCCGCGGCGCGATCCCCCGCCCCCCGTTCTTCGGACGACGCCGACGCCCGATCGGGGGTCCCGCCCGCCGTCTCCAACGCCGCCAGCGAGGGCGACACGTCCCGCGCGACGGCCCGGTTGACCGTCGCCGGTCCGGACGGATGGGGCCGACCGGGGGAGGCCACCCCCGTGGACGTCGAAACCTGCCCGGCCACGGCCAAGCCTCCGGCCGGCACGGCACGGCCGTCGGGAGCGACGCCGGCATCGGCTCGCGCGAGTCTAGTCGCGCCGACCAGGACGAGCGCCGATGCGAATACCAGTCCGACCGCCTTCACTCGAAACACGCCGCGCATGAGAGGTCTCACCGAAGAGTGGGGGGATGATCCTGTCGTGGTTCGCGACAGGGTAGGTCGGGTGGGAGATCCGAGCAAGAAGGGCACACGCCGCACACGGACGCACGCCGCGACACGACATACGCCGCGCCGGCGGCCGACCGCGTCGCGGGGGCGGACGGAAACCGGAAGGACCAACTACGGCGGCGTGCCTGATGAGTGAGTGTTGCTTTCTTTTGGACAACATGATATATGATGCATGATTACATACAACACATCGCCCTTGGAATCCGGACTCAACGTTGTCTATCATGAGACAACACAAGGAGGGTTGCTCTTTCCCGTGCAACAACGGACCTACTTCGCCGTCATCGGCGATCTCGTGGGATCGCGGGAGCTCGATGACCGGGCTCGGGTGCAGGCGCGTCTGCAGGAAGGCATCCGGGCCCTGAACGAGGCGCTGTCCGCCCGACTGGCCGCTCCCCTCAAGCTGACGGCGGGCGACGAGGTGCAGGGCCTCACCCAGGTTCCCGAGGTCCTGGCGAGCGTGGTCTTCGATCTGTCCGACGCCGTCTTTCCCGCGCAGATCTCCTGGGGGCTCGGCCGGGGACCGCTCGCGACCGATCTCGGGGACGACGTGTCCCTCCTCGACGGCCCCTGCTTCCACCGGGCTCGAGACGCCGTGGAGACGGCCAAGGGCACGTCCCGATGGCTGGCCACCGGCGGTTTCCGCGAGCCGGAAGGCACGGTTCTCGCGGGGCTGATGAACCTGATCGGCGCCATCCGCTCCGACTGGACCCCGCGGCAAGCGGAGGTCGTGCGGGCGGCGAGGGGCAGGAAGCAGATCCAGGTCGCGGGGGACCTCGAGGTGAACCGCTCCACCGTCAGCAGGACGCTGAGCGCCGCCCACTACGCGCGGATCCTCGAAGGAGAGGAGGCCGCCCGGGCGCTGTTGCGTGCGTCGAGCCAACTTCCGGAGTCGTCATGATCTTGGACCTGCCCCTCTTCAGACCCGACCTCCTCGTTCCGCTCGTCGCCGGCCATTTCCTCGGCGACTTCGTGCTGCAGGCGGACTGGATGGTGGAGCGCAAGCGCCGCTTCGGCGTCGTCCTCCTTCACGCCGCGATCGTGGCGGTCGTGTCCTGCGTTCTGCTCGGGCACGTCCCGAGCTGGTGGTGGCTCTTCCCCACCCTGCTCGTGACCCACCTGCTGGTCGACCTCGCCAAGGGGGCGGGCGACCGCTCGATCGGCCGGCGCGGCGCCAACGCGCGCGTGGCGCTCTTCCTGCTCGATCAGGCCGCCCACCTCCTCGTGCTCGCCGCCATTCTCCAGGTGGCACGCCTCGGCGCGCTGTCGTGGGGAAGCCTCGCGGGACAGGGTGTCTGGGTCGAGCTGTTCGGACGGGCCTACCTGCACGCGCTCGTGCTCCTCACCGGCTGGATCGTGACCGCACCGGCCGTCGGGGTCCTCCTCGCGCTCATGCTGAAGCGGTTCGAGGACGAGCTCACGCCGGATCAGAAGACCGGCCTGCCGGGGGGCGGCTACTGGATCGGGCTGACCGAGCGCTCGCTCATCTACTTGTTCATCCTGGTCGCGGAGCCGACGGGCATCGGCTTCCTGGCCGCGGCGAAGTCCGTGTTCAGGATCGGAGAGCTGAGGGAGGCGGAGGAGCGCAAGCTCGCCGAGTACATCCTGATCGGAACGCTGATGAGCTTCGCGCTCGCGATGGTCTTCGGACTCCTCACCCGCGCCGCGCTGAGTCTGCCCGCGCTGAGGTGAGGGAGGCCGGCGCCGCCCCCAGAGTCCCCGGACCCCATGTCGCATCCGCGCCTTTCCTCTACATTGTGCGCGTCTCGAGACGTCCCTTCCTGGAGCATGGATGCCCGAAATCGTCAGCACCGTCGAGCCCTGGGACTTCGCCGGATGGGGAGAATCCGGAAAGATCACCGATCTGGGGAGCGGCCCGACGCAGGTCTCGCGCCTCGATCAACCCCACAAGCACTCCCTCGGGCAGTGGCGCGCCACCGCCATCTGCGGCAACGACATCACCTCGAGCGTCCTGTACGTGTCCGCCCTGTGCGCCGCCCAGGCGGGAGCGCTCGCGCCCGTGGTCCTGCTCGTGGTCGCCATCGTCCTCTACCTGTTCCGGAAGATCTACAGCGAGGTGGGTAGCGCGCTCCCGCTGAACGGCGGGAGTTACACTGTCCTGCTCAACACCACGGGCAAGCGGCTGGCCGCCGGGGCGGCGGTGCTGACGCTGATCTCCTACGTGGCCACGGCGGTGATCAGCGCCAACGAGGCGATGCACTACGCGCACAACCTCTACCCGTCGCTCCACGTGGTCGGGGCGACGGTGGGTGTGCTGGGGCTGTTCGCGTTCCTGAACATCGTGGGGATCACGGAATCCGCGGCCGTCGCACTGGGGATCTTCATCCTGCACATCACGACCCTCACCGTGCTCGCCGTCTTCGCGGGCTACACCGTGATCCACGACCCCTCGCGCCTCCTGGCCAACTGGGCCATGCCGATGCCGAGCGCACGGGGTCTGGGCGGGGCACTCTTCTACGGCTTCGCCGCGGCCATGTTGGGCATCAGCGGCTTCGAGAGCTCCGCGAACTTCATCGAGGAGCAGAAGGTGGGCGTGTTCCCCAAGACGCTGCGCAACATGTGGACGGCCGTGGCGATCTTCAATCCGCTCATGGCCCTGCTGGCCATCGGCCTCCTTCCCATGACCACGATCCAGGAGGTGCCCCGCGACCTCCTGGCCCAGATGGGGACCCTCTCCTTCGGTCGCTCCCTGGGGTGGTGGGTGAGCCTGGACGCCGTCCTCGTGCTTTCCGGTGCCGTGCTCACCAGCTACGTGGGCGTCACCGGCCTCGTACGCCGGATGGCCCTCGATCGCTGTCTGCCGCAGAAGCTCCTGTTGGAGAACGCCTGGAGGAAGACCAACCACTGGATCATCCTGGCGTTCTTCGCGCTGTGCACCTCGATCCTCTTCGTCACCCGCGGAGAGATCGAGACGCTGGCCGGCGTCTACACGCTCTCGTTCCTGAGCGTGATGGCGCTCTATGCGATCGGCAACATGCTTCTCAAGAAGACCCGCGGGCGGCTACCGCGGTCCGAGCGCGCCAGCTGGCCGACCGTGGTCGTGGCCCTGGTGGCCGTCATGATCGGGCTCCTCGGCAACGTGCTCCTCGACCCGCTGAACGTGGAGGTGTTCTTCACCTACTACATCATCGGCCTCGCGGTGGTGGCCATGATGTTCCTCCGCATCGAGATCCTCCGGGTGGGCCTCGCCGTCTCGCGGTCCGTGGTCGATCGGTTGATGGGGGCGAACGAGTGGATCCGCCGGACCATCTACCGGAAGATCGAGGAGATCAGCGGCGACGAGGTCGTCTACTTCACCAAGGGCGACGACATCTCCGTGCTCAACCGGGCGGCCCTCTACGTGCTGAAGAACGAGCAGACCAACCACCTCAAGGTCGTGAGCGCCTACGAGAACGAGGACGACCTCCGTCCGGAGCTGGCCAAGGAGCTCGCGACCGTCGACCACCTCTATCCCCAGCTCAAGATCGACTTCCTGGCCGTGAAGGGGGCGTTCGGTCCCGAGCTGATCGAGCGGCTGTCGCAGCGGCTCGGCGTCCCCAAGAACTCGATGTTCATCGGCACCCCGGGCGACCGCTTTCCGCACCGGGTCGAGGACCTGGGAGGGGTGCGGATCATTCT
>CAZVYM010000105.1:0-14580 GCA_964630935.1 uncultured Gemmatimonadaceae bacterium | reverse complement strand
CCTCGTGCATCCCGGAAAGCCGCACCTACCAGGACCGACCTCCGCCGGAGCCGCGGCGCTTTGCCGTGCGTGGCCGTGAGGGACGTGTGGGGCGGCGCTCGGTCGTGCGCGGCCGAGCGGAGCGCGTGGAACCGCGCTCTTTGTGCGCTTCTGGCCGCCCGCGGGCTTCGGCTTTGGAGGATCCCCCTACGGCGCGACGCACGGCGCGACCCAGACTCGGCAAAACCGCCCGGCCCAGGCCACCGAGAACGGAGCCGAGGACGCTACGACCTCGATGCGCGGCGGCTCGTTCGCGCACCCGCGGAGGAGCGGACCGAGGTGGTCGCGGGGACAGAAGCGGCCGGACCCGCGGAGGCACCGACCGAGGCGGCCTCGGGGCCACGAGCGGTCGGCCGTGCGGGATCGGATCGAGGATCACCGATCTCGGCTTCGCGTGACGCTGCCTCTGGTCGGGCGGCTCCTTGTAGGTGACGCGCGGCCTCGGGGCGTCGACCCATACGACCGGCGGGCCCCAGTCCCGGTCGTACCGCCGGTCCAACAACGACACGACCAGGTCCGAGACGAGGTAGGCCCACCACCTGTCGTACGGGCACCATTCGACATAGGCCCACGTGCCATCGTAGGAGTTCCAGGACCTGAGCGTCAGGATCGACATCCGGCGACCGAAGCCCCAGCGCTCGTCGGACAGGTGGCCGAACGCCACGAAGCAGGGCGGTCCAAACGGATCGGGCCGGAACCTAAACGCGTCGGCGAAGAAGGGCGCGCAGCCGTGCGAGGCACCGATGAGGGGCGCGCCGTCGAATCGGCCACCGACGAAAGGCGCAAGGCCGAACGAGACGCCGTCGTACGCGCTCCCCGCAAATGACTCCTGGCCGAAGGAAGTGATCGGCATCAGCGAGGGTGCGGTCGATTGGGCGTGGGCGGGAAGGACCGCGAGACCGAGTCCCAGGACAGTCAAGCGAAGAGCGTGACGCATCGTTCTCTCGGGGCCGTGAGGAACTGTTGCACCCTCGACTCGAAGCAAGGTCCGGGCCGCTGAAGGAAGGCCCGTCGCATGGGCATTCTCGGCTGCGCCGCGCCCTGCGGATAGGACGTATGCACACATCCTGCGGGTCGAAATGTCACGTCCAGCCTCGTCGGATTCACCCTTGCCAGGTCCACCCTCCTTGCTGCCCCGTCGCTCGCGACCTACCCTGCCTTCGAGTGCTTCCGGGCGACTCGACCTCTCGCACGCCGACGGAGCGCGACGACCTTGCACGACGCAGCCAGGAGTCCGAGATGAGGGTGCGAGCGAAGGGATGGACCGCGGCGACCCTGCCACTCCTCGCCGCCGCCTGTGCGCGCCCGCCCGCACCACCGGCCGTCTCCGATCCGGTCGCCTACGTCGATCCGTTCATCGGCACGGACGACGGCGGCAACACCTTTCCCGGAGCGGTGACGCCCTTCGGGATGCTCTCGTGGAGCCCGGAGACGACCGTCGGTGACCCGACCCGGAGGCCCGCGCCCGGCGGCTACGCGTTCGAGGCGCCCCGGATCCGTGGATTCAGCCTGACGCATCTCTCGGGCACGGGGTGTCGCGGCGCCTCGGGCGACGTGCCCATCCTGCCATGGGCCGGGACCGTGCCACCGGACGCCGCCGCCCCGTCGGCCGACCCGCGGGACCGGGCTTCCGTGCCCTTCGATCACGCGAACGAGACCGCCGAGCCGGGCTACTACGAGGTGCGCCTACGCAACGGCACGAACGTCGAGCTCACCGCGACGCCGCGCACCGGAGCCGGGCGCTTCACCTTCCCGCCGGACAGCGCACCCACGTTCCTCTTTCGGACCTCGGATTCCGAGGTCGGATCGAGCGATGCCCATACCGTGGTGGACACCACTGCCCACACGGTCAGCGGGTGGGTGAAAAGCGGGAACTTCTGCGGCTACATCGACGCGGTGATGCGCAAGAGCTACTACACCCTCTACTTCGTGGCCCGCTTCGACCGGCCCTTCACGGCCACCGGCGCCTGGGTCGACCTGACGATGGAGCGCGGTGCGACGGAAGCCTCGGGCGGTACCACGTACGGCAAGGACGGCTATCCTCCCGTGGGCAAGGGCTCGGGTGTCTGGGTCACCCTGGACCGGGCGGGCGGACCCGTCGTGAGCATGCGCGTAGGCATCTCCTACGTGAGCCTGGAGGGAGCCCGGGCGAACCTCGAGGCGGAGAGTCCGCGCGCCTCCTTCGACGAGCTGCGGCGGAAGGCGCGGGCGTCGTGGACCGACTGGCTCGGGAAGATCCGGATCCGGGGAGGCAGCGAAGCGCAACGGACCATCTTCTACACGGCGCTCTATCACGCGCTGCTCCATCCCAACCTGTTCAGCGACGCGGACGGCCGCTACGCCGGCTTCGACGGGGCGGTGCACGAGGTGGAAGGCGGACAGAAGGCACAGTACGCCAACTTCTCCGGGTGGGACGTCTACCGCTCTCAGCTGCAGCTCGTCACGCTGCTGGATGCGTCCCTGGGGAGCGACATCGCCCAGTCGCTCTTCAACCAGGCGCGTCAGAACCACGGCGTCTGGGACCGCTGGACCCACAACACCGGCGCGACCCACGTCATGGAAGGGGACGCGGCCGCCGCGGCCGTGCCCGGCATCCACGCCTTCGGCGGCACCGGCTTCGACGCCCGGGGCGCGCTCGCCTCCCTGCTCGCCGCGGCCCGAACGCCCACCGCCCTCGACCTCAGCAACGAGGGATGTCCGGTCATGTGCCCGGGCGAGCGCCCCTCGCTCGACCAGGTGCTCGATCTGCACTACGTGCCGGCGAAGTCCAACGCCTGGGGCGGCGCGGGAGAGACCCTCGAGGACGCGTCGGCCGACTTCGCCCTCGCACAGCTCGCCGCGAGCCTGGGCGACAGCGCGGCACACCAGGAGATGCTCACGCGGTCCGGGTGGTGGCGGAACCTGTACAACCCCGACGCCACCCCGACGGGCGGCTACATCCAGGACCGGAATGCGGACGGCACCTGGGCGAAGTTCGATCCCGGCTCCAGCCGCGGCTTCGCCGAGGGTTCGAGCGCACAGTATACGTGGATGATCCCCTTCGATCCCCGAGGACTGTTCGACCTCATGGGAGGCGACTCCGCCGCCGTCGGGCGCCTGGACGCCTTCTTCCACACGCCCGACGGAGGATGGGCGCTCACGGGCCTGGGTCCCCTGCACGCGCAGATGGACAACGAGCCTTCGGTGGCCACCCCGTGGATGTACCTCTTCGCCGGCCGGCCCGACCGGACGGAGGAGACGCTGCGGCACATCCTCCGGACTCTGTGGAGCCCCACACCGTACGGCATCCCGGGCAACGACGACCTGGGCGCGATGTCGTCGTGGTACGTATGGGCCGCCATGGGCCTGTACCCGCTCTTCCCCGGACGCTCGGAGCTGGTGCTGACCGGCCCCCTGTTTCCGCAGGTGGAGCTGAAGCGTGCGGACGGCACGACGATCACCGTCCGGGCGCCCGCGGCGGCAGCCGACGCGATGTACGTGCGCGGCCTGAAGGTGAATGGTGCGGCGAGCACGCGATCGTGGCTCCCCGCCTCGTTCGTGAAGGACGGCGGCACGCTGGACTTCGACGTCGGGACCACGCGGGACGCGACGTGGGGACGGAGCCCGGACGACGTGCCGCCGAGCTTCGGGCCGGAGGGGTGACGAGAACGTCTCGCCCTGTCGCTCCCGACCCGGGGCTGGCCCCTTCTTCGGCGACCTGCTACACGTACGAGCCCAGGTCGAGCGTCTCCAGCGCCCGCAGGAACTTGATCTTGTGCGTGGGCGTCCGCTCGAGCTTGTGCGCCAGGAGGTAGAGCCTCTCCCGTCCGAGGCGGGGGGTCATCTCCGACAGCGCCTGGGCGTACTCCACGGCCTCGAGGAGCCGTACCCGTAGCGCCTCCTCCCGCCTTACGCCGTTTGCCACGGCCTCCTTGAATCCCGCGTCCTTCTCGACCCTCGGCCAGTCCGGAAAGAGGAAGACGGAGAGGAAGTCGTCATGGTTCAGCCTGGTCACCAGGGCGTCTTTGACCCAGATGGAGCGCACAAGGAGGTTCGACAGGTGCATCGGGTCGACGAGCGTCCCGTCGTCCCAATGGATGAGCTCCTTCTCTCGCCCCACGAGGTAGACCCAACGATCTTCGTCGACCCACGCGAGGTCACCGGTGTGGTAGAACCCCTCCTCGTCCACGTCGATCTCATCCTGCCCCGTGTATCCGGGCGAGATCGTGGGCCCCCGGACCAGCAGCTCGCCGACCGGGTGATCGATCCCGGGCACCTCCCTGGGCTCGCGAACATGATACTCGAGATGCGACGCCAGGCGACCGCACGATCCCCGGCGGCGCTCGTTCAGTCGGTTCCGGGCGACGATTCCGGACGCCTCCGTGGCACCGTAGATGTCGATGACGGTGACGCCGAGCTTCGCGAAGATGTCGATGACTCCGGGGTCGATCCTCGTCGAGGAGGTGATCCCGAAGGACAGGTATCCCCCCATCTTGTTGCGCAGGTAGATCCGGATCGCCGTGAGCTTCGCCTTGTCCATCGTTCCGATGTCCACGAGCTGGGCGTGCTGCTCGATGCTCGTGAAATACTGATAGAGATTGCCCCAGACCGGCTTGTCCCTCATCTCCTCGAGGACCTCCTTGAGGATGAAGATCCAGAACTTGGGCACGGCCATCAGCGCCCGGATGCGTACGCCGCTCTTCTTGAGCTTCTTGATCTCCGCTTCCAGAACGCCGTCCTCGTCCGCCTCTCGCGTGAAGTACGTGACGGAGTACCCGTTCGCTTTGGTGACCAGGAACTCGAGGAGAGTGGCAATGTGCGTATAGGGACCGATGTTCAGGACGTCCTCGTTCGGCCTCAGGTTGAGCACGTCCATGCCTTCGTTCACCTGCGTCCTGATGTTGCCGTGTGTGATCCTCACGATCTTGGGGAGGTTGACGGTGCCCGAGGTCGCGTAGTGACCGAGGACCACGTCGTCGCTACCGAGGCGCTCGCTGGGATCGGGAAAGCGCTCGTCGGTCGGAAACGGAACCGCAGAGAGCCGTTGCTCCGACTCGTCCAGATCCCGGAGAGCGGGCGCGTCGCGGTCTTCCCAGACGCGATAGAGGTCCGCGATGAGGATCCGGGGTGAAAGGCCCAGACGCGACAGGACGGCCTTCATCCGGGCTCTGGTGGCGGGACTCACCAGGATCACATCCGGAGGGCTCTGGAGAAGGAGATGGCGAACCTCCGCGTCGTGCATCTTGGTGTCCAGAGGAAACAGGACGTTGCCGGAATAGAACGTGGCCAGAGCCACCATGTCCCATTCGGGGCGGTTCTGGACGAAGGTGCAGACGACCTCCTGGCGGTCCGTGCGGACTCCCACGACCTGAAGGGCCCGGGCTACGTTGCCCAGGTAGTCGCTGAAGCTCACGGACCGGTAGCCCGCCCCGTCGTCGTAGCGGATCGCCGGACGGTTTCCGAAGGAGGGAAGCCGATGGAGGATGATGTCGGCCACCGAGGCGAAAATCCGATGGGACGCCGCGCGCTCGGGCGCGGCGACGGCGAGCGTCGTCATGGCTGGTTCTCCTGGTCTGCGGAGGCTGCGCCCGCCAGGATCTCCGGCGTGTAGGCCTCGTCGCCGAGCTTGAAGCTGCCCAGATCGAATCCGTACATCTCTCCCGTCTCCAGAACCTCGTCCACCTGCTCGGGCGCGATGGGACCGTGCGCAAAGGAGCTGTTCCGGCCGTCGAAGCCCAGAATGAGCGTCTCGCTGAAGCAGCCGAACGCCAGCCCGCCCCCCGGCAGCCCGACGCAGTCGACGACCTGGCCTTCGGGAAGCCGAGCGTATCCGCCATCGAAGACCAGGTACTCGTGCAGGTGCTCTCCGAACGCCGCGCTCAGGTTGGACGGCACGGACAGGCACGAGACCACGGAGCCCGGCCGCACCAGGTCGGGCGTGATCAGGTCGGCGTCGGTCGAGGTGGTGGCGATCGTGACCACGTCGCAGTCCCTCACGGCATCGACCGAGAGATGGAGCGAGATGTAATCGTTGCCCTCCGAGCCGCCGTGCCGGTCTACGGCCTCTTCCAGCAGCGCGGTCAGCTCCGGACCGTCTCCTTCAGCGCCGCACAGCCACTGCTCGGCGCGCTTCCAGGCCGACGTGGCGCCGCCCCTCGCGATCCTGGGCAGCACGATGTCGTGGAGGATCCGGTCCCCCACTCCCCCCACGTGCACCTCGGAGACAGGAGTGCCCTGGATCACCTGCTCTCGCGCCTTGTGCGCAAGATAGACCAGGCACTGCATGCGGGCCGCACGGAGCCGCTCGAGTCCTTCCGCCGAGGCGCGTCCCACCAGCCTCATCCGGCCCACGCGACGGGACAGGGCGGCCGTCAGGGCCGATCCGATGTTGCCGGCCGCGCCCACGACCGCCGCACGGGCGTCCGGCAGGTGGAGGGACGCGTGGTCGGCGGCCTCGAGGATGCCCCGGACCATGAGGCCGGTGGTGTATGCGTTCCCCGTGGTGATGGGGACCTCGTAGTCGTTCACGGTCAGCCCGCGATCCGTGACGACGGAGGTGAGGGCGCCGAGGCCCACCATGGACGTGTGGATGTGATCGTCACCCAGCTCCTTCGCAACCGTGACGGCATCCTGGATCTTGTCCTGGACCTCTCGGAGCCTGAGGCGGTCCAGTCGGCTCGGCTCGGCGCGGCGCGAGCTCCTCCGCAGAACGTCGATCATGTAGTCCGGCAGGTACGGCGTCGACACCAGGTTGACCTCGACCACGAAGCCATTGGAGCCGATGTGCTCGCTGTGGAAGACGTCCGGCTCGAGAAACCGCGCGAGACGGGACCACCACGACGCCAGCCTGCCCAGGTCGACCCTACCCTCCAACGTGGGGAAGTAGTAGCGCAGCACCTGGCCGATGCCCGTGGGATGGACGACGAACCCCACGCGGGCATCGAAGCGCGTATCGAGCGCCCTGGGCGGGTGTCGCACCTCCACGGTCGGAGGATCGCGGCGCTCGGCGTCCGTCGGCGGAACGTGCAGGAGATGCCCTACCAGTATGCCCTCGTTGTTGCTCGAGATCACCGCGCACACCTCGGCGAACGCCGTGAGGGCCCGGTCGATCTCCTCGCGCGTGATGCAGGCGGGAGGCTGGATGCGGAGGATGGACTGGCGCTTCTTCCCCGGGTTGCCCTTGAGCAGCGTGCTCAGGGGCGCGAGCACACGAATCGCGTGGTGGTGCAGGAGGTAGCCGGCCACGAGCAGCGAGAGGAAGCCCTGGCGGATGCCGAAGCGGAAGAGAGGCGACTTGTCCCCGAGGTCGGCGAGCTCGAGACCGATCATGAGGCCCCGGCCCCGCACGTCGCGCACGACGTCCGGGTAGCGGCTTTGCAGGCGTCTCAGCCCGTCCAGGAAGTAGGCTCCCTTGTCCGCCACGTCTTTCATGAACCGTCCGCCGTCCCGGGTGAGGATGTCGACCACGCCGTTGGCGACGGCGCATCCCGGCTCGTCCTCGGCGAACGTCGAGGTGTGGAGGATGCCGAAGTCCTGGTCGTAGACGTCCTCGCGGATCAGCGCCGCTCCGACCTTGAGGAGCCCTCCCCCGAGGGCCTTGCTCAGTGTCACGTACTCGGGCTCGATGGCGCGGAGCGCGGTGGCCTCGTACGCGAAGAACGTGCCGGTGCGGCCGCACCCGGTCTGGATCTCGTCGATGACGTAGGGCACCCCCAGGCCGTCATGGACCCGGGCGAGCGTCTCGAGCACGGCGTCGGGCAGAGGCCGGATGCCGCCCTCGCCCTGGATCACCTCGAGGCAGAGGGCCATGACGCGCGAGCGCCTTTGGCGGCCCACGAGGATGCGCCCGTCCTCGATGTGCGGAACCAGGAACTCGATGGCGTGGGCGTCCCGGATGTCCGCCAGGCGCTCCACGTCTTCGGCATCGAGGAACTCGGCCTGGATGGCCGACATCCCCTCGAAGGTCTCGCGGTAGGTCTGGTTGAACGTGACCTTCAGCGCCGCGCTGGTCTTGCCGTGGAACGAGCCCTTGAAGGCCAGGACCACGGGGTGATTCTGGAAGCGCTCGAACTCCGCCAGGTTGTGCTGGTCCAGGTCGTCGCGGAACCGACCCAGGTCCTTCTCGCTGCCGGGGACCTCGAGCTCGGGGTCCTTGCTCTCCGCCTCGTGGAAGAAGCGCTCGATGGATCTGGAGATCGCCTCGAACTCCCGCCGGAGCGCTTCGAGCCTCACCCGGTACGCGTGCTTGAACGCCGCCTCGACCGCCTCGGAGCCGCTGTTCGCGAGATGGCACAGGTAGCGGGTCGGGCCCGGCAGCACCCGGTTGAGGTTCTCCGCCAGACGCCCGGCCTCGCGGCGCTCGGCACACTGGGCCAGGAACGGAACGTCGTCGTCGAGGCGGGCCTTCAGCAGGGCCTTGAGCTCCGGATTGTTGTGGCCGAGCAGCCCGGCGCCGAAGCCGCTGACCAGATCCAGCACGGGCGTCTCGCCTCCGGCGCCGTCCTCGCGGTAGAGGTAGGCGCCCCGGGCCCTGGTGTACGTCACGTCCAGGCCCACGGCGGCGAGAAGGGCGGAGAGCTTCGGCCGGCAATAGCGGCCGTACGGAGTGACACCGATCCAGGAATCGGCGAAGTCGTGCTCAGACATGATCATCCTCCCCCGGACGGCGGATGGACAGGTTCCACTTCGAGGCCATCTTCCACGCCGGTACGAGCGCGGCGCGCGGCGTCCACGACAGCATCACCGGCAGGAGCGCCAGGTCGGCGAGGAGCGCCAGAGCGATGGTCAGGGAGGTGAGGAGCCCGAACTGAGCCGTAGGCAGGAAGTCCGAGAGCCCCATGATGGCGAACGCGCCCACGAGGATGCAGGAGGTGACGACCATGCGGAGCCCCACCGCCGCCATGGCGGCCCGGGTCGCGGCTTCCCGGCTCTTCCCGGCGCGCCGGAGCTTCTGGTGCTCGTGGACGAAATGGATCGTGTCGTCGACGGCGAGGCCGACGGCGATGCCCGCGATGAGGACCGTCGCGAGGTTCACGGGGATGCCCCAGAGGCCCATGAGGCCCAGCACCATCCCCACGGGAAGAAGGCTCAGGGCCAGGCCCACAAGCGCGAGGGGCAAGGAGCCGAACAGCAGGAAGAGGAGCCCCAGACAGACCACCGAGACGATGCCCAGGGACTGCTTCTGAGTACGGATGACGCCCTCGTCCATGCCCGCCCAGAGGAGCGACGTCCCCGTGGGGACCATGCGGAGCTCGGGCGGAATCACGTCGGCGGCCAGCGTGCGCACGCGGGTGAGCAGGGCGAAGAGCTCGTCGCTGCTCAGGTAGTCGATCATCAGGATGAGCTGGATCTGGCTCGAGTCGGCGGAGAGCATGCCGCCCATGTTCCCAAGGTCTTCCGTCCCGCGCCCCTGGACTCCCGCGAGCATGAGCGGAGAGAGGACGGAGTGGACGCCGTGGAGCCGCTGTACGCGCTCGGTGAACGCCACCAGGGCACGTGCGTACTGCGGCGACAGCGGGCTCGTCCCGCGCGGGGCCCGGAACACCAGCTCCAGCGGATTCTGGGGAAAGCCTGCCTCCTGGATGGCGCGGTAGTCCTGCGGCACCCGGGAGTCGGACCGGAAGAACTTCACGTAGTTGGTGTCGGCCTTCAGCGACGACAGCCCCACGAGGGACACGCTCCCGAGGAGGAAGGCGCCGGCGATGCGCGCGGGGTGACGGATCAGGAGCCCGGTCCACCGATCGAGGAGGCGGGCACCGACCCGACTCGCACCGGCCTCGGCGCGAAGGCGTCCACGCCACAACCGGGCCAGCACGATCGGAGCGAGGGTCATGGTGAGGACCCACGCCAGCGCGATCCCGAAGGACGCGAACACGGCGAGTTGGAACACGGGCCCGACGCTGCTCCGGGCGAACGACAGAAAGCCCGCCACGGTGGTGGCCGACGTTCCCGCACAGGGCCAGATGACGTCGCGCACCGCCCTTCGTGCGGCCGTGAAGGACTCCTGCCCCGTGGCGCGGTGACCGTGGAAGACCTGGATGAGGTGGACCGCGTCGGCTACCGAGAGGGCGATGAGCACTGTGGGCAACATGATCGTGATCATGTTCAGCGGATGACCCACGCCGATGAGCAGGCCTTGCGTCACGACCACCGTGCCCAGAGAGACGGACAGGAGAACGAAGGTGTCCCGAAGGTTGCGGAAGAAGAGCAGACCCAGAAGCGCCAGAAAAAGCGTGACCATCGGGAAGAAGAGGTACATGTCCCGGCGGGCGGTGCGGTTCAACTCCCCGTTGATGACGGCGATGCCGGCGATACGGGCGCGGGAGACCGTGGGGAAGGACTCGGCCACGCTGCGGATGTCCGCCACCAGGTCTTCGCGATACGCGTCCCGCGTGTCGATGTCGTTCGTGACCTGGACGAGGAGACCCTCGGTGGCGCTCGCGGGGCGAGGCTTCAGGATCCGAGCCAGCTCGCTCCCCGACGGTGCCATGGCGGAGGAGAGGACCCCGTGCACGTGCCCGACGCGCTCCAGGGCCGACACGATCCGATCCCGTTCTCCGTCGAGGACCTCTCGGCTCGCCGGGGTCCGTTCGAGCACGACCAGAAGCCACTCGCGGCCGCCGAAGTCCCGCAGGAACTGGCGGTAGTCGACCAGAGCCGGATCGTCCTTCGCGAACCAGACGCCGACGGAGTTGTCGATGCCGAATCCCACGACCGCCGCTACCCCGGCCGCCACGGTGCAGACGGCCCACGCGACGAGAAGCCCCGTCCGGCGCCGTCGCGACGCGATGAGATCGATGGAGCCGAGCCGGGCTCGCAGCCTGCGTAGGGCTCGGCGTGCCGATTGCGCGAATGCAGAGGACGACTTCCCGCTCATGAGGACCGCTCCGGTCGGAGTTGCGCCTTTCCCCGAGAAGCTCGTTCTCGCGAGCGATCGTCCCCATACGGCGTGGGACGTACGCTGGTGTCCGAAAGTGCGTAGAGGTATTCTGAGCAGCGTGAAATCAAGGGACCTCAACGACCCCGCACGCTTATGCGCCCTCTGCGTAGAGTCCTTGTCGGAGCCCCGCTCCTGTTGCCGGCCGCCCTCTTCGTTCCAACGGCTCCCGCCGCCGCGCAACAGCCCCCCCGGCTCGGCTCGAGTCCGGTGGACGACGTGATCCGCGCGATGACCACCCGGGAGAAGGCGCTCCTGCTCGTGGGAATGAGCTCTCGGCTCCGTCCGGGCTCGGACACGGCCGACTTCATTCCGATGAAGGTCGCGGGCGCAGCGGGACGTACGCACCCGATTCCGCGCCTGGGCATCCCTTCGCTCACCCTTTCGGACGGGCCCGCCGGCGTCCGCATCGCGCCGATCCGCGACGGCGACAGCACACACACCTACTACGCGACGGCCTTCCCCGTATCCACGCTGATGGCTTCGACGTGGGACACCGCCCTGGTGCGTCGCGTGGGCGAAGCGTACGGCGAAGAGGTGCGTGCGTACGGGATCGACTTCCTCCTCGCGCCGGCCATGAACATCCACCGGAACCCGCTGGGTGGTCGGAACTTCGAATACTACTCGGAGGATCCCGTCGTCTCGGGCCACATCGCGGCCGCGTTCGTCGACGGACTCCAGTCGCAGGGCGTGGGCGCGACGCTCAAGCACTTCGTGGCCAACAACCAGGAGTTCAACCGCACGCAGCTCAACACACTCGTGAGCGAGCGGGCGCTCCGCGAGATCTACCTGAAGGGATTCAAGATCGCCGTCCAGGCGGCGCAGCCGTGGGCCGTGATGTCGTCGTACAACCTCGTCAACGGCACCTACACGTCGGAGAGCCGAGCGCTGCTCACCGACATCCTCCGGGACGATTGGGGCTTCCGGGGCTTCGTGATGACGGACTGGGGCGGAGGCCATGACCCCGTCGCGCAGATGAACGCGGGCAACGACATGCTGATGCCCGGCTCCCCCGGCCAGGTGGAGGCGATCGTCCAGGCCGTGGCGGACGGCACCCTGAGCGAAGCCCAGCTCGACGAGAACGTCCGGCGCGTGCTCCAGGTCGTGCTCGAGACACCGACGTTCCGGAAGGTCCCCTACTCGAACCACCCCGACCTCGAGGGCCACGCCCGGATCGCGCGCCATGCGGCCGCTGAGGGGATGGTCCTCCTGGAGAACCACGACGGGACCCTTCCCTTCTCCCCGTCCCGGAAGGTCGCGCTGTTCGGGAACACCTCCTACGACCTGATTCTGGGCGGCACCGGCAGCGGCGACGTGAACGAGGCCTACTCCGTCTCCCTCGATCGGGGCCTGGCGGATGCCGGCCATGCGGTCGACGCCTCGCTCGGGGACCGGTATCGGAGCTACCTGGCCGACCAGCGTGCCCGACGAGCGCAGGAGCGGCGCGGGTTCTCCCGACGGGAGCCGATCCCCGAGATGGCGCTGCCGGCCGTAGAGCTGGAGCGGCTCGCGCAAAGCACCGACGTGGGCGTGTTCACCCTGGGCCGGAATTCCGGAGAGGGTGCGGATCGCGCGGTGGAGGGCGACTTCGATCTGACCGACGCCGAGCACACCCTGATTCGGAGTGTCTCGGACGCCTTCCACCGGGCCGGCAAGAAGCTGGTCGTGGTGCTGAACGTCGCGGGCCCGGTGGAGGTCGCGAGCTGGCGCGACGAGGCCGACGCGATCCTGCTCGCGTGGCAACCGGGACAGGAGGGAGGGCACGCCATCGCCGACGTCATGGACGGGAGCGTGAACCCGTCCGGCCATCTCGCGACGACGTTCCCGATGAGATACGAAGACGTCCCGTCGGCCGGGAGCTTCCCGGGCCATCTCCTCCCCGGCGAGGGCGACACGACGACCGCGCGCAGGCGCGCCCGGCCTTCGGAGGTCACCTACGACGAGGACATCTACGTCGGCTATCGCTACTACGACACGGAAGACGTCGCGCCCGCCTATCCGTTCGGGTACGGCCGGTCCTACACGGCGTTCTCGTTCGGCGATCTCGAGCTGAGTGACACGAAGCTCGCCGACGAAGCCATCACGGCGAGGGTGACGATCACCAACACGGGCGCGGTCCCGGGTCGCGACGTGGCTCAGCTCTACGTCGCGGCGCCGTCCGGCGACCTGGACAAGCCGGAGCAGGAGCTGAGAGCCTTCGCGAAGACGTCGCTGCTCCAGCCGGGAGCGTCACAGACGCTCACGTTCGTGCTGACGCCCATGGACCTCGCCTCGTGGGACCCCGAACGCTCGGCCTGGGTCGCGGCGGCCGGCACCTACGAGGTGAGGGTCGGCGACTCGTCCCGGCACACGCCGGCGCGCTCGTCGTTCGACCTCGCGTCGCTCGAGCCGGACAGCTGACGGGCACTCGATACGACAGGCCTCGCTCGGGCTCGCGAGCGGGGGGTGATGAACAGGTCCCGCCAGGGTGCGCCCACGGCATCGGCCAACACGATCCTGGCTCTTCACCCATCCGCGTCTTATCCTGCCGGCACCCCCCAAACAGGAGTGCCCTCCCGTGCCTACCCCAATCCGACGGTTGATCGCGGCCGCCGGCCTGAGCCTCGCTTTCCCGCTCGCGGCCCACGCGCAATCCACGTACACGACGGACCAGGCCGACGCGGGCCGAGGTGTCTACACGACCTACTGCGCCAACTGCCACGGGGGCGATCTCCAGGGAGGCGTGGCCCCCGCCCTCGCGGGCGCGACGTTCCTGCACACGTGGGCCCAGAGGGGCGCACGCGATCTCTTCGACGCCCTGCGGACTTCGATGCCCAGGCCGGGCGCGGGCTCGCTTTCGGCCGAGGCGTACAACGAGGTCTTCGCGTACCTCCTCTCCCGAAACGGCCTCGCCGCGGGAGGGGTGGCCTTCGACGGATCCGCCTCGACGCTCGCCGCGATCGATCTGGGCAGGCTCGCTGAAGCCGCGGGTCCGGCCCCTCCCGCGCCACCAGAGTTCATCGCGGGCGAGCGGTCCGAGCCCGTCGGCCAGGGACCGAGCCAGATGGAGCTCACGGACCCGGACTCGGGCGATTGGATCCATCACACCGGCAACTACGAGGGGACGCGTTACTCCCCGCTTTCCCAGATTACCACCGCCAACATCGGTCGGCTGCACGTGGCGTGCGCCTACCAGCTCGGCGTCCTCGAGACGTTCTATGCCGGCCCGATCGTGTACCAGGGGACGATGTATCTGACGACGTCCAGCGTGACCGTCGCGCTCGACGCCGCGACGTGCCGAGAGCGGTGGCGCTCCGTGTGGCAGCCGAGGGATCAGATGTTGTGGCCCAACAGCAGAGGCGTGGCGATCGAAGGCGGCTGGGTCGTCCGCGGAACGCCCGACGGCTATCTCGTGGCGCTCGACGCGGCCGACGGCGAGCTGCTCTGGGCACGGCAGGTGGCGAAGCCCGCGCTCGGCGAGACGATCACCATGCCGCCGCTGATCTTCGACAGCCTGGTCGTCATCGGCCCGGCCGGAAGCGAGAACTCGGTCAAGGGGTGGATCGGAGCGTTCCGCCTGGCGGACGGCGAGCCGGTCTGGCGCTTCAACACCGTTCCGCGGGCCGGCGAGCCGGGCGCGGAGACGT
>CAZVYM010000104.1:0-14598 GCA_964630935.1 uncultured Gemmatimonadaceae bacterium | reverse complement strand
AAGGCCATGACGATGGCCGCGGCACCGTAACGGCGCACCAGGCGCGCCTTCTGGCGGAAGGCTTCCTCCCCGTCCTTGAGGCTGATCGAGTTGACGACACCCTTTCCCTGAAGCGTCTTCAGCCCCGCTTCGATGACGTCCCAGTTGGAGGAGTCGACCATGATCGGCACGCGCGCGATCTCGGGGTCGACGGCCAGCATGTTCAGGAACCGCGTCATGACGGCCGGGGAGTCCAGGAGCCCCTCGTCCATGTTCACGTCGACGATCTGCGCCCCGCCCGCCACCTGATCGCGTGCCACGTCGAGCGCGGTCTCGTAGTCGTCATCCTTGATCAGGCGGGCGAAGCGGCGCGAGCCGGTGACGTTCGTGCGCTCGCCGACGTTCGCGAAGAGCGAGTCCGGCCCGATGGTGAGCGGCTCGAGGCCGGAGAGGCGCGTGCGCCGCTCCGGCTGCGCCGGGGTGCGCGGCTTCACGTCGGCGACGGCCTCGCGGATGGCCCGGATGTGCTCGGGCGTGGTGCCGCAGCACCCGCCCACGATGTTCAGGAAGCCGGCCTCGGCGAACTCGCGGAGCGCGGTCGCCATGTGCTCCGGCGTGTCGTCGTAGCCGCCGAACTCGTTCGGAAGCCCGGCGTTCGGATGACAGCTCACCGGCACATCCGCGACCCCGCTGATCTCCTCGATGAAGGGCCGGAGCTGGTCGACGCCCAGCGCACAGTTGAGCCCGATCGAGAGGAGGCCGGAGCGTCTGCCGGGGCCCGGCTGCACGCCGTGCCGCATCGAGTTGTAGAACGCTTCGGGGGTCTGCCCCGACAGCGTGCGTCCGCTCTGGTCCGTGATCGTGCCCGAGACCATGACCGGGACGTCTTCGTCGCGCTCGGCGAGCACGCCGGAGAGGGCATGGAGCGCCGCCTTGGCGTTCAAGGTGTCGAAGACGGTCTCGACAAGGAGGAGGTCCGCGCCACCGTCCAGGAGCCCGCGCGCCTGCTCCGCGTACGCCTCGACGAGCTCGTCGAAGGTGACGTTGCGCGCGCCCGGATCGCCGACGTCCGGCGAGAGCGAGGCCGTACGGTTCGTCGGCCCGATCGAGCCCAGCACCCAGCGCGGGCGCTCCGGATCGGCCTCCTCGGCCGCGTCGCAGGCCTCGCGCGCGAGACGGGCAGCCTCCCGGTTCATCTCGAGCACCAGGCCCTCGAGCGCGTAGTCGGCCATCGAGATCCGGTTGGCGCTGAAGGTGTTGGTCTCCACCATGTCGGCGCCGGCGGCCAGGTAGGCCTCGTGGATCTCCCGGATGATGTCCGGGCGCGTGAGGCAGAGGAGGTCGTTGGCGCCCTGGAGCGCGACGGTGTGATCGGCGAAGCGGTCGCCCCGGAAATCTTCCTCGGACAGTCCGTAGCGCTGGATCATGGTGCCCATGGCACCATCCAGGAGGAGGATTCGCTTCGCGAGATGTTCTTCGAGCTGTCCGGCGCGGTGCGCGCGCGTCCTGGCCTTTGTCATCCGTGCCTCCTCCACAGGTCGCCATCCTCCCTGGCGGCCCGTGAACCGAAAGCCCCGTCGCGACAGGCGCGGCGAGGCGATGGCTTTTTAGCGTGTTCACCGGCGTGGGAGATCGCCGATCGGGCCGCAATATGCCTCAAATCGCCCCGATTCGATTGTCCTTTCAACGTAGCATTGGCGGTGCACGCGGCCAAGGGTGGACCGGGGCGGCGAGCGATGTCCTTGCCTCCCTCGGCGTGCCTGGCCAGACTGCTCGGGCGCCGACGCGTGCCGTGAGACCGCTCGGGCACCGACGTATCCACGGGGACGGCCCGGCCGCGGACGTATCCACGGGGACCGAGGACCGCTCGGCCGCGGACGCGCCCTTCGGGTGACGGCTCGGGTCACGGCTCGCGTACCCGCGCCCCCAGGTGCCCCGGCGACCTTTCTCGAATCGAACGCTCAAGGCAGAGGACGACATGGCGGACGGTGGGATCCACGCGAACCAGGCCCGCCCTTCGGTCGGGTTGCCCTTCTACAAGGCCCACGGGCTCGGCAACGACTACCTGGTCTTCGAGGAGGGGAGGGAGTGGGTGGCGGAGCCGGGGGCCGTCGCGAGGGTGTGTGACCGCTGGCGTGGCCCGGGTGGTGACGGGATCGTGGTACTCCTCGACGACGCCTCGGGCGGCCCGTTCCGACTCCGCATGTTCAACCCGGACGGCTCCGAGTTCGAGCGGAGCGGAAACGGGCTCCGCATCCTCGCCTCCCACCTCGCGCGCACGGGCCGGGTCGGCTCCGAGCCCTTCCGGGTCGAGGTCGGAGGGGACCGGATCGAGATGACGGTGCACGGCCGGTCCGGCCCGCTCTACGACGTTTCAGTCGAGATGGGGCGCGCGCGGGTCGGTCCGGAGGCCGTGGCGATGGACGCCTCCGCGCTGGACGGCGAGGGCCGCTTGGCGGGACCCGACGGAACGCCGCTCACGCTCGTCCCCGTCTCGGTCGGCAATCCGCATCTCGTGGTCTGGGTCGACGAGCCGACCACGGAGGAGCTCCACCGGCTCGGCCCCTTCCTCACGGCGCACCCGTCGCTCGCGCACGGGGCCAACGTCCAGCTGGCCCGGATCGACGGCGAGCGTGCCTGCCGAGCGCTCATCTGGGAGCGGGGCGTGGGGCCGACGTCGGCCTCGGGCACGAGCTCGTGCGCGGTGGCGGTCGCGGCCGTCCACCGTGGATCGGTGGAGCCGGGCCCGGTGGAGATCCGCATGGAAGGGGGGATCCTGGACGTGGCCGTGACGCCCGACCTGGACGTCGTGCTGCGAGGGCCGGTCGAGGAGGTGTGCGAGGGATCGCTCAGCCCCGAGTGGGCACGCACGCTGTCCGGGTGACGCGCCTGTGGCGCGCGACGGTCCCCTCGTCTATCGTCGGGGTCGAGCCGTCGGCCCGATCGACGACGGTCACGCAGACCCGGGCGGGTACCGCTCGGCCGTGGCCCGGCCGCAGGAGAGGGAGGCCTCGTGTTCCGGATCGTACTCGTGGTGGGATCGCTGCTCGTCGCCGCGATCCTCATGTGGCTGGCGTTCATCCTCGGCACGCAAAGCGACTGGGGACAGCTTCTCGTCAACCTGAGCAGCGAGGTCGTCGGGATCGTCATCACGGTGGCGATCGTCGAGTCGTTCCTGGAGCGACGGCGCTTGCTCGACCGGGGTCGGAGGATCGCGTGGGACGCCCTGCACTCGGTCGAGTCCGCGGTCTGGGTGTGGCAGGGGGGGCCCCGTGACCTGAGCACCGACGAGCTCCTCGGAATTCTCGACGCGGTGACCGAGTCCGACGCCCTGGCGGACTTCACCGAAGGGATCCTCCTGAACATCGGGACCCGCAGCCGTCGCCTCCTGGTCAACGATCTCGAGGCCATCGGCCGCCTGCCGGGGCTCATGAACGCGTTGGAGCAGTTCGCGCGCCTCAGCGCGATCCGGGACGGGCGCAACATCACGTCGCCGGAGAAGGTGGCCGACATCCTGGAAGAGGGGATCCTCGAGCTCGCGCGCGCGCTGGGGCAGCCGAGCGAGCGCTACCTCTCGAGTCTCATCCGCTATCGCGATCCGTCACTGGAGAGCCAGGAGCGGCGGCATTTCGGGGGCTCTCAGGGCAGCGGCTGGCACGCCGACCCGGCCACGCTGGAGGTGTAGGACTCGGAGCGCGGCGGTGGATCCTACGTTCGCACCTTCTGCATGAGCACGGCTCCGGTGCCGAAGAACAACAGGTTCGGCACCCAGGCAGCCGCCCACGGCGAGATCGTGCCGGCCTGGCCGAGCGCGGCGGCGATCTTGAAGAGGAGCATGTAGAGGATCGTCGTGCCGAGAGAGATCCCGATGCCGAAGGCCGTCCCTCCGCGGCGGGTCGTGGTCGCCAGGGGTGCCCCGAACAGCATGACCACCAGCGTGGCCACGGGAATGGAGAGCTTCTGCTTCTGCTTCACCAGGAGCTGCTTCGCGTTGCCGCCCGTGCGCTCGAGGACCTTGGCCATCCGATCGATCTCCTCGTAGGTCATCTCCTCGGGCTTCCTGGGGGTTTCGAGGAGCTCCTGCGGCCGCTCGTCCAGTCCGACCATGGTCATCTGCCCGAACTTGTACTCGCGCAGGGTGCTGTCGGCGTAGAGAAGGCGGGCGTACCCGTCCTCCAGCGTCCAGCCGTCGATCGAATCCCATTTCGCGGTCCGGGCCGTGACGTTGAAGGCGGGCATCCGGTCGGTCGCCGGCCGCTCGATCACCACCCCGCTCATCATCCCGTTGTCGGCCGTCAGGCGCGTGACCTGCCAGGTCACGCCGCTCTCGGACACGTACACGAAGCTGCTGCGCCAGCTACGCGAGTTCTCGTCGCGCAGGATCTTCCCTGCGATCCGGTTGGCGCGCGGCACATAGTCGCCGAAACCGAGCGCCAGGCCCGTGAGCACGAGGCCGGTGAAGAAGGCCGGCCAGATGAGGCGGTGGAACGAGATGCCGCCGGCCTTCGCCGCCACGACCTCCCGGTGGTTGGTCATGTTGTGGACGGTGAAGACGATCGCCACGAGGCCCGCGATCGGGAACGACCACTGGATGTACATCGGCAGCTCGAAGAGGTAGGCCTTGGCGACCTCCATCCCGGTGAGCCCGCGATCGATGTAGTTGTCCAGGTGCTCCGTCCAGTCGCCCACGATGAAGAGCGCCGGGGCGGCGATGAGGAAGAGCATGAAGAGCTTCAGGAAGGTCCACGCCACCAGGCGGTCGAGGATGCGCGGCTTCATCCGGCTGCCCGCGCCCTTCCTCTGCCCAGGAGCCGGGCCGTCCCCGTTCGGATCCGATACCAGATCTCTTCCCACGCGCTGCCGCGCGAGGTCGTTCCGGTGCGCGCCATGTGGCTCAACAGGCTCAGGCCGAGCAAGGCGAAGACGATGTTGGGGATCCACATGGTGAAGAACGGGCTTCCCAGGTCCTTGTCGGCCAGGCTCTCGCCGCCGATCAGCCCGACCCAGTAGATGGAGAAGATCACCGTGGAGGCGGCGATCACCATCCCCACGCCCCCACGTGGGAAGCGCAGCGCCAGCGGAGGTCCGAGGAGCGTGAACACCAGGCAGGCGAACGCGATCGCCCACTTCTTGTAGATCTCGACCTCGAGCTGGTTCGTGCGCTCGAGGAGCGTCTCCGTCCTGGCCGCCAGAGAGCGCTGGCTCCGCACCACCTCGCGCGTGACGGCGTCGCGCTCCATGAGCGGCCGCTCCGGACCGTGTCTGCCCATGCGGGCTACCGGCGGAGGGATCGCGGCGATCGCGATCGTGTCGCCGTCGATGGCCAGCGCCGCGCGCACGGCCCTGAGCGCGTTGCTGCGGCTCTGGGCCAGGACGCTGTCGAGCTCGGCCTTTCGGATGTCGATCTCGTGATGGAGCATGCCGAAATCCATCTCGCGGTCACCGCGCTGGCTCGCGCCCAGCTGCAGGTCCAGCTCGTCACCGACGCCGCGCATCGGCACGACCTGCTTCTGGAAGTACAATCGCTGGAATCCGCCCCCGCCGTCCCGGTCGCCCTGCACCTCGCGCACCACCCCGTCGTACAACGTGAGGAAGAGGTCGGTGCGGGCGGCGTTGAAGGCCATGGTCCCACGCTCCGCGTGCGTGATACGCTTTCGCAGCGGATCATTGTCGTCGAAGATGGTGACGTCTTCGAGCGTGTTGGTGGCGGGGTCGATGCGCGCGGCCGTCAGATAGTACCTGGTCCGATCGTCGTTCGTATTGATGGGATTGACGACGTTCTCGCGGAGTTGGAAGGTCGGACTCTTGCGACCGACGTCCACGAGGAGGTTCTTTAGCCGATGATTCGCCTCGGGAAGCACGGAGTCGTTGAAGAAGAGCATCATCACCGTGGCGGCGGCGCCCATTCCGAGGAGCGGAATCATCAGGCGCGTGGGGCGAACGCCCCCGGCCGCCATGGCCGTGATCTCGTTGGACGTCGCGAGGTCGCTGAATGCGTACAGGACGGCGGCGAGCACCGACATCGGAATGGAGAGCGCGATCGTGTGAGGCAACGAGAGAATCAGGAACTGGACGATCACGGTCCACGGGAGCCCCTTGCCCACCAGCCCTTCGATGCGCAGGGCCACCGCGTTCAGGAAGATGAGCCCGGTGATCGCGAACAGAGCGAAGAGAAAGGGGCCGAGGTGGGCCCGGATCAGGTGTTTGGTGAGCACTCCCATCCGCATCACGACGTGCCTCTCGGGGTCGACTGTCGGCCTTCCAGCCTGCCAAGCTAGTCAGGTGCGCACTCGAGCTTCAAGACGTACACCCGTGCCTGCCCGACGGTTCGGGCGCTGACGGATGAGACGGGCGCCGGTTTTCCTGCTGGCCCTGGCCCTCGCGGCCTCCCCGCCGGCGCGGCCGTCCGAGGCGCGGGCGCCGGAGGCCGGACTGCGGCCGGCACGGACGACCGGGGTGTCGGCGCCCGCGTCCGTGCGCTCGATGCCGTCGCCGGCCGACACGATCCTGCGCCACGATCTCTCGCGTCCGCCGGGCTCGGTCGCCGGCGGCCTGAGCGCCGGACCAGGGGAGCCGGCTCTCCGTCTGGGGATGCGGCGTATCCCCCTCCGGGCCGACACCCTCCTTCCGCGGCTCCTGATCCCGATCTCGGGCCTGTTGGCGGCCGGAGCGCGCACGGGCGTCGGAGCGGGCAGGGCGGGAGCCCTGGGCGCCGGAGGCACAGGTGCGCCGGGCGTCGGGCCGACGGGGCGGCCGGGAGCCGAGGTCCCCGGACGCTCGAACCTCCTCTCGTCCATCCTGCGTCGCCGGGCCGCGACGTGGGGCGTGCACACGCCGGACAGCGCGCTCTTCCTTCCGCCCCTGCAGGCCGCGCCGGTCACGCCCGCGGTGCAGGGAGCCCAGACGCCGTTCGGGGGCTTCATGTCGGAGTACGCCAACCTGGCTTTCTCCATGAAGAGCCGCATGGAGCTCGGCGGCGATTGGGCTCGGTACCGCCCCTGCGACCTCCAGTTCAAGGTGGGCTGCAACCCGGGACTCATCCCCCAGATCAGCCCCGACATCCAGTTCGGCGTGAAGGTGGCCGGCACGATCGCGGACCGCATCCAGGTGGACGTCGACTTCGACCAGGCGCGGGAGTTCAGCGCCGCCAACCGGATCAACATCTTCTACCAGGGCAAGGAGGACGACATCCTCCAGCGGCTCGAGGTGGGCGACGTGACGTTCCAGCTGCCCGCCTCGCGCTTCCTCACCGAAGGCGTGCCCGCGGGCAACTTCGGCTTCCAGGCCTCGGGGCAGCTCGGTCCGCTCGATTTCCAGACGGTCTGGGCCCAGCAGCGCGGCGACCTCAACTCGCGGGAGTTCCACCTCACCGGTGTCGGTGACCAGCGGTCCTTCGTGCAGGAGGACACGCTCGCGCTGGACGACGCCGACTACGTGAAGGGGCAGTTCTTCTTCCTGGTCGATCCGACGCTCCTTCGCGGCTATCCGTACGTCGACGTGCTCGACCTGGACGCGTCCGCCGCGCCCGCCTCGGTGGAGCCGGGCTCTCAGCCGATCCAGGTCTACCGCTACGAGAACGACCCGGTGCAGCGTCAGCAGGTCGAAGGCTACATCCAGGCCGACGCCGTCGCCGAGAAGAACGGCGACCGCGTGGTCGAGTCCGGATGGTTCCGCTACCTGCAGCCCGGCGTGGACTACTTCGTGCACCCGAGCGGCCTCTGGATCGCGCTGAAGGCCCCACTCGGGCGCGACGAGATGCTCGCCGTCACCTACATCACGGCCACCGGTGACACGGTGGGCGACTACAACCCGGAGCGCATCCACAACGCGGGGGGCCGGCCGCAGCTCAGGCTTCTGAAGGCGTCGGGAGCCAATCACCAGCCGGGGCGGCCCACATGGGAGATGGAGATGCACCAGGTCTACCGGGTCTCGGGCTCGCCGGACGTCGAGCAGAGCTCGGTCGATCTCACGATCTCCCTCGGCGAGTTGTCGGCCGGCCGCACGTTCAAGCGCGGGCCGTCGGGCCGCGACCTCACCTTCCTTCGCCTCTTCGGGCTCGACGCCGAGTCGCCCACCGACCGACTCGACCCGTCCTTCGTGTACACGCCCTCCGGAGGAGTCTTCTCGGACCGGCCCCCGGTGGAGGGGACGTTCGTCGTCTTCCCCACCCTCCATCCGTTCGCCGAGCCGCCGCCGCTTCCCTCGCAGGGCCTGACGGCGGACGAGACCGCCCGCATCCTCGGCGACGACGCCAACCACCGCATCTACGACGAGCCGGACCCGTACGAGCGTGAAGCGGCGGGCCTGTTCCGCCTCACGCTCACCTATCGGATCCGGAGCGAAGGGGTGATCTCGTCGTTCTCGCTCGGAGCGATCGGGATCCGCGACGGAAGCGAGCGCATCTACCTGGGCGACCGCCTGCTGACGAAGGGGGTCGACTACGACATCGACTACGATGTGGGGCAGGTGCGTCTGCTCGAGCCCGAGCAGCTCTTCGCCACCGCGCCGGACGCGACGATCCGTGCGACCTGGGAGCAGCGCTCGCTCTTCCAGGTCTCGCCGACCCAGGTCTTCGGGATGCGTGCGCACGCGGACCTCGGTTCGGGCGGCCTCAACGTGCTCGGCCTCTACCAATCCGAGCGCTCGGTGGTGAACCGTCCGGTGCTCGGAACGGAGCCGGCGGCCGCCCTCACCGGAGGCGTGAGCGGAGACTACGCGACCCATGCGGCCTGGTTCGACCAGCTCCTGAACCGTGTGCCCGGCCTCAGCTTCGCGGGCCACAGCACCCTCTCGCTGAATGGCGAGGTCGCGCTCTCTCTGCCCAACCCCAACACGCGCGGCGAGGCCTTCGTGGACGACTTCGACGCCGCGGACGAGCTGCCCATCTCGCTGCTCTCCTCGGACTGGCAGCTCGGCAGCGCCCCCGGCTCCAACGCCGGGGCGGAGGCCGATCTTCCGATCTCGCTCACGCCCGCCAACGCCGCCGGACTGGTGTGGCAGCACTCGTGGGTGGAGGTCTCGCCGACCGGGGACAGCGTCGGCGTGCACGAGGGATACTTCCCCCGCAAGGACATCGACAACCAGATCCGCGTGGCGGGCTCGGAGGTGCGCGAGCCCGGCCTTCAGCTCACGTTCACCGATCCCCAGCCGGGCAGCTCGGCGTGGCGCTCGATCACGACCCCGCTCTCCACGACGGGCCTGGACCTGACCAAGACGGAGTTCCTGGAGTTCTACGTGTCGGGCGGCGCGGGGGAGACGCTCATCCTGGATCTGGGCAGCGTCAGCGAGGACGCCTTCTTCGTCGATGCGCAGGGCCGCACCTCCGGCACGCGCCAGAGCGACGGCGTGGCCTGGGGTCTGGGCATCCTGGACCAGGAGGCCGATCCCGCCAAGGGAGAGATCTGGAGCGACGCGGCCGATCAGCACGGGGTGTGGGACGAGTCGTGCCTCGCCCAGCGCGGCCACATCTACCGCATCGGCGACCCTCGCGCCGACTGCACGAGGGGAAACGGGCGAAACGACACCGAGGACCTGGACGGCGACGGCGTCCTCGACACGCAGGAGCGTCACCTGCGCTTCGTGGTCCATCTGGGCGAGCCGTCGCCGTACCTGGCCCGCACCAGCCTGGAGACCGGAACCGCCTTCCAACTCTACCGCATCCCGATCCAGGGCAGCGGCGCCATCGACGTGGGCGGCACCATCACCGACGCGGACCTGCGCTCGGTGAAGCAGCTCCGCATCACGGTGGCCGCCACCCAGAGCGGCCGGTTGAGCGTCGCGCGCATGCGCTTCGTCGGATCGCGGTGGATCAAGCGCGCGTCCGACGGCGTGCTGCGGAGCATGGTGGGCGACACGCTGGCCGGCGTCGGCCGACTCGAGGTCGCGACGGTCTCGAAGGTCACCGAGGGAGAGGCCTACACCTCTCCGCCCGGCGTTCTCGAGCAGCTCGCCAATCCGACGACCGCGTTCTCGGGGCAGGGGATCGAGTTCAACGAGAAGTCGCTCGGCATCACGTTCGAAGACGTTCCTTCCCAGGCGAGAGCCGAGGTCTACCAGCGCTTCCCCCAGCGGCCCAGGAACTTCCTCAACTACCGTCAGATCCGCCTGTGGGTGGCACCGCGCTCCGGCGACTTCGGGCCCGACCAGCCGCACTACTTCTTCTTCAAGGTCGGCACCGACGCCGAGAACTTCTATCTGTTCCGAGCCAAGCTGCCGCCCGCCGCCGGTCCCGGCGGTGTAATGTCGGACAACTGGACGCCGGAGGTCGTCATCGACTTCGGCGAGTGGTTCGACCTGCGCCGCGAGGCCGAGGAAGCGCTTCTGGGCGGGTCGCAGGCGCCCGGCGATCCGCCGGTCGAGGCCTGGTCGCGCGACTCCTCGTACGCGGTGGTGCTGAAGGACCGCGGCCGTGCTCCGAACCTGGCTGCCGTGCGCGAGCTGTCGATGGGCGTGTGGAACGAGGGAGAGCTTCCCATCAGCGGGGAGATCTGGGTCGACGAGCTCCGGCTCGGCCGTCCGGTCCGGGACGCGGGCGTCGCCACGTCCGTGCAGGCCAGCCTCGAGGGAGCGGGTGTGCTGAGCACGCATGTCTCGCTGACCGATCGGGGCGCGCTCTTCCACCAGCTGCGCGACGACCCGACCTATCAGGCCGATCGGAGCATCAACCTGACGTCGACGCTGCACCTGGAGCGATGGATGCCCTCGGACTGGGGCATCGAGCTGCCACTCACCTTCTCGATGGACCGTATCACCCAGAAGCCGACGTTCCTGACCAACTCGGACGTGCGCGCAGACCGCCTGCGCGGCCTGCGCCCCACGAATGCGCGTCAGACCAGGATCGGACTCGCGTTCCACAAGAGCTCGAGGAGCGCCAACCCGGCCGTCGGCTTGCTGATCGACGGACTCGACGCCCGCATCTCCTACACGTCGAGCGGGGGCTCCACGGTGACGACGCGGAGCAGCGGAGGCGTCGTGGACGCGGGGCTCGGCTGGACGCGCGAGCCCGAGCGTCGCGACGTGGCGCTCGTGCCCTCGTTCGCGCAGGACGTGCTCCGATTCCTCCTGCCCGGCCCGCTCGGGCGCTCCATCGTCGGCGCACGTCTGCGCTGGACCCCCGAGCGCGTCTCGTTCGGCACGTCGTACGTGGACCAGACGAGCCGGATCTTCCGCTACGACCGGATCATCGAGCGGCCCGAAGACTCGACCGTGCTGCCGACCTTCGCGCCCCGCGAGGCGCTACAGAGCGCGGCCGACGTCCGCTTCCGTCCGCTGGAGTCGCTCACCACGGACTTCACGATGCTCACGACGCGCGATCTCCTTTCCCCGGACAAGGCCGTCGCCGACCCCATCGCCCAACAGCTCATCAGCGATCAGCGGGCACGCGTGATGGGGCTTGACCTCGGTTGGGAGACCAACCGGAGCCTCCAGACGCACCTCTCGTGGCAGCCGCGGTTCGTGGAGTGGCTCCGCCAGGACCTGGAGTGGAGCAGCCGGTACGGCTCGGATCGCAACGCCAACTTCCTCGACCACGAGCTGCCCGGGCCGGACTCCGTGGCGCTGGCTCGCAACGCGAGCGGCCAACGAGACCTGCGAGCGTTCTTGTCCCTGGATCCCGCGCGGCTCTCGAGGAGCCTGCTCGGCGCACCGGAAAGCGACCGGGCGGGAGGCGCCGGCGTGCTCGGCGCCGTGGCCGGCGTCGTGCGGCCGCTCGCGGTCACGTACAACGACGGCATCGTCTCGCGCTTCGAGCGCGATCCGGTCTCACCGGACTTCTTCTACCAGCTCGGCTGGAGAGAGCGAGGCGGTTTCCGCTTCATCCAGGGGGACACGGCCGCGACGCTGACCGATCGATCAGCCTGGACGGTGGGCTCCGGCCTGCAGCTGCCCGCCGGCATGTCCGTCCAGGTGGGGTACCAGCACAGCCTCTCCACGACGCTCGATACCCGGAGCGACCGGCAGACCACCGAGGAGCGCTGGCCCGACCTGCATGCGAGCCTGCCGACGCTGACGTTCCCCCACGGGTCTCCGGTGCAGCGGGTCCGGCTCACCTCCGGTCTCGTGCGAGACCGGCGCCGGACGGTGTTCGGCGGCATCGCCCAGCAGGAGCGGAGGACCAACGACCTCCAGGTGCCGCTCGAGCTCTCGGTGACGTGGCTCGGCACGCTGATCACCAGCTACCGTGGCTCGTTCCACACTGGCACGGGGTCGGACCCCACGGGAGACACGCAGCGCGACGAGACCAGCCACCGGGTCTCGGTCACTTCGACGCTGGTGCCGCCGGGCGGTCTGTCCCGGAAGCTGGACCGGCCGGTGCGCCTGTCCGTGCTGGCGGGCTACACGGCGGAGCGCGACTGTCGCTCGACGGCTGCGCGGCCCGAATGTGTCGCGTTCGTGGATCAGCTCCGTCGTAGCCTCAGCCTGTCGCTCGACACGAGCGTCGGCGGGTTCGAGATGGGGATCGAGATGAACTACGACGACCGGCAGTCCTACGTGGGACAGCAGACGGGCTCCACGCAGTTCCGCGTCGGCGTGTTCGGCCAGCTCAACTTCTCTTCGGGCACCTTCCCGGCGACCGGAGCGCCTCCGCAGAGCTGAGGAGAGAGGGTCCCCCGGCCTGTACGTGGCGGCCGTATGCGTCGGGCGGCATGCGGACCTCCCGCCGGTGCGTCGACACCACCTCGGGCCGAGCCGGCCGCCCGCCCATCGAGCCATTCCTTCGGCTCGCGCCCACCCCCTTCTTGAGTCCATGCCTGACGCCGAGACGCGGGCCCTCGGACGGGCCGCGGTCCTGCTGCTCGCCCTGAGCCTCGCCCGCTGGGGATGGAGCCGAGCCCACCCCGTCGTGGACGGCGCCGGGGCGGGCTCCGACGTGTTGCCGAACCTGCTGTCCCGGAGTCGCGCGGAAGAGGCGGACACCCGCCGCCGCACCCGCCCCCTCGGGCCCCACGAGCTCATCGACCCGAACCGGGCGAGCGAAGCCGATCTGGACCGGCTGCCGGGCGTGGGGCCGTCGCTGGCCGCCGCGATCGTGGCGGACCGGAAGCGCACCGGCCCGTTCCAGCGGGCGGAGGAGCTGACGCGCGTCGCCGGACTCGGGGAGGGGACGCTGGCGCGGATCCGGCCGCACCTGGATCTCGCGCACCCACCGCCCGCCGCTCGCCGACCGCCGTCCGCAACCACCTCCCGCAGTCGCGCCGCCGCGGGGGCGGGCGGACGTGCCGCCGCGGCCTCCGCGACCGGTGGCGGAGCCGGCTCCTCGGGCGCTGCCGCAACGCCCCGCCGGCCCCCGAGCCCGGTCGACGTCAACCGGGCCGACGAAGCGACGCTGCAGACGCTCCCCGGCGTCGGTCCGGTGCTCGCCCGGCGAATCGTGGAGAGCCGTCGCCAGCGTCCGTTCGTGACGCTTCAGGATCTGGCGCGCGTCAAGGGGATCGGGCCTGCCGCCCTGGGGCGGCTCCGCGACCGTGTGACGCTTCCCCCCGGGGGGTGAGCCGAGGGCAGGTCCTTCTTTTTCACTTGTAGGGGACGGGACCCAACCCGTATTCTTACCTTGGGTGCTGAACATCAGTTTACGGGTCGGAGCGTCCTGTCGACCCGTCCCTCCAACACAGACGATCGGTGTCGATGTCCGCCAAGGTCGCTCAGGAAATTCGGCTCGGCGATCTCTTCGTTCGCGAAGGGCTCATCAGCCAGGAGCAGCTCGATCAGGGCCTCAAGGAGGCCCGGTCGAGTGGGACCCGCATCGGCTATGCCCTGGTCAAGCTCGGATTCGTGGCCGAGGAAGAGCTGACGCGCATGCTCGCGCGGCAGTACCGATTGCCGGCGGTCGATCTGGACAAGGTCGAGGTCGACGCGAAGATCATCAGGCTGGTCTCCACCGACATGGCCCACAAGCATCTGGTCCTTCCGCTCCGGCGGGTGGGACGGACGCTGACGGTGGCCATGACGAACCCCACGGACCTGTCGGCGATCGACGACCTGAAGTTCGTCACGCGGCTCGAGATCGAACCCGTCATCGTGGGCGAGTACACGCTCCGCAAGCACCTCGAGAAGTACTACGGAACGCCCGACGACGACACCATCACCGAGCTCCTCGAGGAATGGGGCGAACAGGACGTCGAGGTCATCGAGGAGGAGGAGGAGGACGTCTCCTACGCGGCGCTGCAGGCCGAGGTGGACTCGGCGCCGGTGGTGAAGTTCATCAACGGGCTGCTGACAGACGCCGTCCTCAAGGGTGTGAGCGACATCCACATCGAGCCCTACGAGAAGGAGGTCCGCGTCCGTTACCGGATCGACGGCTCGCTGCAGGAGATCATGAAGCCGCCGATGAAGATGAAGGCGGCGCTCACCAGTCGCATCAAGATCCTGGCCGACCTCAACATCGCGGAGCGGCGGGTGCCCCAGGACGGGCGCATCAAGCTGAAGCTGAAGAAGAAGGTCGTCGACTTCCGTGTGTCGACGCTGCCCGTGATCTTCGGCGAGAAGATCGTGCTCCGTATTCTCGACAAGGGCAACCTGACCTTCGACCTGACGAAGTTCGGATTCGAGCCCAAGGCCGAGAAGGACTTCATGTACGCCATCGGGCGTCCGTACGGCATGGTCCTGGTCACCGGCCCGACC
>CAZVYM010000103.1:0-14767 GCA_964630935.1 uncultured Gemmatimonadaceae bacterium | reverse complement strand
GGGCGTGCTCTTCTCGATCCACATGAAGGCGACGATGATGAAGGTCTCCGACCCGATCATCTTCGGCCACTGCGTGCGGGTGTTCTTCGCTGACGTCTTCACCGAGCACGCCGCCGTGTTCAAGAAGCTCGGGGTCGATCCCAACAACGGCTTCGGCGACGTGCTCGCGAAGATCCAGGAGCTCCCGCCGGACGAGCGGGCGCCCATCGAGGCCGATATCCAGGCGGCCTTCGAGAACGGGCCGGATCTGGCCATGGTGGACTCGAACCGCGGCATCACGAACCTGCACGTGCCGAGCGACATCATCATCGATGCGTCCATGCCGCCCATGATCCGCGACTCGGGCCGGATGTGGAACGCGAAGGGAGATCTCCAGGACTGCAAGGCCGTGATCCCGGATTCGAGCTACGCCGGCATCTACGAGGCGGTGGTCGAGGACTGTCAGGCGCACGGCCAGTTCGATCCGGCGACGATGGGGTCGGTTCCCAACGTCGGCCTCATGGCGCAGAAGGCCGAGGAGTACGGCTCGCACGACAAGACGTTCGAGATCCCCACGGACGGCGCGGTACGGGTCGTCGGCGGAGACGGACGTGTCCTCATCGAGCAGGCAGTGGAGAAGGGCGACATCTGGCGGGGCTGTCAGGCCAAGGACGCGCCGATCCGCGACTGGGTGAAGCTCGCCGTCGATCGGGCGAGGGCCACGGGCGCGCCCGCGGTCTTCTGGCTCGACGAGACGCGCGGCCACGACGCGCAGATGATCCGGAAGGTGCGCGCGTATCTGCCCGAGCACGACACCGAGGGACTGCGGATCGAGATCATGGCGCCGGTGGACGCGATGAAGTTCTCGCTCGAGCGCATCCGCCGCGGAGAGGACACGATCTCGGTGACCGGCAACGTCCTGCGCGACTTCCTCACCGACCTCTTCCCGATTCTGGAGATCGGAACGAGCGCCAGGATGCTCTCGATCGTGCCGCTCCTCGCCGGCGGCGGGCTGTTCGAGACGGGCGCCGGAGGCTCGGCGCCCAAGCATGTGCAGCAGTTCCAGAAGGAAGGCCACCTGCGCTGGGACTCGCTTGGCGAATATCTGGCGCTCGCGGCGTCGCTGCAGCACCTCGGGGAGAAGTTCGACAATGCCGGCGCTCGCGTGCTCGCGGCCGCGTTGGACGCCGCGACCGCGCGTTACCTGGAGAACGCCCGCTCGCCTTCGCGCGCCGTGAACGAGCTCGACAACCGCGGGAGCACCTTCTACCTGACGCTCTACTGGGCGCAGACCCTGGCGGAGCAGGATGCCGATGGCGCCTTGGCCGACTTGTTCCGCGCCGTGGCCGAGGCCCTCTCCGGGAGCGAGGAGAAGATTCTGGCCGAGCTGAACGGGGCTCAGGGCTCACCCCAGGACCTCGGTGGCTACTACCTCGGCGACCCCGCCATGATCGACGCGGCGATGCGCCCGAGCGCCACGCTCAACGCCATCGTGGACGGGATCTAGGCCGGCCCCGGACGACGGGAAGGAGCGCACCTCGCGGCGCCTTTGGCAGGGGGCGCATGGCGGCCGGTCCGGGACGACCCGGGCCGGCCGCCGCGCGTTCGTGCCGCCGGTCGCCGCGCGGGCGGCGGACCTCTGATCGGTCCACTTGCATCCGCCCCTGCCCGCTCGCTAGAGTGGAACATCCCCCCCAGGCCCGACATCGTGGCAATGTACCTCTCACATATCGAGCATGTGCGGGCGCATCTGGAGCGGGTTAGCCTCGGGCACCTCATGGATCCGACGCCCGAGGACGTCTATCTGGGGGCGGAGGAAGGCGATTACTTCTGGGAGCTCGTCGGTCTTCGCTTGGCGGGCTGTCCGGTCCTGGTGCTGGCGCTCCTCCGCTTTCAGCAGCTCTACCTGCCGGGCATCTCGTACGCGCGAGAGTCGCTGGGCACGTACCTCTCGACGCTCCCGAGCCCCCGTTCCGTGGACGAGGCCGGCGCCCTCACGGCGGTCCTGCCTCCGTGCAGTCAGAAGATTCCGCTCTTCCTGAAGCGGATGCGCAGCGGGGCGCACATGGCACCCGTGACCCTGGATCCGGCCCGGATCGAGGTCGCGTTCGACTTCCGGATGCAGAACCCGGTGCTGATTCCCGACGTCCGCGCCGGCGCCGCTCCACTCTACGACCATTACTACCGGACCGTCGATGGCCACGTCCTGCGTGGCCGATCTCACGAGATTCCCGCCAAGGCTCCCGAAGCCCTCCATCGGTTCGCGACCATCTCGTCTCCCGAGCAGGTTACGCCGATGGGCCTGTTCAGGGGCCTTCCGACGCTCTTCGTGAACCGGCGCTACCTGGCGCTCCGTGCGGGTGTCCAGACCCGGGAGAAGATGGCAGCCGTGATGAAGTGGGTCCCCTTCATCCCGGCGTCCGCCAGTGCGAAGAGCATTCTTCCGCTCCCCGCACCGAGAGCTCCGAAGGTGGGGGCCGCCGGACGGAAGCAGCCGTCGTAGACGGCCTTCTGGTGCCGCGCCGCGTGGCCCCTCCATACCGAGACCACGCGGCTCCGGCGGCCCCTCGGAGCTCGAGTGCCGTGGGGGGGCATCCTGTCGGCTCGTCGGACGAGCGCCTACTCCTGGAACATGTGCACGTCCCGCTGGGGGAAGGGGATGGAGCATCCCGCCGCCTCGAGGTTCTCCTTGAGGGCTCGTGTCAGGTCCCAGCGCGTCGTCCAGTAGTCCCCCGCTTCCACCCAGGGGCGCACGATCAGGTTCACCGACGAGTCGCCCAGCTCGTCGACCGCGACCACGGGCGCCGGATCGGGCAGCACTCGGGAATCGGCCGTGACGACATCCATGCAGGTACGCACGGCCACGCCCAGGTCGTCGTCGTACCCCACGCCGATGACCAGGTCGATCCGGCGGGTGTCGTTGCTCGAGTAGTTCTTGATGGTCTCGCCGAAGATGTGGGAGTTGGGGACGCGGATCTGGACGTTGTCCGGGGTCGCCAGCATGCACGAGAAGATGCCGACCTCCTTCACGCTGCCCGCGACGCCGCCCACCTCGACGAAGTCGCCGACCTTGAACGGTCGGAACGTGAGGAGCATGACGCCGGCCGCGAAGTTCGAGAAGGTCCCCTGGAAGGCCAGGGCGATGGCCAGGCCGGCGGCGCCAAGGACCGTGACGAAGGAGGTCGTGCTCACGCCCAATGTGCTGACGGCCGCGAGGGTCACCAGCGCGATCAGGCCCATGTGCACCAGGCCGGCCACGAAAGGTACCAGGATGGGATCTACGTGGGTGCGGCCCAGCGCCTTCCGGGTGAAGCTCTTCGACCAGTTGGCGAAGATCCAACCGAGGATGAACACCGCGAGGGCACCGCCGACCTTGGGCGCCCACTCGACCACTTTCGTGAGCAGAAGCGTTGTGAGGGAGTCGAGATTCTGCATGAGGTCCCCTGATTGCGGGTACGGTTCGTGGCACGAAAGGCCTCATGTGCCGGGACGGCTCTAAACTCCGGCACGGGGGCGGCGACGTCCACCCGATCGCGTCGTGCGCGCAGTCGCACGGACACATGCGGGGCCGCATGGAGCCGCATGCTGGGGCCCGCGCGTCCCCGGTACGGCGACTTGACTCGGGGCTCCGACGACCATTCCGTCAGCGATGACCAGCGGCCGGGCGAACCAGACGATCGTGCTCGAAGACGGGCGCCGCCTCGGCTTCGCCGAGTTCGGTGCTCCGGGGGGACGGCCGGTCTTCCACTTCCACGGCTCGGCCGCGTCGCGCCTGGAGCGGCCACCGTCCGAGCCCATGCTGGTGGACGCCGACGTCCGCTTCATCTCGGTCGACCGGCCGGGGCATGGCCTCTCCGACTTCCAGCCGGCTCGCCGGCTCATCGACTGGCCGGACGACGTGCGCCAGCTCGCCGATCACCTGGCCCTGGAGCGGTTCTGGGTCGAGGGATATTCCGCGGGAGGGCCGTACGCGCTCGCCTGCGCCCGGCTCCTGCCGGAGCGAGTGATCGCGGGCGCGCTCGTGAGCTCCGCCGCCCCGATGGATCGACCGGGGGCCCTCTCGGGCCTGCCGCTCCCGAACATGATTCTGGCCGCCTCCTCCCGATGGCTCCCGTGGCTCGTGCGGCTCGTGCGCAGGGTCATGCGCCGCTCGATGACCGGGGATATCGAGAGGAGCGTGCGCCGCCTGATGTCCTCGATCCCCGACGTGGACAAGGAGATCCTCTATGAGTCCCGGAACGCGGAGGTGTTCGGTGAAGCGATCCGGGAGGGGCTGCGCCCCGGCTCCCGAGGCGTGACTCTCGACGACGTCTTGATCCACCGGGACTGGGGTTTCGACCTGGGCGGGCTGGAGCCTCGAATCGACATCTGGCAGGGAACCGCCGACGTGAACGTGCCCCCCTCGGCGGCCGGATTCCTGAGCGACGCGATACCCGGGGCTCGCATGACGATGGTGCCTGGCGAGGGTCACTTCTTCGTATTCGAGCGCTGGAGGGATATCCTCACTCAGTTGGTGGACGGGACCGACGGTGCCGTTCCACCACGGTGACGCTCCGGCGGGACTCGGACGATCGAGCCCGGGGTGGAACGGGACGATGGGTCCCCCGATGGTCCGGGCGATCGGTCGCGGCCAAGCCCCGACGGATCGGTCGCGCCGGAGAATCAGGCGTGTGGCGCCCCCACTGCGGGGACCCGGACGAATGGAGCTACCTCGAGGAGGCGAGCATGCAGGACTGGTCGCGGCGTGACGTCTTGAAGAGCGGGCTGTTGGCGGCCGGCGCGATGGTGGTCCCGGGCGTGGACGCCCGGATGCCCGGGGAATCCGGAGCCAGCGCTTCCACCCCCAGGATCGAAACGACCGGCTCGACGGGAGCGTCCGTCGCCGCATCCGTCCGCGATCGCCTTCTGCTCGATTTCGACTGGCGCTTCCACCTGGGACACGCCTCGGACCCCACGCGCGATTTCGGGTTCGGGCGCGGCAACAGCGGCGCCTTCGCCAAGACCGGCGAGTTCTTCCGGCCGGCACGTCCCGACTTCGATGCGACGGATTGGCGTGCCGTCGATCTGCCCCACGACTGGGCCGTGGAGCTCCCGTTCGTCGACGACCGGGCCCTCGACTCCCATGGCTACCATCCGCTGGGTGGGTCCTATCCGGAGACGAGCATCGGTTGGTACCGGAAGGTGTTCACCGTGCCCGCCTCGGATGCGGGTCGACGCATCTCGCTCGAGTTCGACGGCGTCTACCGGAACGCGATCGTCACGCTCAACGACGTGTACCTGACGACCGCGCTAAGCGGATACGCTCCGTTCCGCGTGGACGTGACCGACTTCGTGCGCTACGGCGGCGACAACGTCCTGGTGCTGCGCGTGGACGCGACCGAGAACGAGGGGTGGTTCTATGAAGGCGCGGGCGTCTATCGGCACGTCTGGCTCGTGAAGACGGCTCCCGTGCACGTGCCCCGGTGGGGGACGTACGTCACGACCGAGGTGAGCGGGAAAGACGCGCGGGTACGCATGCGCACGACCGTGGCCAACGAGTCCGCCGACGAGGCGGCCTGCCGCGTCGTGTCGCGGATCGTCGACGCGGCGGGGTCGGTGCGCGCGACCGTCACCTCGGAGACGTCGAGGGTGCCAGGCTGGGGACGCCTGGACGTGGATCAGGAGGCGACGCTGACGAACGCGGAGCTCTGGTCGCTCGACGCGCCCCACCTGTACCAGCTCCTCACGACCATCGAGTCGGGTGGAAAGACGGTGGACGACTACCGGACGACCTTCGGCGTGCGGACGGTCCACTTCGACGCCGAGCGTGGGTTCTTCCTCAACGGCGAGCACGTGGGGCTCAAGGGTACCTGCAACCACCAGGACCATGCGGGCGTGGGCTCCGCGCTGCCGGACCGGTTGCAGCACTACCGGATCGCCAAGCTCAAGGAGATGGGATCCAACGCGTACCGCACCTCCCACAACCCGCCCACCCCGGAGCTCCTGGATGCGTGCGACCGCCTCGGCATGCTCGTCCTGGACGAGACGCGCATGTTTTCCTCCAGCCCGGAAGGGCTCAGCCAGCTCGAGCGGATGATCCTGCGGGACCGCAACCATCCGAGCGTCTTCTGCTGGTCGATCGGCAACGAAGAGCCGCTGCAGGGGACGGAGGAGGGGGCGCGCATCGCCGCGACCATGAAGCGGCTGGCGCGCCGTCTGGACCCGTCGCGTCCGATCACCGAGGCCATGAACAACTCGAGGTCGTGGGGCCATGGGCTGTCGGCCGTGGTCGACGTGCAGGGATTCAACTATTACACGGACGGGATCGACGCCTTCCACGCTCAGTTCCCCGACAAGCCGTCGATGGGCACGGAGGTCGCCAGCACGGTCTCGACGCGCGGCATCTACGCGAACGACCCGAAGCGCGGGTACGTCGAGGCATACGACACGCAGAAGCCGCGTTGGGGCGCGACGGCCGAGGAGTGGTGGACGGCCTACGTGGCGCGGCCGTTCCTGGCCGGCGGGTTCGTGTGGACCGGCTTCGACTACCGCGGCGAGCCTACGCCCTACGAGTGGCCCTGCGTCAACTCGCACTTCGGACTGATGGACACCTGCGGGTTCCCGAAGGACAACTACTTCTACTACAAGACCTGGTGGGGCGACGAGCGGGCGCTGCACCTCTTCCCGCACTGGAATTGGGCCGGACGCGAAGGGCAGGACCTCGATGTGTGGGTCTACAGCAACGTCGAGCGGGTGGAGCTCCTTCTGAACGGGAAGAGCCTGGGCGCGAAGGATGTCGAGCCGAACGGACATCTCGCCTGGAAGGTGCGCTACCAGCCCGGGACGCTCGAGGCGCGAGGCTTCGCCGGGGGACGTCGGGTGCTGACCGCGAAGCGAGAGACGACGGGCCCCGCCGCCCGGATCGAGCTCGCGCCGGACCGCTCCGAGATCGACGCGGACGGGGAAGACGTCTCGGTCGTGGAGGTGCGCATCGTCGACGACCAGGGCCGCCTGGTGCCGGTGGCCGACGACGAGGTGACGTTCGAGGTGTCGGGGGCGGGGCGCCTGATCGGCGTCGGCAACGGCGATCCGAGCGATCACGCCCCCGACAAGGGGATGGTGCGGCGCGCGTTCAACGGCTTGTGCGTCGCGATCGTGCAGGCGGGCAAGACGGCCGGGGAGCTCCGCGTGGAGGCGGGCTCGCCGGGGCTCGGCTCGACCTCGGCGGTCGTCACGTGCAGAGAGGCCACGCCGCGCCCGTCAATTTGAGTGAGCGCGAGACTCGGGGGGAAGTCGGCTCCGGGCCCCCCTCGTCAGTAGGCGGCTCCGTCCCCTCCGGGCGTCCCGCCGCCCACCGCGATCTCCCGGTCGAGACGGATGTCGGCCGACGAGGCGCCGACCTCGATCCGTACGCGACCGTCCTCGACCTTCCACCCTCCGGACTCGGGATCCCAGTACGCCAGGTCCCGAGCCGTGAGCGGGAAGGAGACCGTGCGCGTCTCCCCGGGGCGGAGATGCACGCGCCGGAAGCCCCGCAAATCGCGAATCGGACGCGACACCTTCGAGTCTGGATAGGCCACGTAGAGCTGCACGACCTCGTCGCCCGCCACCTTCCCCGAGTTCGTCACGTCCACCCGCACGGAGATCCGTCCCGTCGCCGAGATCTCGTCTGCGCTCGTGCGGAGGTTAGAGTAGTCGAACGTCGTGTAGCTGAGTCCGTAGCCGAACGGGTAGAGCACGTCGCCGTGGAAGTACCGATACGTGTGGCCTTCCATGGCGTAGTCCTCGAACGGCGGCAGGTCGTCGATGCTGCGGTAGAACGTGACCGGCAGCCGGCCCGCCGGGTCGTAGGCGCCGAAGAGCACGTCGGCGATGGCCGTTCCGGCCGCCTGGCCCGGATACCACGCCTCCAGGATCGCCGGCACGTGCTCGTTCGCCCAGTCCACGGCGAGTGCGCTCCCGCTCAGGAGCACGAGCACGGTGGGCTTGCCGACCTCCATGACGCTCCTCAGCAGTCGCTCCTGCGGCGCGGGAAGCTCCAGGTCGGTGCGGTCGCCGCCCTCGAAGCCCGGGATGTCGATGGGCATCTCCTCACCTTCGAGACGAGACGTCAGGCCGAGGCACAGGACCACGGCGTCCGCCCGACGGGCCGCCGCGACCGCCTCGCCCGCGAGGTCGCGGCTCGGGTCGACCCACACGAGCTTCGTCTGCGCGTCTCCGCGAGCGTCCTGCGCTTCGATGCGGATGCGATAGGCCCGTCCGCCCTCCAGGCGAAGGGAGTCGGCTGACCGGAGCACCGGCGCGTTCGACTCACCGCCGAATCCTGGTCCGGACTCGAGGACGAGGCTGTCGTCGAGGAACATGCGGTAGTGGCTCGTGCCCCTCAGCCCGAGCCTGTACACGCCATCGCCCGTGGGATGGAGCACGCCCGTCCATCGCACGGCGAAGGAATCCGCGCTCATGCCCGGGCGGGGCGCTCCGTCACCCCAGTCGACGTCGACGACGCTGTCGATGCCCGTGAAGACCGGCGGGCCCTCGATCGCATAGTGGTCGAAGTACTCCGCCCGCAGGCCGGGCCGCCCGTCCGGCGTCGTGAGCACGTGCGCGGGAACCGGATCGTACATCGGAAGCCCATCGGCGAGGTCGGAGCCGCGAGCGTAGATCACCTTCGTGCCGGGCACCGCTTCCCGGATTCCGCGCAGGGGCGTGATCGGATCGGCGGGGGTGCCGTTGTAGTTGCCGAGCAGCATCTCCCACTGGTCGGCGTTGGGACCGATCACCGCGATGGTGCCCAGGTCCTTCCTCAGCGGAAGCACGTCGCCTTCGTTCTTCAACAGCACCATGGACTCGCGGGCCATCTCCAGCGCCAGAGCCCGATGGCCGGGCGTGTCCAGGGAGTCGTACGGAATGCGCGCGTAGGCGACGCGATCCGGTGGGTCGAACATCCCCAGGCGGAAGCGCTCGGTGAAGAGACGCTTCACGGACTGGTCGATCATGGCTTCGGGGATGAATCCCTGTCGCACCGCCTCGGTCAGGCCTGGCGCGAACGTCCGTCCGCAGTTCAGGTCGGTCCCCGCTTCCACGGCCAGCGCCGACGCTTCGGCCCGGTTCGCAACGGTCTTGTGGCTCCGATAGATGTCGTGGATCGCGCCGCAGTCCGAGACGACGTAGCCGTCGAACCTCCACCGCTTGCGCAGGATGTCCGCGAGGAGTCTGTCGTTGGAGCACGCCGGATCGCCGTAGAGGCTGTTGTAGGCGCACATGAGCGAGCGCGCTCCTCCCTCGCGGATGCCGGCTTCGAACGCGGGTAGGTACGTCTCGTGGAAGTCGCGCTCGCTGACCCAGGCGTCGAACTCGTGTCGCTCGGGCTCGGGACCGCTGTGCACGGCGAAATGCTTCACCGTCGCCACGGTCTCGAGGTACTTCGGGTCGTTGCCCTGGAGGCCCTTGATGAAGGGCACCGCCATCCGTGCCGTCAGGAACGGATCCTCTCCGTAGGTCTCTTGACCACGGCCCCACCGTGGGTCACGGAAGATGTTGATATTGGGTGACCAGAAGGTGAGTCCTCCGTAGCGCTCGCCCTCCTTTCCTTCCCGGACGTCCTGGTGGTACTTCGCCCGGGCTTCGACCGAGATGACCCGGGCCATCCGGTAGACCAGGCTGTCGTTCCACGTCGCGGCGATGCCGATCGCCTGAGGAAAGACCGTCGCCAGCCCCGACCGCGCGACCCCGTGCAGGGCCTCGCTCCACCAGTCGTAGGCCGGCACACCCAACCGGTCGATCGCTGGAGCGGCGTTCTGCATCTGCTCGACCTTCTCCTCGAGCGTCATGCGTCCGACCAGATCGTCCACGCGGCGCTCGAGCGGGAGGTCGGGGTTCAGGTAGGCGGGTGTCTGGGCGCCGCCCGCGGCCGGCAGGGCGGAGAGGGCCAGGAGCGCCATCGACGGTGCTGCGACGGCCAGAGGCAAGGCGGACAGGGCCTGCATCACGGACCGTGCGGCCCGCGGGGCCCGCAAGACCGACGGCGCCGCGTCGGCGGCTCGTGTCGTCTTCTCGCCGGCAGAACGGAGCATCTCGTGTCCTCCCCGGAGGTTCATCGAGCACGGAGGGCGTCACGTGCGCACGGATGCCCCCCCATGCGCTGACTCTCGGCCCGTCGGGGCCCGCGCGCAAGCTGGCTCGAGGGCTGGTTAGGGTCCGCGCGTCCCGGTCGGCCTGCGTCGCTCGTGGCGGGGCGTGCGGCCTACCCGCGTCTCCCGCTCCCGCGTGCGCGCCAGACCGGCGTCACTCGCTCCTGAGGGTGCAGGCCGGATCCACGGCGCTCGCGCGCAGCGCCGGGATGAAGGCGGCCGCCAAGGCCACTCCTCCGAGCAGGAGAGGGATGACGACGAAGGTCGCCACGTCCGTGGCGCCGATCCCGTAGAGGTATCGGGAGATCGACCAGGTGACGGCGGCCGCGAGTCCCACGCCGATGACGCCGCCCACCAGCACGAGCCTCATTCCGCCCCGCACCGCCATCGCCACGACGTCCCTCGCCGACGCGCCCAACGACATCCGGATCCCCACTTCCCGGGTACGCCGCGACACCACGTAGCTGACGACGCCGTAGATTCCCACGGCGGCGAGCGTCAGGGCGAGCGCGCCGAATACCGAGAGGAGCAGGGCTGCCATCCGGGGCGCGAAGAGCATGATGGCGAGGTGCTCGTTCATGGTCTTGGCCTCGAAGATCGGCACGTCGGGATCGACGTTCTTCACGACCCCGAGCGTCGCCGCGAGGACCTGGGCGGACGAGCCACGGCCCCGGGTGACGATCTCCAGAGCGGGCGCTCCGCTCTGCCATGCCGGCCGGTAGAGATACGGCCTCGGTGCCTCACCCAGGGTTCGCACCTTCGTGTCACGGGCCACGCCGACGATGCGGACCGGCGATCCCCGTCGGGTCTCGATGGTTCGGCCGACAACCTGCTGGCCGGGATAGAACCGCTGCACGAAGGCCTCGCTCACCACGGCGACCGCCTCGCCCTCCTCGTCGGACGGCGTGAAGGCCCGTCCCCGCAGGATCGGAATCTCCATGGTGGCGAAGTACCCGGGGGCCACGTGGGTGTTGTCGATCTCCCACACCCCGTCGGGACGATTGGAGGGAACGTCCGGGAGCACGAAGCCCGAGGTCTGGATGCTCATGCCCAGGGGAAAGCGGTCGGCCATGGCCACCTGGTCGATGTCGGGATCGGCCAGGAGGCGCTCCACGAGCGTGCGGTAGTACGCCACCTTCTCCTCGTCGGTGCGGTAGCTCGCCAGGCTCGCCATGGGTGTCACCATCGCAGCGGGGCCCGTGTAGAAGCCGGGGTCGATCGTCTGCGCCTTCTGCAGGCTGCGTACGAAGAGGCCGGCCACGATGAGGAGCACGAACGAGAAGGCCACCTGCACCACCACGAGTGCGCCACGCAGGCTGAAGCGTCCGGGCTTTCCGGTCCGGCCCGCCTCGTCCTTCAAGGTCGGAGCGACGTCCGGGTTCGTGGCTTGAAGCGCGGGAGCCAGACCGAAGAGGACCCCGGCGAGCACCGACACGGCCAGCGTGAACAGGAGCACGTGCCCGTCCAGCGAGACGTCGAGGTCGATCGGCACGGGAATCGGCGGCTTGAAGCTCATCAGCAGCGCCAGGGTCCAGCGGGCCAGGGCGACGCCCGCGGCTCCGCCCAGGAGCGCGAGAAGAAGCGTCTCCAGAAGGAGCTGACGGATGAGGGCCGCGCGCCCGGCGCCCAGGGCGAGCCGCACGGCGATCTCCTTTCGCCGCTCCTCGGCTCGCGCCAGCAGGAAGCTCGCGAGGTTCACGCACGCGATGAGCAGGACCAGCCCGACCACCGTGAGGAGCAGACCCGCGACCGGGACCATCGCCTTGTCGACCAGGGGGTGGATGGACACGTCCTTGCTGGAGAGCGAGGACATGACGCGATGCTCGTTCGAGTCGGGGTGCTTCTCGGCGAGCCCTTGGCTGAAGGCCTTCAGCGCCGCGTTCGCCTGCGCGACGGTCACGCCCGGCTTCAACCGCGCCTTGAGGAACATGCTCCGTTCGCTTCGGCTCGTGAGTTGATCGGCGCCCGTCTCCATGAAGGCCCCGCTCATCATCATGGGGGCGTAGAAGGATGTCACCAGCACGGGAAAGGTCCCGTTGAACTTCTGCGGGGCCACCCCGACGACCGTGAACGATCGGCTGCCCAATCGCACGCTCTTGCCGAGGATCTCCGGATCCCGGCCGTATTCCTTCGCCCAGGTCCGGTACCCGAGGATCACCACCGGATGGGCCATCGGCTCGGCGTCCTCCTCCGGGAGGAAGGACCGCCCAATTGCCATGGGCACCCCGAGCACGTCGAAGAAGTTGGCCGTCACGACCTCGCCGAACACCACCGAGGGGTGACCGCCGTGGTCCTCGCGGGCGATGACCGTGCGCTCGCCGGCGATGCCGCTGAAGACGTCGTTGTGGTCTCGAAGGTCCGCGTAGTCCGGATAGGACGACGTGGACGCAGGGTAGCCGCCCGAATCCGAGGTGTACACCTCCACGAGCCGACCCGGATCCGTCACGGGCAGATGGCGGAGGAGCACCGCGTTGACGATGCTGAAGATCGCGGTGTTCGCGCCGATTCCGAGCGCGAGGGAGAGGACGGCCACCAGGGTAAAGCCGGGGCTTCGAGCCAGACGGCGCACGGCGTACTTCAGCTCTTCGGGGCGCATGATTCTGCTCCGCAAGTCGGGCGGATCGTCGCCCGCGCGGCGCGGGCGGTTCCTCTCCCAGGTGGGTTGGACGGCGCGCAAGCGGCGGGAGAGCCTCCGGAGCGCTGCCGCGCGCAGGACCAGGGCCTGGCCCCAATACCAGACGTCGGCGGCCACGCGACCGTGGGCCGGTCGGACCCGGGTTCGATACTCCTCCTCCAGGTCCCCGAGCACGGCTTCGGCCAGCTCCCGGGGGAGGCGGGCACCGATGAAGAGAGACGCGAGGCGGGGGGGAGAGCCTCTCCGGTCAGATGCCACGGCCGTCCTCCCGGGCCTCTCGGACCCCGGCCCACATGCGGGCGCGTACGCTTCGAACGGCCTCCAGGGCCTGCACGCCGGCCGGGCGGACCTCGAAGTGGCGGCGGGCCTTGCCGCCCCGCTCCCCCGTGGGCTCGCCCATCCACGAGCGGACCAGCCCTTTCTCCTCCAGCCGCATGAGCGTCACGTAGATGGTGCTGACGGACACGGGCCGGCCGGCGTCGCTCCGCAGGACCTCGCGGATGCGCGCGCCGTGTGCTTCCTTTCCCAGGCGGAGCACGGCGAGGAGCGCGAGCTCCTCCAGGTCGCCGAGGTGGGAATGTCGACCCATCGATGTCGCTCCGTCCGGGGTTATTTTGACAAAGTCAATAAGCCCTACGGACAGGTGATCGAAGGGGTTTCAGGAGCGTTCCGGGGGTGCAATGGTCGATCGCGCCGACATCATCGTGGTAGGAGCCGGAATCGCCGGCATCGCCGCCGCTGAAGCGCTCTCGAGAGACCTTCCTCGGGGGCGAATCCTGGTCGTCGACAAGCTCTCGCCCTTCTCGCTCACGAGCGCCAACTCCGGCGAGCTCTACCGCAACTGGTGGCTGGACGGGCGGTTGGCGGCGTGGATGCAGGCGAGCATCGAGCGCATGGAGGAGGTCGCGGCGGAGTGCGGAAACCGGTTCGCGATGAACCGGCGTGGCTACGCGTTCGCGTACACGAGCCCCGACGGTGCTCGCGAAGCCGGAGACGCGGTCGAGCGATTCGCCTCGTTCGGGCTGGGCCCCGTGCGGACGCACGACCACCCGCGGGATTCCACCTACGTCCCGGCGCGTCCGGAAGGCTTCAGCGGCGAGCCGGACGGCGTCGACCTCTTGTCGGACCCATCCCTCATTCGCCGCCACTTCCCGTACGTGACGCCGGAGGCCCGCGCCGTCCTTCACGCCCGGAGGGGAGGATGGCTCGACGCCCAGGGCTTCGGGATGCGACTGCTGGAGATGGCTCGGGGGCGCGGTGTCGAGGTGCTGCGCGCCGAGGTCACCGACGTGCTGACCGACGCGGCCGGAGTGCGGGCCGTCCAGGTCCTGGACCGGACGGGTCGACGAACCCTGGAGACCCGCTGCCTCGTCGATGCGGCAGGCCCCTTCCTCGCCGAGGTGGCCCGGACGGTGGGGCTCGAGCTTCCGGTCGCCACGGTGCTCCATCAGCTCGTGGTGATGCCCGATCCGCACGCCGTCGTCCCGCGGTCCGCGCCCTACACGATCCTCATGGAACCGCAGGCGCTCCGATGGTCGGACCAGGAGCGGACATGGCTTCGCGAGGACGGGCTCGAACGACTGATGGAGCCGCTGCCGGGGGCACTGCATCTCAGACCCGACGGCCCGCTCGACAGCACCTGGATCCGCCTCGGATGGCCGTACCATCGAGAGGCCGAGCGTCCGCGCTGGGCGCCCGGCTTTCCGCCCGAGTTCGCGGACGTGGTGGTCCGGGGCTCCGAGCGGCTCTGTCCCGGCATGGCCCGGTACGTCGAAGCGATGCCGAGCCGGGTCTCGGTCCTGGGAGGGTACTACTGCAAGACGCCGGAGAACCTGCCACTCATCGGGCCGACGGACGTGGTCGGCTTCTACCTCATGGGCGCGTTGTCGGGTTACGGACTGATGGCCGCGTGTGCCGCCGCGGACTCGCTCGCCGGCTGGATCGACGGCGACCCGCTTCCGGGCAGCGAGTACTTCTCGATGGCGCGCTATCGAGACCCGGATTTTCTGTCGTCCCAGGAGGGGCCGGCGGCGGCCGGAGAGCT
>CAZVYM010000102.1:0-14868 GCA_964630935.1 uncultured Gemmatimonadaceae bacterium | reverse complement strand
GCACGAAGTTCGACCACCCCGCGTTGCCGAAGTCGTCCCGGAAGTCGTCGAAGATCACGAACCCACCCTTGAGCAGGTAGGCGCGCAGGTTCTGCGCCTCCCGATCGGTCATGGTCCAGTAACCGGCCTCCGTCATGTACGCGACCGGGTACTTGAAGAGGTCCGGATCGTCCAGCTTGAAGACGTTGGTCCCGTCGGTGTGGGCGCGCAGGAGCGTCATCGCGTCCATGATCTTCATCAGGTTCGTGCCCGCCCGGGGGTAGCCGTGCGCCCACGCCGGCAGGCCCATGTAGTAGTACCCACCCGGGCCCGTGACGTAGGCGATGCGCGCGAAGGTGAAGCGGCCGTCGTAGGGCAGGTTGTGCACGGTGGGCTCCCGCTCCTGCTGCTGGAAGCGGCGGCGGAATCCACGTTGGCCGGCCGCCGGAGCGACCGTCGCCAGAACGAGGGCGGCGGTGAGGAGGGTCTCTCGCATGCGTAGATCTACCCCGCAACGCGGGAATCCGACAGACGAAGCTCGGAGAGGGTCCGCTCCAGCCCGATCCGGGCCTTGGAGTCAACGGTGCGACATCCGGCGGGCCGTACGCGGCCGGCTCGCTCGGGGGGGGGCGGCATCATCGCATGTCCCTCTCGTTCGGCCGCCTGCGTTTACCCTGTTGCCCCTTCGAGTACCGTCCTCTAGGATTTGTTTGAGGCACTGTACCCCCGCGGCAGACCACATGCTCGGGGCTCTGCCCTGAGCGGCGCTTCGGACGCGTTGCCCACGACGCTCGAATCGGGAAGGAGGGGATGGAGATGAGGAGGAAGCGGCCCGAAGATTGTCCTGTCCGCCATTCACGTCGGCTCTTCCCCGCGTCTCCGCCGTGGGCCCGGGTACTCGCGGGACTCGGGCTGTTGGTGGCGACAACGGTCGGCCCCGCGGCCGCACAGCGAGGAGCCCGGTGGCAGTTGGGCGGCGGGCTGGTGGGTGGCCTCGTCGTAGGATCGAGCAGTGACTATCTGGACGCCGGCATTGGTCCGGAGCTCGGCGTTCTCTACTCCGTTCACCGGGGTGGTGTGATGAGCCTGCGTGCCGACGTCACCTACCTGCCGCTCACGGGCAGCAACGCTCTCCTGACATCGATGGTCGGAGTGCAGGCCGAATTCCCCTCCGGTTCGGTTCGGCCGTACGTGAGCACCGAAGGTGGCCTGGGAACCAACTTCCGGACAGCCGAAGGGACGGGAAGCACCAGCAGCGCGATGTCGTGGAGCCTGGGCGCGGGCCTTCGATTCGATCTCTCGGATCGGCCCGTCTGTCTGGATCTTGGAGGGAGCTTCGTCCGATCCGGCCCTCTCGACTTCTCGACGGACTCGGGACTCCTGCATGATGACGTAGGCGTCTTGATGATACGGGCGGGTGTGAGCATCGGTCTTCGCTGAGGCGACGAGGTCGCTCCCGGTCGTGCGGAGCGACCCGTCGATAGAGGCTCGTCATGGTACGGTCGAGCCCGGCATGGCACGCGGACCCGACGAGACTCCCATGGACACGTACGGTCGTTGTCGCCCCGCGGCGTTCACGCCGGCTGGAGTCACGATTCCCTTTTGCCTGCGCGCTTCGGAGTGGGCCGAGGTCCGGACCCGGCGACAGGAGCCCGAGATTCGCGATCGGGCTCGTGCCCTCCGCTCGAAGATGGGTGCTGAACGGGTCTCCACGAAGCTCGCGACGAGCCGACAGGACACGCGCGCATGAGGGGGGTGGCTGGCTCGATCCCGTGGCGTTACATCCTCTCACCCCGGGACCTCGAGGTGCCGGCGCATCAACGAGATTCCCGGCGTCCCGATGTCGGCCCGGCGATGCAGGTGAGAAAACCATGAAGCCGAGGATCACGATCGTGTCCGTGCTCGCACTCGCTTTCGCGCTGATCGGCGCCACGTCCGCCACGGGCTCACAGGCCGGAACGGCTCCGCCACGACCGCAAGGTCCATGCGACATCTACGCTGCGGCCGGCGCTCCCTGTGTGGCCGCCCACAGCACCACGCGCGCCCTGTACGCCTCCTACGACGGGTCCCTCTACCAGGTCATGCGCCAGTCGGACGGCAAGACCCTGGACATCGGCGTCGTACAGGCAGTGGCGTCGCAGGCCCCGGATGCGGGCGGATACGCCGACGCGGCCGCGCAGGACGCGTTTTGCGCCGACACGTACTGTTGGGTCACCACCATCTACGACCAGTCCGGCCACGGCAACGACCTCGTGCAGGCACCCCGTGGCGGATTCAGCGGCCCGGCCATGGGTGGATTCAACAACCTCCCCATCGCCGACATGGCGCCGGTCACCCTCATGGGCCACAAGGTCTACGGCGTCTTCATCGAGCCGGGTATGGGCCTTCGCTGGAACGACGCGAAGGGCACCGCGGTCGACGACCAGGCGGAGGGGCAGTACTGGGTCATCAGCGGCCATCACTACAACTCGGGCTGCTGCTTCGACTACGGCAATGCCGAGACCGACAGCCGAGACGACGGCAACGGCACGATGGAGACCACGTACTTCGGCAACTCCACCGGTTGGTATCACGGCAACCCCCCGGGCCCGTGGATCATGACGGACCAGGAGAACAACCTGGTGGGCTGCGTCAATTCCGATGGATCCAAGCTCTGCGACCTACCGAACATCACCTGGCACTTCGTGACCGCCATGGCCGACGGCGAGCCGCACCACTGGAGATCCATGGGCGGCGATGCGCGAGAGGGCGCCCTGTCGGTCATGTTCGACGGAGGGCGCGTCGACCATACCTACGACCCGATGCGAAAGCAGGGGGCGATCCTCCTCGGGAATGGTGGCGACAACAGCAACGGTTCGCAGGGCACCTTCTACGAGGGCGCGATGACGGCCGCGGGTACCTTCCCGTCCCAGGAGACCAACCAACGGATTCAGGCCAACGTCGTGGCGGCTCGCTACGATGTGGCGCCGCTGCGTGTGGAGCCGGCGTCTGCGACCGCGACCCCGCCGGGCCTCCAGACGTTCTCACCGGGGTCCTCGCAGAGCACCACCGTGACGTTCACCAACACGACGGGAGCGCTCGCAACCGGCGTCACATTGAGCCTGTCCGTGCCGTCGGGGTGGGCCTCGGTGGTCTCGGGCTCGACCGGCACGTCGAAGAGGTTCGTGAACCCGGTAGCCCCGGGTGCCAGCGTGAGCGCGACCTTCGAGGTCACCTCAGGCCCGGCCGCCTTCAACGGGGACCTGGTCGGGAACGTCTCGTGGACGAGCTCGAGCAGCGGCCGCACGCGATCCGCGACCATGACCGAGAAAGTGCGGAACGTGAGCCCGGTCAAGATCAACGAGCTCCGCATCAGCGCGGGCTCCACGGACAATTCGACCAACGCGTTCATCGAGCTCTACAACGCCGGCGAGAAGGCCGTGGACATCTCCAGATGGACCCTGACCGAGCACCCGATCCAGCAGGCCATCTTCTCGTCGGTGGAGATCCCGGCCGGGACGACGCTGGCCGCTCGCGGCTTCTACCTGCTCGGCCTCTCGAACTCCGGGCTCGCGGTCCCCGCGCACGCGGGTGATGCCACTGTCTATGTCAGGAGCACGACCGGCATGTCGGTCGGAGATGTCATCGCCATCGGCTCCGGCTCCGGTATGGAAACGCGCAGGATCGCCCGCGTCGGGACGGCCGTGGGACCCGGAGCGCCCGAGTCGCCGTTCCGCGGAGGCCGCCGAGGCACCTCAGGCGGCACCACGACGCTTTGGCAGCCACTACCCGACGGACCCGTCATCACGATTCCCGCGGGCTCGACCAACGTGCCCGTCGCGAGCGTGGACGGCTTCGAGGTCGGCCAGAAGATGGGCATCGGCTACGGCGCCACCTACCCGACCGCCGCGAATGCCGTGGAGAAGTACGAGGTGGTCACGGTCACCGCGGTCGGCAAGCCCGGCACGCAGGCCTGGCTCGCGGCGGACGCGAAGGCCGGCGATACGAACATCGAGGTGACCTCCGTCGAGAACATCTCGGTCGGGGACGAGATCAGGTTGGACATCGCCAGCGTCGGCCATGGCATCGATACCGTCACGGTCACGCACGTCGGCACGGCGGCGGCCCGCGGGATCCTCTCGGCGGACGCCAGGGCCGGCGCGACCCACGTCGTCTTGCGCACACGTGGGGACGTGACCGCTTCCGAGGTCGGCGGACAGATGACCGTCGGCACTCCCGCGAACCAGGAGACCGTCACCGTCACCTCCATCGGCGCCTCGGGTCCGGACGGAACCGGCGTGGACTTCACGCCGGCCTTCGCCAGGGTCCATTCCGAGCGCGAGGAGGCGGTGTTGCACGGATCGGGTCTCGACCTGGCCGCACCGCTGAGGTTCTCTCATGCGGCCAACATCCCGTTCAGCGTCAGAGGAACGGGGATCAGCTTCGAGCCCGCGACGGGCTTTGCCCACTCGAGCAACGAGCCCGTGCTGCCGCTCGGCACGGGCATCACGCTCGACCGGCCCCTGAACGGAGATCACGCGATCGACGCGGTCCTGCGGGACGAGAAGGTCACGACCGCGGGCTACCAGGGCGTTCCGGCGCCCGATCAATGGTTCGGAGGCCCCGCGCTCGACCCCGGGGCCGGCGCCATGGTGCTCCGTGACGTGGCCGGCCGGGTCGTCGACAGCCAGAACTACGGCGGCCTCGTGGACCCGTGGGCCGCCGAGGGTTACCAGGGCACGTCCGGAGCGGGAGAGGGTGGCTGCAGCGTAGCGGTGCCCAGTGAAGGCAGGGGCCGCTTCCGCTTCTTCTTCGGGCAGGGCAATTCGGCCGCCGGCAGCCCCGACTTGAGCGCGGGCCGGTTCCCGGACGGTCGCGACACGGACAGCAACTGCACCGACTTCCTGGTTCAGTCCGCCACTGCCCTGGCGGCCGCTTCGGACGTCGGCACGAACAACATCAAGGTCGCCAGCGTGGGCGGCTTCGCCGCCGGTCAGAAGATCGTGATCGATGCGGGTGCGAGCCGGGAGACCGCGGTCATCGCGACGGTCGGCACGGCGGGCGCAACCACGGTGGACAGCGCCACCGCGGTCGGCGCGACCGTCATCCCGGTCGCCGCTCCCTTCGGTTTCGGCGAGGGTCAGACCATCACCGTCGGCAGCGGAGCGAACGCCGAGAAGGCGGTCATCGCCTCCGTCGACTTCGGACGCAGGGGCTTCGGGGGCCGTGGAGGCCCTGCCGGCGCCACGATCACGGTTTCAGAACCGCTCACGCGTGCCCACGAGGCAGGTGCGCAGGTCTCCGGAACCGGCATCACCCTGACCTCCTCGTTGACCCGGGCGCACGAGAGCGGAGCGCAGGTCGCCAATGGCGTGCCCACGCCCGGTGCGCCAAACCAGTACTACAGGTCCGGGGGAGGACGATAGGGGAGAGGAGCGTCCGGGAGGGTCCGCTCTTCATTCCGGCCGATCGAGGTGGCCGGCGCCGTGCGGAAGCCGGGGCGCCGAGGTCCCCGTGTGGAGATCGGCGACCCCGGCATTCCCGGGCTGCTTCGCGGCCGGATCGGCATGCGTCCGGCGCGTGGAGCGTCGTGGCCTACTGACCGCCCTTGCCCGTCTCCACGAAGCGAATGCACTGGCCCTGGTTGCGGAAGCCGAGCTGCTGCCAGCCGCCGTTCCAACAGTCACTCTTGGTCAGGGTCTTGGTCTGGGGGCCGACGGCGACCGGGTCGAGGGCGATGTTGTCGAACTGGTGGTAGGGGTACGCCTGCACCCAGGACATCGAGACCAGGTCGTTGAACCCCTGGAGAGTGAACGTCTCGAAGCCGGCGAGGCCGTCCGTCGTGAAGGTCTGCGTGACCTTCGTCCCGTCCGCCTTGGTTCCGGTGAACGACACCTGTCTGGGCGTCAGGTTGGTCGGCTGGAACTCGGCGATATCGATGGAGACGACCGTGAACGTCGCCCCGTCCTCCCTCGTCAGCAGGTTCACCCCGTCCGCCATGTTGTTCAGGAGGGCCGTGGAGCCTTCATAGAGGGCGTTGTCGGGTTGGGGCGCGGCGAATGCCTCGTCGTCGGTGCAGGACGCACTCGCCACACAGGACGGACTCGTCAGAGTGAAGCCGTCCAGGGAGTACGAGCCGACGTAGGTGTAGTCCGAACCGGACGCCGCGAGGTCCTCGAAATCGAGGACCGTACTTGGCGTTCCGGAGAGGTCCGACGACGTTCCACTTTGAGTGGTCCCGGCCCACTTGGACGCAGCGCCTGATCCATGGGACCCGGACGCCTGCGCCTGCACGGGATGCGCCATCGCACCGGCTCCGGCTGCCAGCGCCAGAGCGGCAATAGTCAACACGTAACGCTTCATGGTCCCTCCTAGTTGTCACGAAGGCACACCAAGAGGCACCTGGGGGGGGCTGCAGCGCGCACTCGACGCGCTCATCAACGATGAACACGGTCGGTCGGCTCACGCCAGCTTCATGTTACATGACTGATCAACAATCAACCCACAATAATCGTCATGGCGGCACGTCGGCGGCGAGGGTGGCCAGAACGGACCCTCAGTGTGATCGAGGGACCTCGCCTCCCTTCCCGGCGGTGTCGGCCGCGGGCCAAGGGGGCACGAGGTCGAGGTGCTTGGCCAGCCACTCGGCCATGACGGAGTCCTGCTCTCCCACCCGCAACGGCTCGATCGAGATGCTGTCGTGCATGAACGCGAAAGCATCGGTTCCCGGTGGAGCCGCCGCCAGGCCCATGGACCCACCGAGTCGCCATCGTTGTGGCCCTCCCCCCGCGGAGGACGACGTGTCGCGGCGCACCGTCAGATTCAGCACTCGCGCCCGCTCCGTCACCGTCGCGCCCTGCACGCCCCGTGGGTTCATCGGCACATTGACGTTCAGGTACTCCGGGGGCCGAAGTCGACGGACCGGCTCACTCCGCACGAACTGCACGAGCCAGCTCGCGATGTCGTGGACCGACAAGGAATCACGCACGTTCGCCCCGGAGATCGCGACCGCCGGCACGCCGAAGAACGCGGCGGCTCGAGCCGCCCCGATCGTGCCCGAGATGAACCAAGCTTCCCCGACGTTCGCGCCGATGTTCGGACCCGAGACGACGACGTCGGGCGGGGCGTCTGCCATCGGGCCACGCAGCGCGAAGAGCACGCAGTCGGCAGGATATCCGCTCACCGCCCACGCCTGGATTCCGGGCCCCAGGCTCTTCGGCTCGACAAGGAACGCATCCGTCTGCAGCGACGACATGAGGCTGCCGGTGCCACTTCGATCGCTCCTCGGCGCGGCCACGTAGGTCCTGATGCCTGCGTCCGCCAGCGCTCGTGCCAGGGCTCGCAACGCGGGACTGTCGATCCCGTCGTCGTTGGTCAGGAGCACCCGCCGCGGCCAGGCCACGCGCGTCTGTGAAGCGCGCGTCTCCTGGGTGGCCGCCGCGGTGGGCCACACCATCTGCGCGGCGATGACGAAGGTCAGAAGCGAGGTGAGCCGCGCCAGATGCCGCGGCGTCCACGCGTGCTTTCGCAGCGTCATTGCGTATAAACTCCCTTGCGGAGTCGGGAAGTTGGCGGCAGGTCCCTTTCGGGCTACCGTTGCGGTTGGACTGCTACCCTGCTGCGTCGCGGTGCGATCCAGGTGCGCACGAGGGGCACGATGAGTCCGCGATGCCAAGGACGGGCCCTCCGGAGACCTCGGACCACGACATCACGCTGAGCCCGGCCGGCGGACCTCTGGGATGCTCCAGAGCGTACGCATGAATTCGTGAACGCCTCACACGCACCAAGCGAGCGGAGGAGCCCGACAAGGAAGGTGGGCTCGCGCACGCTCGTCGCGGCACTACTGCTCGTCTCCACCGTTCCCGTCCGAACGGCGGCCCAGGATACGAACATCACGCTTCCGGTGGACTCGGTGGAGCGCCTCCTGGCCGAAGGCTCCTTCACGCTGCCGGACACCCTCGTCGGCACGCGCTTCGCCGAGGATCGCACACAGCTCGTCCCGCTCTTCTACCCCGGCGGGACCGCGGTGCTGGTGAAGTGGGCAGAAGCTCCACGGGGAGGTCAGGAGTTCAACGACAATCCCCGGTACGAAATCGCTGCCTACGCGTTACAGAAGCTCTTCCTGGATCCGGCCGACTACGTGGTGCCGCCCACGGTTCCGAGAATGTTCCCGCTGACGTGGTACCGCACCGTGAGGAAGGACACCAAGCCGACGTTCGACGAGGGACGGTCGGTGCTGGTCGTCCTGCAGTACTGGCTCTACGACGTCACGGCCGACGACGTGTTCGACAAGGCACGGTTCGAGTCGGACTCGGTGTACGCTCGCCACTGGGGAGACGTGAACATCCTCACCTATCTGATCGCACACAAGGACCAGAACAAAGGGAACCTCCTTGTGTCGAAGGACCCGAAGAACCCGCGGGTCTTCGCGGTGGACAACGGGGTCGCGTTCCGAAGCCCGAAGAGCGACCGGGGCGACCGCTGGAGCCGCCTGCAGGTCGACCGTTTCCCGCATCACACCGTGGATCGGCTGCGAGCGCTCACGAGGGACGACCTTCGGAACGCCCTGAGCGTGCTGGCCCAGTTCGAGCTGCGTGGAGATTCGCTCGTCCGGGTCGCGCCCACGACGGACTGGAAGCCCCACTCGGGCGTACGGGTCAAGGACGACGGAGTCCAGATCGGCCTGACGGAGGGCGAGATCGGTGACATATGGTCTCGCCTCCGGGACTTCCTCAGCCGCATCGACGACGGGAGGTTGAGGGAGTTCTGAGCCGCGAGGGCTTTCTCGCGCGCACCCTCGGCGCCGTCCCCCGAACACCCCTCCGTGCTCGCCCCTCCGTGCTTGCCCCTCCTTCCCGTGCCGTCTACCATCCCCCCTCCACTCCACAAGGGTCCCGATCCTGTCCGTCGGTGGAACGGTGCCGACGACGACCCCGCGCACCGAGCGCCAGGACGCCGGAGTGCTGGCCAGGCCAACAACGAGCCGATCGATTCAGGAGGGTAGCTCATGGAAGCGGACACTGTCCGTGTCGCGGCGGTGCAAGCTTCACCCATGTTCTTCGACACCCCCGCCGCCGTAGAGAAGGTGTGCGCCAAGACCGCCGAAGCGGCGACGCAGGCGGCTCGCCTGGTGCTCTTCCCGGAGGCCTACGTGGGTGGATACCCGTGGGGGCTGGCCTTCGGTACCGCCGTGGGTGGGCGTTCCGATGCGGGGCGGCGAACCTGGGAGCGCTACTGGAGGGGCGCCGTGGACGTACCGGGCCCCGAAACCGCCCGCCTGGGAGAGGCGGCCCGGGAGGCGGGGGTGCACCTGTGCGTAGGGGTCATCGAGCGCGACTCCACGTACAGTCGGGGCACGCTCTTTTGCACGCTCCTCTACTTCGGCCCCGACGGCGAGCTGCTGGGCAAGCACCGGAAGCTCAAGCCCACCGCCGCCGAGCGCCTCATCTGGGGCGAGGGAGACGGCAGCACGCTCACCGTCGTGGACACGCCCCTGGGCCGCGTAGGCGGTCTCATCTGCTGGGAGAACTACATGCCCCTCGCGCGCATGGCCATGTATGGCAAGGGCGTGGAGATCTATCTGGCGCCCACCGCCGACGCCCGCGGCCGGTGGCAGTCCACCCTCCAGCATATCGCCCTGGAGGGACGCTGCTTCGTGTTGGGGTGCAACCAGTACGTCACCCGGGACATGTATCCCGCCGACCTGGAGATCGCCGGCGAGCTCGAGGCGTGGCCGGAGACATTGTGCCGCGGGGGGACCGCCGTCTACGGGCCCCTGGGAGAGTGCCTGGCCGGCCCTCTCTGGGACGATGAGGGCATCGTGGCGGCAGACCTCGACCTGTCGGCCATCGCCCGGGCCAAGTTCGACTTCGACGTCACCGGCCATTATGCCCGGCCCGACGTCTTCCGGCTGGAGGTGGACGAGCGGGCTCGACGGCCTGTGGCGGACTAGCTGGCCGGGCGGAAGCGGCTCTCTCTTCTCCTCGAGCGAGTGGGAGCGACGATGTCGCGGAGGAGACCATGCGCGTCTTGATCACCGGAGCCACGGGATTCGTGGGATCCCACCTGGTCGAGGCCCTGCACGGTGGGGTCGACCTGGCGTCCCGCGGCCTGAGCGTCCGGGTCCTGGTCCGACCCACGAGTGACGTCCGGTTCCTCGATCGATTCCCGCTCGAGCAGACCCGTGGGAGCCTGACCGACCCTTCCAGCCTTCGGGAGGCCGTGGCCGGAGTGGACCTGATCCTCCACCTGGGCGCCCTCACCCGGGCCGGCAGCGAATCCGAGTTCATGGCGGTCAACGCGAGAGGAACCCGCCTTCTCCTGGAAGCGGCGAGCGCAGAAGGACACGTCCACCACTTCATCTACGTGAGCTCGCTGGCGGCCGTCGGCCCGGCACCCGACGGGAGACCCGTCACGCCCCAGAGCCCGCCCCGACCCCTCACGGCGTACGGCCGCAGCAAGCTGGCCGGCGAGGAGGCCTGCGCGAATGCGGCCAGCGACTTGAGGACCGTCATCCTCCGCCCTCCTGCCGTGTACGGCCCCCGTGATCGTGACCTCCTGATCTTCTTTCGCCTCGCTCGACGGGGCATCCTGCCCGTCCCCACGGGGCCCGTCCGCCGCCTCCAGATGATCCACGTGTCGGATCTGGTACGAGCCATCCTCGCCGGCGGGCTGAAGGACGACGTCGCCGGGCTCTTTCATGTGGCGGACTCCGAGGCCTACTCCTGGGGGCAGATCCTGGGTTTCGTCGGGGACGCCGTGGAGCGGAGGGGACACTACATCCCCATCCCCCGGGGTCTGGTGCGAATGGCGGGTTCAGTCAACGGTGCCCTGGGGTCCTTGTTCGCCAGGCCCCCCATCTTCGATGCGGACAAGGCCCGGGAGCTCTTGGCGCCGGCCTGGCTCTGCGAGACGGAGGAAGCCCGGAGGGCGCTGGGCTTCGAGGCCCTCGTTCCGCTGGAGCGGGGTCTGAGGGAGACGGCCGAATGGTACCGGGACAGGGGATGGCTGGGATGAGAGCGGAGCGCGGGCTCCGGATCGAGCCGGTTCGCGGCAAGGCGGATCTGCGCCGCTTCGTTCGGCTCCCGTGGAAGGTGTACGCCGGGGATCCGGCCTGGGTGCCTCCCCTCATCGGGGCTCAGACCAAGCTCCTGGACCGGAAGCGTCATCCCTTCCATCTGCACGCCGACGTCGAGTACTTCCTGGCCTGGCGCGGGCCCGACCCCGTGGGTCGCGTCGCAGCCATTCTGAACCGACGCCACAACGAGTACCAAGGGGAGGCCGTCGGGTTCTTCGGCTTCTTCGAGGCTTTCGACGATCCTCCTGCCGCCGCCGGCCTTCTGTCCGCCGCCGAGGCGTGGGTCGCCGCCCGGGGGGCCGCGGCCATCGTCGGGCCCATGAACTTCTCCACCAATGACGAATCCCACTCGCCCGGCATCCTGCTCGACGGGTTCGAGACCCCGCCTTTCGTCCTCATGGCGCACGGCCGGCCCTATTACGCCCGCCTCGTGGAGGAGGCCGGGTACCGGAAGACCAAGGACCTGCTCGCCTACCGGCTCTCCTCCAACCGGCCTCCCGAGAGACTGTCCCGGGCCGTGGCGCGCCTCCGGTCAGGAATCGACGGACTGAGTATCCGATCCATCGACCTGGGCCGACTTCCCGAGGAGGTGGCCATCGTCCAGAGGGTCTACAACAGCGCCTGGTCACGGAACTGGGGGTTCGTCCCGCTGACGGAGGAGGAGATCGTCCACCTCGCCGAGGAGCTCAAACCGATCGTCGAAGAACGGTACGCCCTTCTCGCCTTCGTCCACGGTGAGCCGGCCGGGTTCTCCCTCACGCTCCCGGACTTCAACCAGGCGCTGGGCCCTGCGAACGGGCGGCTGTTTCCGCTCGGGCTCCTGAAGCTCCTGTGGCACGCCCGGCGCATCGACCGCGCGCGCGTTTTCGCGCTCGGTCTGGATCCCAGATTCCGGAGACTGGGAATCGATGCCGTCTTGTACATGACGACGTTCCAGGCCGCCCGGGAGCTGGGGCACACGACCGGCGAGGCATCATGGATCCTCGAGGACAACTGGGAGATGAGGCGGGCCCTCGAGAAGACGGGGGCCAGCGTCTACAAGACCTATCGTGTGTACAGGAAGGATCTGGAGCGAGCCTGAGCTCGCCCGGCCATTCGCCACATTCGGCCGGCCACGAGGGACCATGCGGTTGCCCCCCCGGAGGCGGCGCGCTCTTCCAGCGCGGGTGGTCTTCTTGCGAGGGCTCCGACGTGCGGTAGTATCAGCGAGAACCCACTTCGGAGAAGACCATGCGACCCGCGATCCTACTCACGTGCTTACTGACCTCCGTCCTGACGCAAGGCTGCACCCAGAAGCCGTCCACGTCGGCGACGGACGCTACGACCGATCCGTTCCTATGGCTGGAGGCGCAGCACGGTGCGCGGGCCATGGCCTGGGTCGACAGCCAGAATGCCAGGACGGCCGCCGTCCTGGAGAACGATCCCGCCTACCCTGCGCTCCACGAGGAGGCGCTGGCGGTCGCTCAGTCGCACGACCGGATCGCGTACGCCTCCTTCCTGGGAGGTGAGCTGTACAACTTCTGGCAGGACAGCACGCACGTTCGCGGCATCTGGCGCCGCACGACCCTCGCCAGCTACCGGACGCCGTCTCCTCGGTGGACGACCGTGTTGGACCTCGACTCGCTGGCGCGGGCCGAGAACGCGAACTGGGTGTGGAAGGGCGCGGACTGCGCGGCGCCCGCAGAGCGCCGCTGCCTGATCGCGCTCTCCGACGGCGGTGAGGACGCGGTCACCTATCGGGAGTTCGACGTGCAGGCGCGCTCGTTCGTGAAGGGCGGATTCGACCTGCCGCGCGGAAAGCAGCGGGTGACCTGGCAGGGCGAGGACACCGTGCTGGTGTCGCGCGAATGGGCGACGGGCGACCTGACTCCCTCGGGCTATCCGTTCATCGTGAAGCGCCTCCTGCGTGGGCAGCCGCTCGAGAGCGCGGTGGAGATCTTCCGCGGCGATCCGAAGGACGGCGGATACGGTGTCTCACCTGCCACCCTGACGGACGGCACCGGTCATCGTGCCATCGTCATCGACCGCCCTCTCACCACCTTCGAATCGGAGAAGTACCTGGTCACGCCGTCGGGGGTCGAGAAGCTCGCGCTCCCGCTCAAGTCGGGCTTCACCGGAATGGTGGACGGGCAGATTCTCGTTCAGCTCTCCGAGCCGTGGCAGGCAGGAGCCTCGACCATCGAAGCCGGCGCGCTGGCCTCGTTCGACGCGGCAGGTGCCGCGGCGCATCCGGACCGGCTCGATCCGGTGGTCGTCTTCGCGCCCGGTCCGCGGGAGTCCGTGGACGGGGTGTCGACCACACGCGACCGCGTGCTCGCGAGCATCTACCAGAACGTGCGCGGCCGGGTGTTCACGTTCGCGCGCGAGGCGGACGGCAGTTGGACGCCCCGGCGGCTGTCGTTGCCCGACAACCTGTCCACCAGGGTGATGAGTGGAAACGACCGGGGGAGCGAAGCGTTCGTGGGCGTCAGCGGCTTCCTCACGCCCAACAGCGTGTGGCTCGCCGACGCGCAGAAGGAGCAGGTCACGCGGATCAAGTCGCTTTCGGCCCAGTTCGATGCCACGAAGGACACCGTGGAGCAGCTCGAGGCGACGTCGACGGACGGAACCGAGATCCCGTACTTCGTCGTGCATCCCCGGGACATGAAGATGGACGGCTCGAACCCGACGATCCTCAACGCGTACGGTGGTTTCGAGATCTCCGAGACGCCGAGCTACAGCGGGATCAGGGGGAAGCTGTGGCTGGAGAAGGGCGGCGTGTTCGTGCTGGCCAACATCCGGGGGGGCGGCGAGTTCGGGCCCGCGTGGCACGAAGCGGGGCTCAAGACGCACCGGCAGGTCATCTACGACGACTTCGCCGCCGTCGCGCATGATCTGATCACGCGCGGGATCACCAGCACCCGTCGGCTCGGCATCATGGGCGGCTCGAACGGCGGGCTGCTCATGGGCGTCGAGATGACCCAGAATCCCGACCTCTTCGAAGCAGTCGACATCGCGGTGCCCCTGCTCGACATGTTGCGCTACGAGCAGATCGATGCAGGAGCCTCGTGGGTCGGCGAGTACGGGAGCGTCTCCAACCCGGACGAGCGCGCCTTCTTGGCGTCGATCTCTCCGTACCAGAACCTGAAGCGAGGCGTGAAGTACCCCGAGCCGCTGATCTGGACCACGACCAAGGACGACCGCGTGGGTCCGCAGCACGCCCGCAAGTTCGCCGCGAAGATGGCGCTGTACGGCGATCCGTACCTCTTCTACGAGGTGACCGAAGGGGGCCACGGCTCGGGCGCCAACCTGAAGGAGTCGGCGCACACCGACGCGCTGCAGTACACCTATTTCACGCGGAAGCTGATGCGCTGACTGGACCAAAGCCCGCCAAGGGCGAGGCGCACGCACGGGGAGCCGTCGAAGCGTGCTGGCACGGTCCGCCGGGACCGGAGAGGTCGGGGGCGTCTACGTCTGGGACTGGGAGGACTCGCTTCGGCGCTGGCGAGCCGGGAATCTCGCAGGCACGCTGGCGTCCACGTACAAGGTGCAGGGCGAGCCGAAGGTGGAGCTGGCCGAGGTCACGCTCGTCCTTCACCCGGAGGACATGCCGGCGTGATCCGGTAGCTGCGCCCATACTGCGCGATCCATCGCCCTCCACTTCCGCCTTGCGACGGGCCCGGCCCACACCCCATGTTTTTGGTCTTCCCGCCACCCAAAAATGGGTCACCCTCCCACGAAGGAATCCCGATGCGAAGCTTCTGCCTTGCCGTCGCGGCGACGCTCGGATTGGCCGCGACGCTCACCGCTCAGGACCCCGGTACGGAGGTCCGTCCGTTCAACCAGAAGACCGG
>CAZVYM010000101.1:8862-15030 GCA_964630935.1 uncultured Gemmatimonadaceae bacterium | reverse complement strand
GCCTTCACGTCGGCGAGAAGCTGCTTGGCGTCGTAGACGATCCCGTCCTTGATCGCCCCGACACCGTGCGGCGGTCCGGAGCCCGCTCTCCGGGCGACTCGTGCGAGGGCGCTTCCCGACGGCGTCCCGGCGACTCGTGCCGGTGCGCTTCGCCTCACCGTCCTGGCGCCTTGTGCGGCGGCGTGCTCGGAGATACTCATGAGGCAGCCTAACCGCCCCGCTCCTCTCATCTGTCGGCCGCTGCCCTCCGACCCAACACGGAGGCGCGTTGATGCGTGCTTCGATCGCTGCCATCGGCTTCGTGCTCCTTCTTGCGTCGTGCCGTCCCTCGTCGCCCGGAGCGGACGGCTTCACGGTCATCGACAGCGCAGGCGTTCGCATCGCCGAAAGCACCTCGCCGCAGTGGCGGGAGGGCGAGGGATGGAAGGTCTCCGAGGAGCCGCTGGTCCAGGTCGGTGTCGTCGAGGGAGACGAGCGTTACCAGTTCAACCGCGTGTGGGACGGAGCGCTGACGCCCGACGGCGGGTTCGCGGTGCTCGACGGCTCGAGCACACTACGGCGCTTCTCGCCGGAAGGGACCTTCCTCTGGACGGCGGGCAGACAGGGCGACGGACCGGGCGAATTCTCGAGCGCGGTCTCGGTGAAGCTGCTGGGTCAGGACTCCCTCCTCGTGTTCGACCGGAGCAGCGCACGGATCTCCGTGTTCTCGATGGAGGGTGCCTTCGTTCGTTCCGCCGACCTGGAGCCTCCACCCAGGGCGATGTACGGGATGAACAAGGCCTTCGCTTCTCCGGACGGCTCGGTCGTCGTGACGAGTGGAGGGAGCTCGGGGCTCCTCACGGAGCCGATGCAGCAAGGTGAAATCCAGCGCGAGCAGGACCCGGTGCTCCGGTTCGGGCCCGACGGAGGCGCGCCGCTCAACACGATCGGTGTCTTTCCCGGCATGGAGTGGTTCCGGGGCGACCGCGGGATCGGCCCGCCGCCACTCCAGCACCAGGCATGCTTCGCGCTGCGCGACACGAGCCTCGTCGTCGGCACCTCGGAAGACATGTCGCTCGAGCTTCTCTCTCTCGATGGTGACCTCCTCGAGATCATCCGGGTCCCGGGCATCGACCTGAGCGTCACCGATGCCGACATGAAAGCCTTCGTGGACGCGCGTCTCGCACGCATGCCACCGGACGAGAACGCTCGCAAGCAGGCCATGGACTGGTTCAATGGCCTTCCCAAGCCCGAGAAGAAGGCCGCCTATTCGGCCGTCATGGTCGACGAGGACGGGGATCTGTGGGTGGCCGAAGCACCGGTCCGGACGCTGGCTCCCGCACGGTGGACCGTGTTCTCTCCGGACGGGAGGCTCCTGGGCGACGTGGCCGTTCCTTCCGATCGGCTCTTCCGCGTTCTCGATGTGGGCTCCACGAAGCTCCTGGGCGTCTGGATGGACTCCCTGGACGTGGAGCACGTGGGGGTGTACGCGATCGAGAAGTAGAGCGGCGGCGCACGGACCCGAGCGGGGATCGGCCCGGGCGTGGGTCGTGCCGGCGCCGGCGTGGGCCGGGCCCGCCCGAGGACGGGATCGAGCCTGCCCGGCCAGGGCAGACGGACTCCGGGAGGTCATCCCCCGGAGCCCACCCCCTCACCAGAGGTCGCTGCGCAGCTCCGGATGGGTGTACATCCGATACCGCTCCATCTCGACGAAGGAGTAGAAGGGCCGGAAGTTGTCGGTCTGCGACGCCTCTTCCTGCTCGTGGTCGTGGCCCGCGTACCGGTCGTCGTCCGTCGCGTGGGAGGCGCGAGCCATGGCCTGGAGCCACTGGCCAAAGACCGTCGAGGAGTCCCGGGAGCACCACCCACCCAGCGGATGGCCCGGCGCGGCGAGACCCGCCGCCCTCCGGTACCCGTAGAGGATGTCGTCGTTGGAGACGTCGAAATAGTAGTCGCGGGCCATGCGCCACTGGCGGGCCCACCGGCCGTCCCCCAATCGGACGCCGCGATAGTCGAACGGCTCCAGCACGACCCGTCCGGCCCCCTTCGTCGCGGATCCGGCGGGCGCACCGGCGGTGCCGTCCGCCCCGATCATGCCCAACGCCCCCGGTCCGAGCGCCGCCCCCGCCGCCATCGTGCCGAGGAACTCTCGACGATTCATCCGCTCGCTCATGGGACCCTCCCTTCCGGAGGTGGACACGCCCCGCCTTTTCCCGCCGCAGCCTCGGCGCCTATCTTGGGCGCCGCAAGAGACTTCGAGGCACGACCGACACCGGAGGAACCATGGGCTTCTCGCTCCTCGTGTGCACGCTGCTCGCTGCGGCCGCGAGCCCGTGTCGACCGCCCCTCACGGGCGCGACGGGCCATGCCGTACCGAGCTCGGTGAGGACGGGCGTCGCCACCCTGTCGCGGCTCCCCGGGGTCCACCCCGCCACCCCGGCCGACTCCGCCCACGTCGAGCTGGTTCGCGCGCCGAAGAAGCTCCTGATCGGACAGAGGATCCGGTTGCGCGCCCGGGTCGTGAACGCGGACGGGTCGGTACGTGCGGACGCTCCGATCGCCTGGCGGGCCCGGGCCTCCAGCTACGTGAGCCTGGCCGCGGACGGACGCATCACGGGAGTGCGTCCCGGCCGGGTGGGGATCGTCGCCGTCTCCGGAGACATGATCGCAGAGACCACCATCGAAGTCCTCGACGCGGACCTCGGCTCGTTCACGCTGAAGCCTCCGTACGCGGTCACGCGGGTGGGCGACACCGTGCACGTGGCCTTGGACGTGCGGGACGCGAAAGGACGCCCGATCACGGGCCTGATGGCCGAGTGGTCGCTCTCACCGGAGGGAGCATCGATCGACGACGGCGGTGCGTTCGCGCCGAAGATGGCCGGCCTCTACACGATCCTGGCCACCCTCGGGGACCGGAAGGCCGTGGCGACCGTGCGGGTGGCGCCCCGGGCGCGCTGAAGGAACGCACGAGCGGCCTACGACCCCGACCCACTTCCCGGCCGACGCGCCGGCCTGAGATTCCGCCCGTAGAAGACGTCACCCTTCAGGTGGTGCGTCCCGAACACGCGGCCCAGGAGCTCGTAGACACGCGGGTCGTACGCCTTCAGGTCGTCGGGTGACTGAACGCGCCGGTTCCCGTCGTAGAACTCGATGTTCGACCAGAACCAGGTCTGCGCCGCTTCCGCGAAGTACTCCTTGTGGTTCGTGCTCGCGTACTGCCCCTTCCAGAGCCCCTTCGCCATGGCGGCCTCGTATGCCTTCTCGATGTCGCCGTAGAGCTCCGGATCGGAGAACTGGAGGCCGTACTCCATGATCGCGTGCACGAACTCGTGCACGCAGATGTTCTCCCCGTAGTAGCGCACGTCGGGGTAGCCGAGCACGTTCTCCTGGGCGCACGTGGTGGGGTTGTCGTCCATGCCGCGCGCGCGCCGGTCCCAGTACTGCTTCGCCGTCAGGGAGCCCATTCCGCCGGGCTCGTCGTAGCGGGCACGCTCTCCCGCGGTCAGGCGCCAGTCGTCCCTGGCCGGCACGGTCCACAGGCTCTCCTCGGGCACGTCGGTGGTCTGCTCCGAGGGCGCCATCACCACCATCCGGAAGCCCTGCTCGACCATCTCGGCACGCGCGTCCGGACGCTTGGCGAGCATCTCGTTCACGATCTCGCGAACCTTCAGGAGCGCGCTGTCCGACGCCTGGCCCGTGGCCAGGATCGGGATCCCCTCGGCATCCACGTATTTCGTGTACGCCGGGTCGAAGCCGGGCGGCGCCGGCTCCACCCCCGGCTGGGCGGCCGCCGGCATCCCGTCGTCCGTGAGCGCTTCGACCTCGTAGACCAGGAGCGTGTTGGGAGAGATCACGAAACGGGGATGGCCGGGAATCTGGGGCGGGTACGCCCCACCGGTCCCGTACCCCAGCTCGCCCGGCACGACGGCCACGATGCGCTCCCCCGGGCCCATGTGGGCCAGCACGCTGTCGAGGCCGGGGTTGATCCTCGTCCGGCCGGGGATGTAGTCGAAGAGCTGCGGCGGGACATGGAGGCCGGGCACGCCGGCCTCGTCGCTCCCGAAGGTCCGTACCTCGAGGTCGGGCCCGTCGTAGTCGAGCCAACTCCCGACGTAGCGCACGCTCGTGCCTCGATAGCGCACGTGGAGCGCGGCACCTGGAGCGCGCGTCGAGGTCGCCGGTGCCAGCACCTTGGTGCGTACGCCGCCGGCCGGTCCGGTGACGTCCGGATCGTGCGCGGCGATCCACGCCTTCTCGGCCGCGTCCTTCTTCGCCTCCTGCTCCTCCACCCGCTCGAGGGCGGCCGTGCGCATGGCCTGGAAGGACTCGGTGTCCGGATGGTAGCTCTGCCACTCGGCCCCCACCCGCTCGATGCGCACGCTGTCCATCACGTCGCCCTGAAGGATGCTGAACACGACGGGCATCCCCGAGACGACATCGCCGAAGACGATGTAGTCACCGTCGAGGTAGGAGCGGTCTCCCAGCGTGATGCACCAGGTGGCCGCGTTCGTGTTCGGACCCCCGTTTGCGTAGTTGAGCGCGCCCGCGTGGTCGTGGGAGAGCTTGGCGCTGATCTCGTTCGGAAACTCATAGCCCGGCCCGCGCGCCCGGTCCGAGGCGGGCGGGCCCGACTGGATCACGTGCCCGGGCGCCACGCGGGGCCAGGCGACGCCGTCGAAGTACGGCCGCCCGAGATCGAACGCGGCGTTCCGGATCGTCCCCTCGGCCAGGCCGACGAAGTTGGCGACGGCCATCGGCACGAGATCGGGCCGCAGCCGGGCCACGATCTCCCCCTTCGCCGTGTAGATGTGCGCGTAGATGCCGTCGGGGCGGGAAGACTGGGCGGCCGACGGCGACGCCGGCGCCGCGAGCAGGGAGGCCGCAACGACCGTCGCCGTGGCCGCGACCGCCGCGAGCCTCCAGGCCGCCCCGGCCGTTCCCCCGACCCCCGCCGCGACGGTCCCGGCCCATCCGAGCCCCTCGGCCCCCGCCCGGGCGGAGAACACCCGTCGGATCCCAGCCGATGTGCCTCGAAGCACTCCGATCCCGGACCTCGCTCGCATGTGCGCTCGCTCCCGCTCGTTCGTGGATGGCGGTCGTGGATCTACGCCGGGCAAGGTACGGCCGGAAACCTCCCGTCGGCCACCGCCAAGGCTCCCGGGATCCGGGACGGACTCGCGCCGACCCGCGCGGCTAACACTCGGGCTCGTCCAGTTGTCTTGTTCAACGATCCGGAGATGGCCACCGGGGGAAGCTCGGACGCGTATTCGGAGTCGATATGCGCACGGATGCCGGAAGTCGGGTCGGGCGGTGGGGATGGTCCGGCGCATGGGTCCTCACGGGCTTCGTGGCCGGCCTCGGGCTGCACGCCGGGGTCGCCAGGATCCACACGCCCCTGATGCAACGCGACTCCGTCTCTCTCGGCCGCCTGACGAGCCCCTATCTCGAGTGCCGCGGTGAGGCCGACGGCGACTCGAGGCTCGTCGCCGCCCGAAGCGCCATCCTCCGGTACGTCCAACGCAAAGAGGACACGGACAAGACGCTTCGGGTCTCCGTCTTCGCCCGTGACCTGAACAACGGCCCGTGGATCGGAATCGACGAGAACGAGAAGTACGTTCCGGCCAGCCTCTCGAAGGTCCCGATCATGTTGTACGTCCTGGCCCGGGCCGAGCGCGACCCCTCCACGCTCCATCGATCGTTCACGTTCCCAGGCGCGGATGCCATGAAGGACGAGGACAGCATGGCGGGCGCCCCGGACGAGATGCGGATGGAGCAGGGGCAAACCTACACGACCGAGGATCTGCTGTTCAGAATGATCGCGTACTCGGACAACTACGCGAAGGACCTCCTCATGGCGGGTACGAGCGAGGCGGACGTCGATGCGCTCATGCACACCATCGGCGCCAACCAGTCCGTCGTGGACGGCCAGGCGATGGTCGACCCGGTAACCTACAGCCTCCTCTTCCGCGCACTCTACAACGCGACATTCGTCGGTCGTCCGCTCTCCGAATACGCCCTGGGAGTTCTCTCCGAGGATCACTTCGAGGCCGGAATACGACACTACCTACCAGAGGACGTCACGGTGGCGGCGAAATGGGGCTACTTCGAGGGAGCCGATTCGGGAGGCCTCGAAGAGCAGGTCCACGATTGCGGGATCGTGTACCGACCAGGCGCTCCGTACGTGCTCTG
>CAZVYM010000101.1:0-8762 GCA_964630935.1 uncultured Gemmatimonadaceae bacterium | reverse complement strand
GCCGGCACGGGAGGCAACCGATCCCTCCCGTGCCTCCCGCATGTTCACCCGTTGGATCTGAGCACCACCTCCGTCGTGCCCGAGCCGAGCGGCACGGCGTACGCGCCACGGACCCTGGAGTAGCTTCCGGCCGGACCGATGGTCCCGACTCCCTGGACCTGCGCCGGCTGCGAGACCCGCAGGATCGCCCGGGCCGTATGCCGATCGGCGGGCGACAGCGTCAGCCGAACCGTTCCGTCCCGGATCTCCACGCCCTGGATCGTGCCCGCGTCGAGCGTCACCCACAGACCCAGCGACGCCACGTAGAGGCGCCTGCGCGCCGAGTCGAGCGGCTTCACGCTCACCGTCGATCCGTTCGTCGTCAGGTTCCCTCCGAACGCCAGCCAGCCGAGATCGGGATCGTGCACCACGTAGGTGCCCGTATTGATCGCGTGGCCGAAGAAGTTCGGGCCGTAATCACCCGAGAGGCCGTCGATCCGCATCGTCGACGGGAAGGAGTGGAAGGCGCTCGGACCGAAGCCGTCCTCGGTGACGTTGGCGATCGAGCCCATGAGGCCGCCGTAGCCCACCCTGAGCAGGTACAGGTCGTCGGGGTGCCTCCGGTACTCCGAGAGCACGGGGATCGCGTTCAGCCCCGATCCGTAGTGGTGGAGCTGACGCTCGATCCGGCGGAGCTTGCCGGCGTACTGGAAATCCCAGTAGCGGCGCGCGCTGCCGTTGTAGCCCCAATTGGGTACGGTGGGCATGTAGCCGAGGATCGCGTTCAGCGTCACCTCGGCCTTGGCGTCGAAGCCGAAGTACCTGCACCAGGCGTAGACCTCCTCCTGGCCCGTGGAATCCCACGGCATCTCGCTCCCGAACGGATACGCGAGCGAGCGCCACACCTCGGCCCGCTTGCGCATGACGGCCTCGTACTCGGCCGCCTGTTCGGTCCACCCCTCGCGCTTCAGATCCTCGAGGATCAGGACGTAGACCGTACCCTCCATCTGTCCGAACTGGGCGTAGTGCGGCGCGAACTTCTCCATCGCCAGTCCGGTCCGGTAGGCGCGGTCGAGGAACCACTCCCACGGATGGTCCGTGACGATTCCCTGATGGTCGCGCGCCAACCGATAGAGCACCCAGTAGGCAGCGGCCACGTGCAGGTAGTTGTAGGACCGGTTCGTGGACATCGCCTCCTTCTTGTTCCAGCTCGACCAGCCTCCGTAGCCGATGCTGTCGCTGTACGTGCCCGGCGGCATAGAGTCCGGCGCGTAGTAGAACATGCTCTTGCGCACCCCGTACTCCTCATCGCCCCGGTCGTACTGGAGCCCGCCCCACAGCACCCCGTCCACGAACTGCTGCAGCTGGGCCACCTGTGCGGAGTCCGGCTCCACGAGCTGCTTCATGATGGCGGCGAGCCATGATCCCGCTCCCCCCTCGTCGCTGAGTCCGGCGATCCAGGCGCGGTTGTCCTGGGTCACCTGCCGGCCGGCCTCGTAGTCGTAGCTGATGACCGAGGGACTGCGATGGAAGGGGTCCTTCGGGTTCACGTACCACTGCTTGGTCAGGAGGAAATGGCCGAGGTCGGCGACCACCTGCGACTCGGACTTGATGACCTTGTACTGGATCGCCTGCCGCATGCCGTCGGCGTAGGTGACGGTCAGGCGAGCCCGGCCCCATTGATGGCCTCTCACGTCGTAGGCGGGCCAACCGCCGGGCGTGGTGCCCGCGGGCGTGACCGTCAGCGCGCCCGCCGGATCCACCTGCATGGACTGGACCTTGCTCGGGCTCTTCAGGAAGAGCTTCACGTCCAGGTCGGTCGGCACGATGTAGCCCGGCACGCCGACGGCGACCGGGCGCTTCGCCGCCATGAGCGTCTTCTCGATGTCACGGATCTCGGGCGAGACGAGGAACTCCACGCCATACGAGCGGCTCTCGCCGGGGGCCAGGGTCTCCGACGTCGGCGGATTCCACGGACGGGCCGCGTCCTTCCACTCGTTCTCGGCGTACGCCTGGCTGTGCACCATCCACTCGTAGAAGCCCTCGAACGTGTTGCTGCGCCGCGTCCGGTCGTTCAGGAGCGGATTGTACGCCTCGAAGGGCGTCTTGCCGTACGGCACGACGACGAGCGCCGGTCCGTGGCCGCTGAGCCGCGTGACCTGCAGATAGCCCGCGTCCTCGCCGATGTACGGATCGTAGAACGACGCGACGTGGTGGGCCTCGTCGAGAGATCGGCCCGAGAGGATGTTGTCGAAGATCATCGGGATGCCGAGCGCGCCGATCTGAACCGGCTGATCACCCGTGTTCTTCAGCTCGAAGCGCAGCACCAGGTGCCCGTCGTGGACCTCCCAGGAGCGGCGCACGTCCAACGGGATGTCCGCCGGGAGGGTGGGCGCCAGGTCGGCCGCGGCGAGCACCGGAGCTTCGGCGTCGAGCGCCCGCACCGGCTTGCGTTCGGCGTCGGTCGCGTACTCCTTCCACTCCCCCGAGCTCCCGACCCTCAGGCGCAGATCGAGGTCGCCGAGGTGGTGGTACCCGTTCGCCGCGCGCCGCTCGAGCCAGTCGGAGGGCGTGAAGTCGAACCCGTCGGCCCCTTTGGGCTGGAGTCCCGCCGCGGTCTGCGAGGCCTTGACGAGCTTCAGCTCGAGCGCGGGCGTATCGAAGCTGACGAACCCCTGGTCGAGCCCGAGCGTCGGTGTCGTGTCGCCCTGCATCCGGCCGCGCCTGCCCTGCGCGGCCGTCTCACCGTAGGTCGTGAGCACGAGGGCGCCCACGAGCAGAGCCGCGGACGTGGTGCGTGCGAGCCTCATTCCGATCCCTCCTCGGTCGTGGACGTGTGGTTCCAGTCCGGAGGCCTCACGCCCAGCAGGTTTTCCACGAAGAAGTCGTTGCGCTTGTGCACCCCGTACCGTCCCCCGTTGCCGTGGTCGGCCCCGGGGACGTACAGGAAGTCGAAATCCTTGTTGGCCTTGATCAATGCGTTCACCACCTGGATCGTCGACGACGGATCGACGTTCGTGTCGTATTCCCCGACGGTCAGAAGCAGCTTGCCCTGGAGCCTCCAGGCGTTGTCGACATTCGACGAGGCCGAGTACTGCGGCCCGATGGGCCAGCCCATCCAGAGCTCGTTCCACCAGATCTTGTCCATGCGGTTGTCGTGGCAGCCCGCCGAAGACACCGCGACCTTGTAGAACTCCGGATGGAAGAGCATGGCGGCCATGGAGTTCTGGCCGCCCGCCGAGGTGCCGAAGATCCCCACGCGGCTGATGTCGTACCACGGGTACTTCGCGGCGACCGCCTGGTGCCAGAGGATACGGTCGGGGAAGCCCCCGTCTTTCAGGTTCTTCCACGCTACGTCCTGAAACGCCTTGGAGCGGTTGGACGTTCCCATTCCGTCGATGTGGGCCACGATGAAGCCGAGCTCCGCGAGCTGCTCGTCACGGAGCTGGGTGCTGAAGGTCTTGGGCACGAACGAGCCGTGCGGACCCGCGTAGATGTTCTCGATGACCGGGTACTTCCTGGACGGGTCGAAGTCCGTCGGCTTGATGAGGATCCCCCAGATGTCGGTCTTCCCGTCCCGGCCCTTCGCGTGGATGACCTCGGGGTAGGACCATCCGGTCGCGAGCAGCGCCGACGCGTCGGCGTGCTCGAGGTCCGCGATCACGGAGCGGTCGCTCGTGCGACGGAGCTGCATCACGGGAGGCAGGTCGACCCGGGACCACCGGTCCACGTAGTAGACGTGGTCGGGAGAGAAGCTCACCGAGTGCATGCCGTTCGCGCTGGTGTAGGCCGTGAGCCCGGTGCCGTCGAAGTCGACCCGGTAGTAATGGATGAAGTACGGGTCCTGGTCCGGGTTCATCCCGCTGGCCCGGAACCAGATCTGGCGCTTCGCGACGTCCACGCTGTCCACCCCGCGCACGACCCACTCCCCCTTCGTGATCTGGTTCTTCACCTTCCCGGTCGCGCCGTCGTAGAGGTACAGGTGGTTCCACCCGTCCCGCTCCGACATCCAGATGATCTCGCGCCCGTCGTCGATGTCGTACCGGAATTTCTTCCCGGAGTAGAAGAAGAACGTCTTCGGCTCCTCGCTGACGACCGAGCGGGTCGCGCCCGTCTCGGCGTCGATCTCGATGATCCGGTAGACCTGATGGCCACGCTGATTGTACTCGAAGGTCAGGTGGCGACCGTCTTTCCTCCAAACCAGCTCGGACACGTCGTATTCGTTCGGGAAGAGCGACTCGTCGACGTTCACCTGGCGGGCGGCCGTGACGTCGAACACCACCGGCACCTGCCGATCGAGCACGTCACCCGGCTTCGCGTACAGGAGCGAGGCGGTCTTGGGCTGGAGCTGGTCCTCGGGCGAGCTGAGAACGTAGTGGACCTCGCGCTGGTAGCCCGGGATCACGCGGTAGACGGCGAGCCTTCTCGAATCGGGAGACCAGACGAGGGACGCGTGCGTGTACATGTTCCCCTCGGACCCGTCCCAGCTGAGCATGGTCGTGTCCCCGGAAGCGACGTCGCGGACCGCCACGTTGAAGTTCTGGATGAACGCCTCCCACTTCCCGTCCGGCGACTTGATCGGCGTGTTGTCCTTGAAGCGCCAGAGCTGGCCGGGCCCCGCCGACCACGGGAAGGGCTGCTCCGGGCGCTCTGGCCGCTGCACGGCCCCTCGATTCTCGCAGCGGTAGTCGGCCAGGCCGCACCGCCAGGTCGAGTCGGCCAGGGTGAACTCGATGGCGCGCTCCTCCTCGGCGTAGCGGAACGAGCGGAACGGGAGCGTCACGGCGCTCACCTGCTCGCCGCGTGCGGTGGTGAGCGCGGAGGCCAGCCGGTCGTGGTCGAAGGGCTCGCTCTTGGCCCCCGTGGTCGCGTCCACCAGCACGAACCGGTCCCCTCCCTGGACCGATTTCCGATACCAGAAGGTGTCGCTGGACCCGATCCAGCTGGGTGCCTCGGCCTCGTTCACCACGAGGCCCGAGAGTCGAGCCGCGAGGCTGTCGGAGCGTTCGTAGTCGGCTCGCGTGCCCTGCGCTCGAGCGGCCGATGGTAGCGCGAACATGAGAACCACGGGCAGCAGCAGGAATCGGCGGAACGTGCTCGGGCGCGCCATCTCTCGGCTCCTTGTGGGTGGTCGGTCCGGCGGCGTCACCACCGCCGGGACCGGTAGGATGGGACCCACGCGCAGGTTTGGCCAGACGTCGGCCGGACGAGGGGGACCGGCGTGGCCGGCCGTCGGCCGGCCGACGGCCACGGACGTGGTCGGACGGCGGCGAAACGGCAGCCGCGAGGACCGCGGCGCCACCGCGGCCATCGTCCGGTGCGAGCCTACGGCCGACCTTTCTGGACCGCGGCGGTCGGGGTAGTTTGCCCCCTCGTTTTCACGCCCGTTCGGAAGGCGTTTCGCTGCCGTCGCAACCGGACCGACCCATGAAGCCCTCTCGCTGGAAGATCGCTCTCGCCCTCGCGCTGCTGGCCGTGTCGACGTCTCTGCTCATGGCCGACCCCAATCGCTACGGGCAGTCCGACCGGGTCGAGCGCCACCTCCTGCCCCCCGTCACCACCGGTCCCATGGATCCGGCGTGGAGCCCCGACGGCCGGTGGATCGCTTTCTCGATGCGGGGCGACATCTGGAAGGTGCCCGCCCAGGGAGGCGAGGCGATCGCCCTCACCCAGGGGCCCGCCTACCATTTCGAGCCGGCATGGAGCCCGGACGGGACCCGCATCGCCCTGTCGATGGACCGGGGAGACGCCAACCTCGACATCGGCGTCGTGAGCGCGGACGGAGGCGGGGTCGAGCGCGTGACCACCGACGCATCGATCGATATCGAGCCCGAGTGGAGCAAGGACGGCAAGAGCCTCTACTTCACGAGCGATCGCGGACGTGGCTTCAACATCTACCGGCACGACCTCACGACCGGCAGCGACACGCTCGTCGTGGGCGGGACCCAGCCGGCCGTTTCCCCGGACGGGAAGCAGCTCGCCTACGTCGCGCCCGTGCGCGGGCGGAACGGCTCGGGCGGCATCTGGGTGAAGGACCTGCCGGACGGAACGCCGCGTCTGGTCCATTACGAGGAGTCCGAGTACCGCATGAAGCCCGCCTGGACCCCCGACGGCAAGGCGTTCCTCTACATCACCGACCAGATGCAGGGCTCGTACGACGTGGCCCTCGTTCCGGCCGACGGCGGGAACGAGGTCGTCATCACCAACGACTACGACCCCGATCACCGGGAGCTCTCGCCCGCGCCGAGCCCCGACGGCACGCGATTCGCCTTCGTCTCGAGCCGCAGCGGGCCGATGAAGCTCTACGTGGCAGGCATGGGAGGCGGCCCGTTCCCTTCGTGGACGGAGCTTCCCATCACCGGCCGGCGCGCCCGGACGCGGACCGGACGGGTGCGCATCCGGGTGACCGGACCGAACGGTGACGTCATGCCCGCGCGCATCCAGCTTCTGGCCAGCGACGGTCGCTCGTACGCTCCGGACGGTGGATTCCACCGCGTCATCTCGATCACCGAGACGCACTACTTCCAGACGATGGGAGAGGACGAGGTCGAGCTGCCGGTCGGCCGGGCCTCGATCGAGGCGATGCGCGGATGGGAATATCGACCCCACACCGTGGACGTGGACGTCCGGGCGGGGCAGACGACAACCGCCGAGATCCACCTCGATCGCCTGATGGATCTGCCCGCGCGCGGCTGGTACTCGGGTGACACCCACATCCACGACCTGCACCAGGGACGCTTCGGCCTCTCCCACGAGTGGTTCTACCGCGAGCTGGTCGCCGCCGACCTCCACGTGACGAACGCGTTGATCCACATGGACGGCACCCGCCTCATGGGGCGCTGGGGCGACCTGACCGGAAAGCCCAGCCCGCTCTCCACACCCGACTACATCCTGCAATACGGGCAGGAGTTCAGGGGCTCGCTCGGCCACATCAGCATCCTGGGCATCCAGCACTTCATCCTGCCCCTGACGGCGGGCTCGCGGAACACGCCCTACGCCCAGCCCACGCTCGATACGCCCTACCTCCAGGGTGCGCGCGAGCAGGGCGGGATCGCCGGCTTCCCCCATCCGTACCTCGGGCCCGTGGACACGCCCGGAGGCACGGGGTCGCTGCTCATCCCCGTGGACGCCGCGCTCGGTCTCGGTGACTACTACGACGTGACGTCGCTCTACTCGGACGAGATCCGCTCCACGCAGGTCTACTACCGGCTGCTCAACGTGGGCTTCCACCTGCCCGCGACGGGCGGAACCGACAACTTCTCGGACGTCTGGCGTGATCCGCCTCCGGGCGCCGACCGGACCTACGTGCACGTGCAGGGCCCGCTCTCGGAGCAGAGCTGGCTCGACGGGATCCGGAAGGGACATACCTTCTCCTCGACCGGGCCGCTGCTCTTCCTCGACGTGGACGGTCACGAGCCGGGTGACCGGATCGACCTGGCCGCCGACGCCCCCCGCACGATCCACGTGCGTGCCGAAGCCACGTCCATCGCCCCGATGGACAGCCTGGTCATCGTGGTGAACGGAGCCGACGTGAAGAGCGTGGCGGCGAGCGATTCGCTCCACATCGTCTTCGACGGTGACGTTCCGGTTCCGCAGGGAGGCTGGATCGCCGCCCGCGTGAACGGTCCGTCGTCGCGCTACGTCTCCGACAGCTACGCCTTCGCGCAGACGAGCCCGGTCTACGTCGTGAGGGGCGGCACGCCGTGGCGCTCCGCCGAAGACGCCCGCTTCCTCGCCCAGGCCGTGGACGCCACCTGGCAGCGCGTGCAGAACGCGGCGTGGCGGACGCCGGACGAGAAGGAGCGCTTCCACGCCGCGATCGAGCAAGCGCACGCCGTCTACGAGCGGATCGCGAGGGAGGCGGCATCCAGGCGGAGCTCTCCGGGAGCTTCCAGGGCGCTCCTGCTCGATCCGTCCAACCCGGAGTGGAGCCGCCCGTCACCCCCCGTCTGGTACGCTCGCTTCGAGACGACCAAGGGCGACTTCGTCGTGAAGTGCGTGCGTGCCCACGCGCCCAACGGATCCGACCGCTTCTACAACCTGATCCGCCTGGGCTACTTCGAGAACGTGCGCTTCCACCGCGTGCTGCCCCACTACATCGTGCAGTGGGGCCTCAGCGGCGATCCGGCGGTCAACGAGGCCTGGCTGCACGCACAGTTCCCCGACGACCCGAAGTACGGCAGCAACGTCCGCGGCACGTTCGCGTTCGCGCGGGACACCGTCCCGGGCACCTCCAACACCCAGATCTACGTCAATCTGGCCGACAACACCCGCAACGACACCAACCCGTTCGCCGTCTTCGGTCAGGTGATCCAGGGCATGAACGTGCTCGACAGCCTTTACTCGGGATACGGAGAGCGTTCGGGCAGCGGCGTGCGCCAGCGCCGCCAAGGAAAGATCGTCGAAGGAGGAAACGCCTACCTCGACCGCGAGTTCCCCCGCCTCGACCACCTGATCCACGCCGAGATCATCCCGGCACCCGGCAGCTGAAGGCCTGACAGGGTCCCCCAGCCCCCCCCAGCGTCCGTACGGCCGGAGGCTCGGGGGCAGGCGGCGCCCCTGCGCGAGTATTGGGTGAACGCGTGGAGCAGCAGGGCCCCGGACGACGGGTCGGAGTGAGCCCAGCTCGCGCAGGGGCACCACCTGCCCCCGAGCCCCGCCTAAAGCGCCCGAACCGCTCCTCCGTCCACCACCAACGACACGCCCGTGATGTAGCCGGCCGGCTCCGACACCAGAAACGTCGCGACGGCCGCCTGCTCGTCCGGCGTCGCGAGCCGGCCGAT
>CAZVYM010000100.1:0-15116 GCA_964630935.1 uncultured Gemmatimonadaceae bacterium | reverse complement strand
CCCGCGCTCCGACGTCCTCGAGTCCCCTGCGCAACACCATGCTCGGCCGGCACGCACGCTGCAAGGCGCGGCAACCCGCGCCGCGGTGCCCCCCTCCTCGTCGTACTCCGCTCCGTGCCATCCGGTCGGTCCAGTACTGAGATCGTCTCTACGAAACCGAGTCGTCCACAGTTCCCTCCAGGAGATTGCGTACGACGACAACGATCGGCCGGTTCAGACGGACCGTTCGTGGAGAATCGGAGATCACCTGAGGGGATGGGACGAAGACGATGACGACGAAACGCTGCGGACCGCGTGGACGACCGCTCTCGTGGCCATGGGCGCACCTTCGGCGCAGGCCCAGACGCCCGGCTCGGTCGGGGATGCACTCGAGATCCAGGGGCTGTTTCCAGCCACCCCGAAGGGCTACTTCACGAAATAGCCGGACACGTGCCACTGCCCGTCGTCGTCCAATTCCGGCACAACGGTCTCGGTCCCGTTCGCCTTGTGTTCGAAGCGGGTGTCGTAGGTCAACACGACGTAGTGCCCGTCCGGCGCCCCCGGCAGCTCGCTCTTGTACTCCGCCGTCGCCAGGGACCTCGATACGGGTCGCCCCAATGACCTCTGGACCCGGCCGAGGGACTCGGCCCACGCAGTCTCCGTCACCGCGGCGCGAAACGTGGAAGACGCGTCCGCCCAGGTAGTGCCCGGGTCCCCCGCGTCGATGCCCGCGAGCCAGCGCTCGGCCGCCTGTTGTGCCCTCTCCTCCGCTGCGTCGGGTTTCACCATTTCACCTTCTGGTCCACGCTCTGGCGAGGCATTTCCGGGCTCCTCCGTCATCGGGCGGCGATGCGACCGGCGACATCCACGAGCCACGAGACGAGTCGGCGGGCGGACTCGGATTCGTTCACGACGGTCTCGTCACCCGCGACGCTCAGGCCGATGCGTCGATAGGTGCCGGCATCCGGATCGTAGAGCAACGCCCCGAGCAAGGAGATTCGCATCGCCTGCCCCCGCTCGGCGGGACTCTTCCCGGCACTTGCGTGTCGACTGCGCTCAACGATGCATGCCCGGAGCACGGCCGGCAAGGCGAGCGGCTCCGCATAGGTTGCGTGTCTACGCCGCTTCGGACATCGGATGTTCCATCCCGAGCCGGTCTCGACCCTTCACATGTGCGCGTCCTCGTGTAGACTCCGGGCATGCCGCCTCCCGACTCGGATGCACTGCTGACGGCGCACGACCTCGGCTACGCGCTGCCGCAGGGCCGTGTGCTCTTCACCGGCCTGAGCTTCGGGCTGCACCCCGGCCGGACGGGACTCGTGGGAGACAACGGGGTCGGCAAGAGCACCCTGGTACGGATCCTCGCGGGCGAGATCGATCCCACCCACGGTCATGTGGTCCGAGGCGGCCGGGTCTCCTACCTCCCTCAAATCCCCACCGTCTCCGGTTTCGGCACGGATGCCGCGGAGGACCCGACCGTTGCGGACGCGCTCGGAGTCTCGCCGTCGATCGAATCGCTTCGTCGCATCGAGCACGGGAGTACCGACCCCCACGACTTCGAGCTCGTGGGAACCCGGTGGGACGTGCGTGAGCGCGCGCAGGCCGAGCTCGCCCGCCTCGGCCTCGATCACCTGCCCCTCGAGCGGTCTCTCGTGTCATTGAGCGGTGGCGAGGCGACGCGGGTGGCGTTGGCCGGCGTCGCTCTCGATGCGCCCGACGTGGCGATCCTTGACGAGCCGACCAACGACCTCGACCGCGACAGCCGCGAAGCCCTGTACGAGTGGGCGAAGGCGTGGAACGGTGCGCTGCTCGTGATCTCGCACGACCGCGACCTCCTCTCGCTCATGGATCGGATCCTCGAGCTCTCCTCCCACGGCCTCAGGGTGTACGGGGGAGACTACGCGGCGTACGAGGCTCAGCGCGAAGCCGAACGGGAGGCCGCGGCTCGCGAGCTCGCCCACGCGCGGAAGGAGCTCCGCCGTACCAAGCGGGCTGCGCAGGCGACGCGAGAGCGGCAAGAGCGACGAAGCGCCCGGGGCCACCGGGACCGACTCACCGGAGGTGTCCCCAAAGTGCTGCTGGGGGCACGCCGAGACCGTGCCGACGCGACTACGGGGCGCCTGCACGACGTGGGGGAGGAGCGCGTCGCGGAAGCGCAGGAGCGCGTCGCGGACGTACGGGAGAAAGTGGATGAGCGAGACCCGCTCGCCACGAACCTCGCCCCCTCGGGTCTGCACGCGAAGCGCCTGGTACTCGTGATGCGGAGCGTACGCTACACCTATCCGGGCGCTGCGCGGCCGGCTCTCGACGAACTGAGCCTCATCCTGCGGGGCCCCGAGCGGGTGGCGGTGACCGGTCCCAACGGCTCGGGCAAGACCACTCTGTTGCGGCTCGCCATGGGAAAGATCGCGCCGGACGCGGGCTCGGTCGAGCTCGGCGTCGGGCCGGAGGCCGTGGCGTACCTGGATCAGCGCGCCGCGTTGCTCGACGACGATGCGACCGTGCTGGAATGTTTTCGCGAGGCGAATCCGGACCTCGACCTCACGGCATCACGCTACGCCCTGGCCCGCTACCTGTTCGGAGGTGACTCGGCCCTGGCGCGGGTCGACTCCCTCAGTGGCGGAGAGCGCATCCGGGCGGCGCTCGCCTGTACCGTCGGAGCGAGCCGGCCGCCGCAGCTCCTCCTTCTCGACGAGCCGACCAACCACCTCGACCTGGCGAGCATCCGCGCGGTGGAAGGCGTCCTTCGGGAATACGACGGCGCCCTCCTGGTCGTCTCGCACGACTCGACCTTCTTGCGGGCCATCGACATACAACGGGAGGTTGGGCTGCGGAGCCGCGGGACCTAGGAATACGGGCGAGCGTCCCTTGCGACGTGCAGGAGGCCTCGGGCTCCAACGCCCGCGACCAGGGCGAGGCATGCGAGCAGGATGAGCGCAGCGGTGGGAAGCCGCTCGCTTCGGCTCGGGCGGTCGGGGACCGATGCCCGGTCCAGGATGCGAAGCTCCGGCGCGGACGACGCCGCAGCGAGCTTGACGCTCTCCACTCTCCTTCCGAGATCACTGTAAACGCTCTCGACCACCTGCACTTGCCTCCTCAGTCGCGCCTCCGTGATCTGCCCCTCATCGGGCCGCGACACCCGATGCGAGGATGCGTTGGTCGTCCCGACCCGGAACGCCTCCAGATCGCGCTCGGCCTGTTGAAGCTCGAGCTTGCTCCGCTCGAGCTGTTCCTCCAGGATGCGGAGCTGCTCCTTGAGCCGTGCCAGCTGCAGCTTGCCCGCGACGGCGACGCCATGCTCCATCACGGCGTTCACCACCCCTGCGGTCTCTCTAGGGTCGGTGCCCTCCAGTGCCACCCGAATGACGTGGCCGTCATCCCCCGGCTCGACCATGAGGCTATGCGACAAGACAAAAGCCGCATCCCGTGGTCTCACAACGGCGTCATTGACAGGGGACCGGACGGTGAGCCGTGCATCGAGAACCGCTGGGTCGAGCACTGCGGGGGAGCGGAGGAGCCGGATCCAGACATTCGGCCGTTCCGGCCACATCAGGCCCAGAGGCCCTACGATCCCATCTCTCCAGAGTTGTCGATCGGCGTTCTTGGCCCACAGCTTGCCTTCAGCCGTGTACGTGACGTGCATCCTGGTCGATGTGACATACGCCGCCGGCACGGCCAGCAGGAACGCCGATGCGACCAGGAGCGTGTGGCGAAGGACGGACCGATGCACCCGTTCCGTCACCGGAGCGCGGACCACCTCTCGATCGGACATCGGCGTGGAGCCTCCCGTGTGTGGCCTTTGTATCGCAAAGTATGCTGGGCCACGGAGTCGTGTCAACGATGTTCAGCGAGAAGATCACGCGTCATCACCGCCGAAGTCCTGTTCGAATGTCGCAATCCATTCTGCGGTTTCAGTCGTCGATGGGCTCGACACCGAGTCGCTCGAGGCGCTCGAGGCTCTCCTTCATGGTCTGGAGGGTCTCGGGCGCGTGCCCCTGCCAGTCCGGGATCTCTCCCGTAACCCGCAGGGGGTCGCGCGAGCGGAACGACTTCGTCGGATTACCCCGGAACTTCTTGTTCGTCAGGTTGGGGTCATCCTCGATCGGGCCGGTCGGCTCCACGATATAGATTCTGCCGGGACCTTCACCAGCGGCCAGCTCCGCTCCCCACGCGGCCGCGTCCAAGGTACCCGCCAGGTAGACGTAGGTTGTTGTTCTCGTCCTGTTGCCGAAGTTCGGCCTATGCCCCGGCTCGATCAGATCTCCCGGCTCGAGGTCGGCCCTGGTGCCATGATAGAGGGGCCATCGCGTTACCTCCTCCACGACGCGCAACGGCTCGCGGGACCGCCATCGCATCGACGGGTGGCCCGACGTCCGACCGTCTTCGAGATCCGGCCGTTCATCGATCTCGCCCATCGGCTCCACGACGTAGACTCTCCCCGGACCTTCGCCGCTCGCGAGCTCCGCGTCCCAAATGGCTCCGTCCAGATCGGGGGTGAGATGGACATAGGTTCTCGCCCCGTCCGACTCACCCGGGTCCGAAGGCCGGTCGGGCTCGATCAGCTCTCCCGGCTTCAGCACGGCTCGTGTGCCGTGGTATTGCTGCTTCTCCCGTGGATCGTCGATCGAGCCAGCCATACTCTTGGTCCTTGCTGTGGAGTCCGCCGGACCGTACCGGACACACCGAATTATCACGTCGGGTTCCATGCCTGGATGGAAGGCACGGCCTCCCGCTCGTACCATCAAGGTATTTACTCCTGCTGCCGCACCCTGGCACATCTGGGGCGACCGAGTCTGGAGGTTTGACCCCAGCCTCACACCCGAGCGACATTGGGTCAGGCTGCGGAAAGGGAGGATGGCCATGAAGCTCACCGGCCTTCACATCCTGCTCACCTACGAGTGCAATTTCGAGTGCGACCACTGCTTCGTGTGGTCGGGTCCCTTCCGCACGGGGACCCTGACCGTGCCGCAGGTCGACGACGTCCTGCACCAGGCCCGTGACGCCGCAACTGTCGAGTGGATCTACTTCGAAGGTGGGGAGCCGTTCCTCTACCACTCGTTGCTGCGCTTTGGCGTACGACGCGCCGCAGAATTGGGCTTCAAGGTGGGGATCGTCTCGAACGCCTACTGGGCCACCACCCCCGAGGACGCGGAGGAGTGGTTGCGCGACTTCGCAGGATTGGTGGACGACCTCTCGGTGAGTTGCGACCGCTACCACGGGGATGACGAACAGGTCCGTCGTGTGCGTTGCGTGGAGCAGGCCGCCCGCAAGCTCGACCTACCCTTCGGGGCGATCGCAATCGCGGGGGAGGAGACGACCGAGCGCGCAGTCGGTCAGCTCCCCGACGGCGAGTCCGGGATCATGTATCGCGGCCGCGCGGCGGCTAAGCTCGCCCCGGCGGCGCCGAAGCGGCCCGCCTCGGACATGACGGAGTGCCCGTACGAGGACCTCCGCGAGCCGGGGCGAGTCCACCTCGACCCCTTGGGCAACCTGCACGTCTGTCAGGGAATCGTGATGGGGAACCTGTTCCGATCATCGCTTCGGGAGATCTGTGAGGCGTGGGATCCGGACGCCCATCCTATCACCGGAGCGCTGCTCGCCGGTGGCCCCGTGGAGCTGGCCCGGAGGCATGGCGTCCCCACTGCGGACGCGTACGCAGACGCCTGCCACCTCTGCTATGAGACCCGCGGCGCGCTTCGGTCCAGGTTCTCCGAAGAGTTGGGCCCCGCGCAAATGTACGGGGAGAGCTGAGAGCCGGCGCCGATCGATTGGCGTGGTCGCGGACGCCTGGGCTCAACTCCACCACCCGGGCCCCGAAGCACGTCCGCTTCGGGGCCCCCTTCCCCGGAGCCCCAAAGCCTACTGACGCACGAAGACGTCCACCTCATTCGCCGGAACTCCCGTACCACCCGAGAGCGTGAAGTCGAAGGTCGCATCGGTGCTCGTCAGCGTGAGCTGGTCTCCACTCAGCTGGACCGTATAGTGCCGAGTCGGGCGAGTCGTCTCGACGGGAGTGACCGTCAACTCGTCCCCGTTCAGCGTCACTCCCGAGTCCCACTGGTCGAATATGTCTACCGTGGTGTCCAATTGGACCCAGGTGCGCGATCTAGCTGGATCGTTCAGAACGATCGTACGGAGCTCACCCCCCTCCGCGACGATATGGTACTGCTGTGAGGCATCCGCCTGGTCGGTGAGCACGGCGGAGGACGCCTTCCAAGTGCCCACCAGGTCGCCCACCGTGATGCCTGCGGGCACGGTCGGTGAGCTCTTGCTACTGCAACCGCACGAGAGCACGGCCACGAAGAACATGAGGGACAGCGAACGGGTGGTGGGAACGCAGATGCGGCTCATTTCTCGCCTCCTTGAGAGGGTCGGTCATCCCGGAGGGCGGCGTCCCGGCCGGCGGACAGATCGCCGGGCGCGACTCGAACCTCCCTTCCTCGAGGGAATCCGGTCCGTTGAGGACGTCGGGGATGCCCTGGGCTCGCCGAGGATAGAGGGCCGACGAGGAGAACGCGTCCACAATGTTCGCAGAGAGGGGACGCTATTTTGCATACACGCCGTAAAGCGTTATACCCCAATCACATACAGCGTGCCACCAAACGGTTGGGTCTTGGAGTGGGCTCAGCGAGAACTGGCGGGCGGTCCTTCCGCGGCCAGGTATTGCGTGGGCGATGCGTCGAATCGCTCGTGGAACGAGCGCCGGAAATACGAGAGCGAATCGAACCCGACTGAGTAGGCGATCTCGGTGACGCTCCCCGCGCGTTGCCGCAGGAGCTCGGCCGCGCACTCGACACGGATTCTCCGAATGAACCCGCTGGGGGTCACGCCGAGCTCGTCGCGAAGCGCTCGATAGAGCTGATGGTAGGAGAGGTCCGCGGCGTCGGCCAGCGCGTCGGGACCGAAGTCCGGATCGGCGAGGCATGCTTCCACCAGAGGCCTCAACCTCCTGTCCAGCGGGTGGGGATCCGGCATGGTCGCGGGTGGTGTCGCCTCACCCTGTCGGAAGCGTTCGCGCAGGCGGCGCCGCTGCTCGAGGAGGTTGGTGACACAGGCTTCGAGGACCTCCGGGTGGAAGGGTTTGACCAGGTAGGAATCGGCGCCATGCTCCAAACCCGCGACGTGGTCCTCGGGTGCCGCCCTGGCCGTAAGCAGCACCACCGGGATGGCGTCGGTCATGGGGTCCTCCTTGAGGGCCCGGCCGAGCGCCAGCCCGTCCAGCTGCGGCATCATCACGTCGGCCACGATCAGGTCGGGAAGCGCGGCTCGTGCGGCTTCCAGCCCCTCCTCTCCGTCCCGGGCCTCGATCACGGAATACGTGTCATCGAGAACCGATCGGATGTAGGCGCGCACGTCGGCGTTGTCATCCACCACGAGCACGGTGGTACGATCCTCGCCTCCGTCGTCACCCTCCGGCGAGGGGCCGGCCGTCGCCTGCTCTGGCCTCTCGACGAGCGGTGGAGCCGCCACGACCCGATGCTCGTGATTCGTGACCGCGTGATCGCTCGGCAAGCCCGCGCTCGCGGCCGCGCCCTCCGGCCCCGAAACCGGGAGCCGCACCGTGAAGGTGCTTCCTTCGCCCAGGGTGCTCTCGGCGAAGATCTCGCCGCCGTGCAACTCGACGAGCTCCTTCGCGAGGGCGAGGCCGATTCCCGTCCCCGGATACCGACGAGTGCTCGATGAATCGGCCTGGTAGAAGCGGTCGAAGACGCGCGGAAGCTCGTCGGGCGCGATGCCGAGGCCCGTGTCCCGCACCATGATCTCGGCGGTCGCGCCCAGCGCGCGCACTTCCACCACAACGGCGCCCCCCGGCTCCGTGAACTTGACCGCGTTCGAGAGCAGGTTCAGCAGCACCTTCTCGAGTTGCTCGGGATCGAAGGTGCAGCGGAACGCGCGTACCGGACCTTCGAAGCGCAGCTCGATCCCGTACCGCTCGGCATAGGATGAAAACGCCCCGGCGGTCGTCCTCGCGAATCCGACGAGGTCCGCGGTCCGCAACTTCAGGGAGAGAGCGCCGGCCTGGAGCCTCGACAGGTCGAGGATCTGGTTGATCAGGCTGAGGAGGCGCTCTCCGTTGCGCAGCATGAGGGAGTGCTGGTCCTGCACGGACTCGTTCAGCGGACCGTATCGGCCCGTCAGCATGCTGCGCAGCGGGCCCAGGACGAGCGTCAGTGGTGTGCGGAGCTCGTGGCTGAGGTTGGCGAAGAGGCGCGAACGGGCCTCGTGCAGCTTCGCCAGCATCTGCGTCTGACTCGCCAGCTGGGTGTTCCGCTCCTGGAGCTGCTCTTCGTGGCGCTTGAGATCGGCCGTGCGTGTCTCGACGAGAAGGGCGAGCTCCTGCTCGCGGCGCCGCAGGCTTCCGACCCGCCATCGGTACCCGACGGCCACGAGAAGCCCGAGGGAGAGCATCGCCAGTGCGAGGGCGGTGCGCGTTTCCCGGAAGCGGTGCGCGAATACGAGATCGAGCGAGGCTCCGGCACCGGTCCACACGTCGGGATCGACGCTGGCCATGACCCGGAACGTGTACCGGCCCGGAGGCACACGGGTGTAGAACGCGGAGCGCCGGGAGCCCGCTTCCACCCAGTGGGTGTCGTAGGGGTCGAGGCGGTAGCGGAACCGCGTGTTCGCGGGTTCCAGGAAGCTGACGGCGGTGTAGTCGACCTCGAGATCCCGCTGGTCCACCCCTAGCTCGAGGGCGGTATCGCCCGGCACGATCTCACGGTCGCCGGCGACGACGCGTTCCACCACGACCGGCGGTGAAGGCCGGCCGGCGAGGACATCATGGGGATCGATGATCGCTACGCCGTCCTGTGTCGGGAACCAGAGCCGACCATCGCGGTCCCGCATCCCGGCCGGCTGCACGCCACCGTTCGCCTCATTGGTCCGGAGACCGTCGGCAACCGTGTACGCCGTGGATCGTACATGGTCGGCCCGCCCCTCGGCGAAGGCGTTCAGATCCTCCCGGGCAACCCAGAAGATCCCCCGGTTCGTGCTCATCCACAGCCGCCCTGCGTCGTCCTCCAGGATCTGGTGGATCGTCTCGTCGAAGAGACCGTCGGCGGCCCGTATCGAAGCGATGTGACGGTCGCTGTGACCGCTGCCTTCGCTCCAGGCGAGCGGGTCGAGGCGCGCGAGCCCCCGCCCTTCCGTCCCGATCCAGAGCCACCCGTCCGCATCGACGTACAGGGCCCGCACGGCATCGAGGGGCAGGCCGTCCTCGGCGGCGGTCAACCTCCTGAACGTGCCGTTCCGATAACGCGCCAGTCCACCGCCGCTCGTTCCCATCCAGATCGCACCATCTTCCGTCTCCGCAAGGGCCCGCACCGCACCGACGTGCGGCCAACCCGGAACGTCGACCCAGCGGTCTTTCTCGTGGCGCATGGGACCGGTGCGGGACCCACCCCAGACCCGCCCCTTGGAGTCTTTGAAGAAGGCGTATGTGTCCAACTGCTCCCGCACCGACTTGTCGCGCACGCAATGCATTCCCGGAAGGGAGCACTTGAAGACACCTCCCACGGCTCCGACCCACAGTCGATCGGCGCGGTCCGCAAGAAGGGTCCGGATGCTTGCCGGGTAGCCCTGCGTCGGCAGAAAGGCTGTGATGCCCCCGTGTCGGTCGATTCGGTTCAGACCGTTGCCCCAGGTCCCCACCCAGACGTCGCCGGTCGAATCCTGATAGATCGGATAGACGTTGCCGAAGCTGAGGCCCTCGGGCTCGCTCAGGGTGGTGATCAGCGAAGGTCTCACGCGATGCAGGCCGGCAGACGACGTGCCGAGCCAGACGCTCCCTTCACGATCGATCAGCATGGCCGCGATGGAGGTCGCAGTGCGATAGTCACCACGATCGGGGCCCAGGGCCATGGCCGTTTTGCCGTCGTGCCCGAGCTCGGAGTCGGTCGCATACCACACGCCACCGGCGCTGTCCACCGCGATCGGACGCCCGAGAGGCGCGAGGCGGCTCCTCGGGTCGATGGCGACGGCACGATCGTCTTCCATCCGGAAGACGCCCGATCCGCTGTAGGCGACAACGGCTTTCCACTCCGACGAATAGACGAACCGGAGGACGTTGCGGAGAGGGGCGTCGGACGCGACTCTCGCGAATCCGCCATGCCGGTCTGTCCAAATGGCCCTCGTGGTGCCGACCCACAGTCGGCCCGCCGGATCCTCGAAGAGTGCCCCGGCCGAGCCTGGACCAAGAGCGGCGACCCGAGCCGCGTCCACCGTCGAGGTGCCCGGGTGCTCCGTCAGGCGGTAGAGGTCGTTCTCGCGACTGGTGACCCAGAGGCTGCCGTCGCGGCGCTGGATCATGATGGAGAGACTACTGCCGAGGGGATCGGGAACGGCGAGGACGAAGCGACCATCCTTCAACCACCCGAGGCCCTGGCTCGTGAAGACCCAGAGTCGGCCGGAGCGGTCCTCGTACACTCGCCTCACGCTACCGGTCAGCCCCTGGTCGGGCCCGACTCGGCTGAACCGGCCGTTTCGGAAGCGTACCAGGTCCCTGTCCGTGATGATCCAGAGCGTCCCGTCCCTGTCTTCGAGGAGGCGGGTGATCCGATTGCTGGGCAGGCCCTTGAACTTCGTGGAATTGAAGACCGTGAACCGGGAACCGTCGAAGCGGACCAGGCCGTCGAAGGTGCCGATCCAGAGATATCCATCCCGGCTCTGGAGCAGCGCATTGATGGAATTGACGGGGAGTCCGTCCTTCGTCGTCCAGGCCTCGTGGATGAGTCGGCCTTCCCAGCGGCTCAGGTCCGGAACGAAGGCGGGCTTCTGCTGGGCGTGTGCGGGAACAGCCACAACGAGCGTGCACGCCATGGCCGGTCCGGCCGCCAGCAGGCACTTGGCTAAACACACCGTCATCGCCCGGGCGGTGCGGGGCTGCAGAAGGGTCACATCACGCCTCCGGGTCTGACCCGCAGGAGCAACATGCCCACCGGCGGTTGTGAGGGGCAAGCCGAACAACCGGCGACTGACGGGCTAGCCCGACGTGCCCCGCGCTCCCGGGACGGCACCATCCAACGTCCTCGCGTTTCCGCTGCGCACCACCATGCCCCCCGGAGCGCGAGCCGCAAGGCGAGGTTCCGGACCCGAGCAGCGCGGCGCGTCGCCTTCAGCCCTATCTGGGCTTGAGCGCGGCCCTCTCACCCGAGGAGTCCAACGGGACGAGATGATGGGCTATGCTGCGCAGAGCTCCCAGAGCCACGGCCGTGTCTTTCGTGATTCCGTCTTCGTGTCCGGCATCCAGCGGCACCAGTCGCGCCGAAGGATCGGCGGCCGCCAGCGCTTGCCCCTCCGAGAAAGGCACTTCGCCATCGCGCCTTCCATGGAATACGATCCAGGGTACCTGGAGGTCACCGACCCTTCTCAGGTTGTCGAAGCGGTTCCTCATGATGAGGTGCACGGGCAGCCACGGATACATTGTGGCCGCCACGTCTGGAAGGGAGGTGAAGGCCCCCTCCGTTAGCAGCGTGGCCGGATGTCCATGGGCTGCCACGTACGTTGCCGGACCGGAGCCCAACGACCACCCGAACACGGCGATGCGCTCCCGTGGGATGCGAAGATCCCGTGTCAGATAGGACCATGCGCCCATTGCGTCGTCGTAGAGGCCGGCTTCGGAGGGAGGCCCGAAGCCGCTCGAGGCGCCGTACCCTCTGTACTCTGCCGCAGCCACGTTGAAGCCCGCCTCCTGGAATAGCCTGTAGCGCGCCACGGAGCCCCCGGATCCGAGCAGCCCGCCGTTCCCGTGGAAGAACAGGATCCAGGGGTGGCTGTCAGGGTTCGGAAGCCGAGCCAGGAGAAGCAGCACGGGAACGCTGTCCGGGGCGGCGACTCGTAGGGTGTCCCACGCAAGGGAACCGGCCTCGGGGAACGCATGCGCTCCTCCCCGCCCCACCGAGCCAGGGTAGACGAGCCGGGGCTCCGAGACGGCCATGAAGCCGACCACGGCCAGGTAGGCGAAAAGGAGACCTCCACCAAGCCAGAGGACGGTGCGCCGTCTGGAGCTCTTCACTGGACACGAGCGAAGCACAGCACGTCTCGCGGCTCCGAGCTGATGTTGGGATGGTGGGCCCACCGATGCAGTGTGCCTTCGAGCTCGAATCCGGACTTCTCCAGAACGCGCGCGGAGGCTGGGTTCTCCATATCGCAAACGGCCCAGACCCGAAAGACGTCGGGCAACGCGAGAAACCAGTCGGTAAGGCCCGTCACCGCCTCCGTCATGTATCCCTGCCCCCAGGAGTCGCGCGCGAGCAGATAGCCGAGGCCGATCCGGGAGCCGGACCGGTGAGCGGCGATCGATCCCACGGCCAATCCCGCCTCACGGTCCTCGATCATCCATGTGAACTCCGAGCCGCGCGACCACTTGGCCTCGCAGGCCTTGGCGTGGGCCAACGACTCCGCAAGCGACTCGTGAGGTTGCCATGCCAGGTATCGAGATACGACGGGGTCCTGCGCCCAACGGTTGAACACGGCGTCCGCATCGTCCGCCGTCAGGCGACGCAGGCGAAGCCGTTCGGTCTCGAGGATCCCCGGCGGCTCCGCAGGGCGGTCGGGGCCCCCGAGCTCACCCAGGTTCGGCGCGCCTGCCCCATGCGCCGCGGCGGCGTCGAGCAGTGCCTCCTCGACGAAGATCCCCGCTTCCGAGCGAAGCGCGACCGCGATGGCATCGGAGGGCCTGGAATCGAGGACGATGTGCCCGGCCTCTGCATCGACGTGCAATTCGGCGAAAAAGGTGCTCTCCTCGACGTGACTGACGACTACCCGCTCGACTCGACCCCCGATCTTCCGGATGGCCGATGCGAGGAGGTCATGCGTCAAGGGGCGCTTGAATTCCATATCAGCCAGTCTGATCGCGATCGCACTCGCCTCGGCAGGGCCGATCCAGATGGGAAGCATCCGCTCGCCCTCCTCTTCCTCGAGCAGAACGACCGGCGTGTTGTTACTCCGGTCCAGGCCCAGGCTGTCGACTTTGACTCGCACCAACGCCATCGTTCCCTCCCGCCAGAGGCGCCTTCAAGGACCTCGGAATTCTGCCGCGCGACTACAATGCTCCCCCGGAGTCGTAGGCTGCAAGCCGAACGACCGTCCAACCGTTCCGTCCAACCCGTCAGGTTCGACCCTTCGTTGGAAGGTGTTCCGAGCAACACCTCGTGATCACGTCCCACGACTTGGGCCGGACCATGTGTTACCGTTCGGCCCTGCAGGAGTCGCGCGACCCATGGTGAGGCGTGTTCTGGATGGAAATGAGGATCTTCGTGGATGCGGACTCCTGTCCGGTGAAGGACGAGGTGTACCGCGTCGCTCGCAGGTACGAGCTCGAGGTGTGGGTCGTCTCCGCCAGCTGGCTGCGGCTTCCCCAAGATCCGTTGATCAGGCTCGAGGTCGTACGAGAAACCGGCGACCTCGATGCGGCCGACGACAGGATCGTCGAGCAGGTAGAGGCCGGTGACGTCGTGATATCGGACGACATTCTCCTCGCAGCGAGATGTCTTGAGAAGGGAGCTTATCCGCTTACGCCCAGGGGCAGAGAGTTCACCCCCGAATCGATCGGCGAAGCCGTTGCGACCCGGGAGTTGATGGCGGGGCTGCGAGAGGCGGGAGCCGTCACCGGTGGACCCTCGCCCTTCACGAAGTCGGATCGCTCGCAGTTCCTCCAGCAGCTCGACCAGATCGTGAATCGGGTGCGTCGCGAGAAGAGCTGAAGACCCCGTCTCCTCACAAGTCGTCGCGCGGATCATTCCCCTTGCGGAAGGGCCTTGTCACCCGGCTCACCCCGACCCGCCCAAGGCAATTGGCCAGATCGCCACTGCCTTCGACCAGCGCGGCCCGTTCCACGGTGCCATCGGCGGCGAGCGTCAGCCTGAGCGTCGCCGCCCCGCCCTCGCCGACTCGCTTGTACGCACGAGGCCACAGGCGCTCGAGGGCGACGACCACCGCACCATGGTTCATCAGGACGACAGGCCATTCTGCTTCCGAATCGGCGGGAAGACCATCGACGATCACCGAGGTCGGTCGGGGCAGGACGATGTCCATGGGGGCCGCCGCCGTGGCCACCACCGTACCCGGGTCGGGCACGGCGACGCCTGGATTGAGAGCGAAGAGCGCGACATGGGCCGCCACGGCCACGCCGAGCCCGATGAGCAGCGTGTGTCGATGCCCGCGCCGCAGTGAACGAACTCGTTCCCGAAGTGGTTGCGGGTCGGGGAGCGGTCGAGCCTCGGTCATGGTCCCCGGTCATTTTGATCGGTGGCTCCCTCGGGCGACCCGGCAGCGCGGGTCGGCCGACACCGTAGCTCCGTCGTGTTCGTCACTGGACCGGCCGACGCACCACCGTGTCACGGCTCCGTACCTCGATCGGCACGAAGCCGCGTGCCTCGTACATCGAGCGCGGCCCCCGGAAATGTCCGGCGTCGCTTTCATCCGGCTCGTTGCGGGGATACCCCTCGATCCAGTCCGCACCACGCGACGAGGCGTCTTCGATCACACGGTCGAGCAGCGCCGAGGCGACTCCGTGCCGACGGAACGGTGGCGCGACGACGAAGCAAGCGACTCCGATCACGGTTCGAGGGTTCGGGCCGTCGGCATCCACCGAGCGGTATAGACCGTAGGTGGAACGTAGCGATGCGTTCACCCAGCCAGCGGGGCGGCCGTCGACGTACGCCAGGTATCCGAACGTCTCGCCACCCCGAAGTCGCTCGGCCATCGTGGCCCGACGCTCGCGCCAAGGGCGCTCGCCCTCTTCGAGCGGCTCGGGTACGTGCGGCTCGAGGCAAAAGCAGGAAGCCCAATCGGGATTTCCGGCAAAGGCGTCATGGGAGAAGAAACGTAGCCAGTCCTCCACACGTTCCTCCGCCACACGATGCACCACCACCTCACCGAGCTCCGACAGGCGCTCGGTGGGTCCGGTCAGTCGTTCCGTCGCCTCGGCGTAGTTGCGGGCATGGTTCCGGATCGCTTCCTCCGGGTACGTCCACGCGTGTACTTCGCGGCCGTGCGCTACGAACGCCTCGGCGACGGCGTTGAGGTCCTCACCCTCGATCAGAGCCTCGCACTCGAAGCACTTTGCCTGCATGGGGTCCTCCTGTCACCTGGGTTCGAGGTCGACCGGAGCGTCGCTGGTCCGCGTCGTTCACGGG
>CAZVYM010000099.1:0-15672 GCA_964630935.1 uncultured Gemmatimonadaceae bacterium | reverse complement strand
CAGGATGGGCGGGCACAGGTGGAACTCCTCGTCGGTGAACTGCTCCCAGCCGAACTCCTCGGCGAAGCGCCCGAAGGCCTCCGCGTCGAAGGTGCCGTCCACGAGTTGCTCCGCCTTGCGGATCGTCAGGAAGTTGTCACCCATCTTCCGCATGTGCCCCTCGAACACGCCGATGGCGATCGAGGGGGCGTCCTGGAAGAGGTGGTTCACCCAGGGGAAGGGATAGGGATTGTACGGGTAGGTGCTCCCCCACACGGAGGAGCAGCCCGTCGAGTTCGTGATACCGAGGTTCACGCGCCCACGGCCGCTCGGGCCCTGGACGTAGAGCCATTTCAGGCTCTCGAGCTCCTCGCGCGACTCCTGCAGGAGCCGCATGCGCTCGCGCTTCTCGGGCGAGAGCTTGACCCCGACCTTCTCCGAGGAGGCCTTGGCCGCCTCGGCGAGATCGGCGTCGGAGGAGAGGAGCTCCCGCTCCTGCTTCTCCATCTCGGCCACGAGGCCGTCGAGCTTCTCGAGCAGCTTCTTCACGCGCGGCTGCATGAGCGCCTCGACCGTCGACGTGACGAGGTGCACGGCGGTCTTCTCGCCGCACCCCATGCACGCCCCGTCACCGCCGGCCATGGACCGGTAGTTGTCCTTTTTGAGCAGCAGCGACGAGAGGACGCCGATGCCTTCGTCGACGTCGCGGACGTTGATGTACTTGTCGTCGGTGTCGGGCAGGCGCTCCCAGAGCTTCCAGTTCCGGCGGAGCCGCGCCACGATGTCCTCGTCCTGCTGGACCGTCACCAACGCGTTCTCGGGGCAGACGTCGACGCAGATGTTGCACCCCTTGCACGCCTCGGGATTGACCGTGATGGCCAGGAGGCCGCCCGAGCCCTTCTCCTTCGACTCGGGCAGATCGAAGAACGGCGCCGTCTTGGCCAGCGGGAACTCGGCCAGGGCCGGGTAGACCCGTGCCCATTCCTCGTCGAGCTGTGCCCGGCGCTCCGCGTCCCAACCCAGCTTGTCGACGATGTTGGCGTAGGCCTGGGCGGCGGTCTCTCCGAACGTCTTGAACGGCACGCCCTTGAGGAGCTTCTGCGCTTCCTTGGCGATGTGCTTGGAGATCTGCTTGATGCGATCGTTCGGCTTGCCGTCTCCCGACGTGCGGATCGCCGTGTCGAGCACGTCCTCCACCGAGACCACGAGGCCGGGAATCGCCGCGTCGGGGCACTGGACCCAGCACTGGCTGCATCCGGTGCACTTCTCGGCGATGAAGTCCGGGACCTCGAAGCGGATGTTGGTCATGTCGCGGACCGTGCTGGTCACCGCCGGCATCGCGGAGATGGCCGCGTACGGGTCCGAGATGCTGTCCTGGCCGATCGAGCAGAGCGCACACACCTGCTCGAAGAAGCGACCCTTGTTGCCGAGCCCGTCGTCGGCGTCGGGGTCATTCAGGAGCGAGGGCATGTACCAGCCGGGCGCCTCCTTGACCTCGTCGGCGCCGACCTCGCCCCCCGTCGGGACTTCGAGAACCTCGTCGAAGCCCCGGCGGATGACGCGCATGTTGTCGTCGACGACCTGCTGGCCGAGCTTGCCGAACTTGGCCTCGATCTGTGCCTGGATGCCCTCGAAGAGCCCTTCCTCACCCATGCCTTCGCGCTCGGCCAGCGGCGCGCAGCGGAAGAAGGCGCCCATGAAGGCCACGCCCTGCATCCGGTAGCGCAGCTCCGGATCCGAAGCCTCGGAGGAGGCGATGCCGAACGCGTCCAGGGAGTAGACCTTTATCTTCTTGTCCTGGATGGCGCGCCGTGCCTCGGCAGGCAGCGACTTCCACACCTGCTCGGGATCCTCGTGGCTCTGGATGATGAAGACGCCCCCTTCCTCCATCCCCGCGAGGGGGTCGGAGTGCCGGAACACGTTCCCGTCCGGCGAGAGCACCACGTTCACGTGCTTGAGCTCGGCGTTGAGCTTGATCGGATCGTGTGAGAGGACCGCGTAGAACGTGGTCGGCTGGCCCTTCTTCTCCGAGCCGTACTTCGGGTTGGCCTTCACGTTCATCCCGAAGAGCTCGAACGCCGTCATCGCGATGTTCTTGCCCATCGTGATCGCGCCCCAACCACCGACCGAGTGGATGCGCAGCGACGTCGCCCCCTCCGGCAGCAGGTTGAAGTCGCCGGCGGGCTCCAGCGCCATCCCGGCCAGATCGGGATACGACTCGAGGAGCTGCTCCTGCCAGATCTGGAGCTTGGGCAGCTTGGTGCCCTTCCGGATGAAGTCGATCCCGAGGTAGAACTGCCGTCGGTGCGTTCCGTCGGGCAGCATGTTGTTCACCGCGGCGATGACGTCACCGGGCTGCAGGTCGCGGCTGCCGAACCCGAAGCCGGCCGAATAGAAGTCCGGCATGGCGCCGGGCTCCAGCGCCTCCAGCTTGGGATACGGGAGGGGCCGCGCCGAGCGGGGCTTCTTCCCGCTTCCGTTCGCGTACGCCGCCTTCCAGTTCTCCATGCCCTGCGTCATCGCCGCCCGCACCTCGCGCAGGAGGGGCCCATCGACGGCGAGCGGCTGGTCCACGCGCTCGAAGACGGTCACGCCCTTCGCGCCGGACAGGATCCGCGTGACGATGTCGGCCGGGAACGGCCGGAACATGCTGACGTTCAGCACGCCGACCTTGAGGCTCCGGGTCTTGCGCAGGTGCTCGGCCACGACCTCGAGGTTCGGGACCACCGAGCCCTGCCCCACGAGGATCCACTCGGCGTCGTCGGTGAGATAGCCGATCGCCCGGGCGTAGGAGCGGCCGGTGAGCGCCGCGAACTCCGAGAAGGCCTGGTCGGTCAGCGCCGCCAGGTGGTCGAAGTAGAACGGACGCTGCGCGGCCACGCCCTGCGCGTACGAGTCCTGATTCTGCACCGGGCCCAACATGGCCGGATAGTCCACGCTGAAGAGCTCGGGAATGCGCCGGCGCTGGGCTCCGAAGGTGAGGCGCTGCGCGGGCGTCGGAGAATCGATGATGTCGGCCGGACTGCCGAGGTACTCCTTGATCAGCTCCGGCTCGGCCAGCTTCGCCGTCTCGATGACGTGGCTCGTCAGGAAGCCGTCCTGGGCGTTGAGCCCGGGGTTGAGCGACAGCTCCGCGATGCGGTGCGCGATGAGGCTGAAGTCTCCCGCCTCCTGCACGTCCTTCGCGAAGAGCTGGAAGAACCCCGTGTCGTCCACGGCGTGGTAGTCGTCGTGGCCGGCGTGTACGTTCAGCGCGTGCTTCGTCATGGCGCGTGCGGCCACGTTCAGCACGTACGTGAGCCGCTTGCCGGTGGCGGCGTACAGCGACTCGTGCATGTACGCGATGCCCTGCCCGCTCGAGAAGTTCGTCGCGCGCAGGCCCACCATGCTCATGCCCGCCGTCACGGCCGCGGCCGCGTGCTCCCCTTCCGGCTCGAAGAAGAGCAGCCGACGCCCGTTGACGTTCGTCTTGCCCGCGGCCATCGCGGCGGCCCACCCCTCGCCCATCTGGGTCGAAGGAGTGATGGGATAGGCGCCCGCCGCCTCGCTCGCGTTCGTCTCGGAATGGACGACCGCGCCCGTTCCGTCGGTGGCAGTCAGGATACCCGGGAATTTGGGGCCTTCCGGGGCCCCCTTCGTGTTGCTCATGCTGCCTCGCTCCCGGCGGGGATGAAGAGCTCGGGGAACTGCTGCCCTTCGATCCAGACGATGGCCCCGGTGGGGCATCGCTCGACCGCTTTGGGGTTCTCAAGCTCGATCTTGTCGTAGTCGATGGTCGCCAGCCCGTCGATCATGCTGATCAGGCCGGGGGCCGCATCTTGCACACACCTGCCGCAGGCGTTGCACGCCACGGCGCAGACGGCCTCGGCCGCGTCCGCCTGGAGCAGGTTCTTGCACTGCACCACCAGATGGTGGTCCTGTCTCATCAGAACGAAGAGTCCGAGCGGACACGCGTCGACGCAGTCGCCGCACGCCGTGCACTTGTCGGGCTCGACGACCGGGAGCCCGAACGGACTCATCGTGATCGCGTCGAAGTCGCACGCGACCGCGCAGTCGGCGTAGCCCAGGCAGCCCCAGGGGCATCCCTTCCCGCCGCCGGTGACCGCGGCCGCCGCCGCACAACTCTCGATTCCGTGATAGGTGGCCTTGTACGGGGCGACGTCGCGCCCGCCCGCACAGAGGAGGCGTGCCACGCGCTTGTCCGCGCTGCCCTGGTCGACTCCCAGATACTCGGCTACATCCTCCCGCGCACCCTCGCTCATGACCGTGCACTGGGCCGGGGTCACGTCTCCGGTGATGAGCGCCTGGGCGAAGGCGCGGCAGCCGGCCTGGCCGCATGCCCCGCAGTCGTTGCCCGGGAGCAGATCCCTCGCACCGTCGATGCGCGGGTCCTCCCAGACCTTGAACTTCGCGTGCACCACGGAGATGAACGAACCGAAGACCGCGGCGACTCCGCCCAGGACGGCGACCGACTCCAGGATCTGGCTCGGGGTGATCACGTCCGGGACCTCCTACAGGCCCGCGGTCTGGCTGAGGAGCCAGGCCGCCAACTGGTCCGCGGGGGCCGATTCCTCCGGCTCGGGCGACCCGGCCGTCGGCGCGGCGTCCGCCAGGCCCAGGGGCGCCTTCGCGAGCGCCTTGAGGTGCATCAGATCTTCCATCCAGGAAGGCGCGCGCCGCCCGCGGCCGACGTCGGCCTCTTCCGGCACATGCTCCAGGTGGAGGCGCTTCCAGGGCGCGTCTCCCGAATCGGGATCGTGGACGAAGCGCGCCTGCTCGGGACGCTCCTCCTCGAAGAGCAACCCGATGCCCGGATGCCGGGAGGCCGCCAGCGCCTCGAGCGCCGTCGGGTCGGCCGTCTGCACCACGAACGTCCCGGGTGTGATCAGCCGCGCCAGCGGCGCGGGAGTCGTGTGCCCCTTCACCACCAGGACGATCTTGACGGCACCGTCAAGGAACTCGCCGAGACCCACCGGGAACAGGTCCTCGGCCCCGAGCTCCACGACCAGAGGGGGAGCCATCTGGCGCTCCGCCCGGTTCCACTTCCGGAACGGGAGTGAGCCGAGGAGCGACATGTGCTGGTCGGGGTCGAACCTTCCCGACCGGGCCAGCTCGACGGCACGCGCGGCCCCGAAGATGCGTCCCACGTCGGTGAGCGCGTCCTTGACGGTATCTCTCAGGTCGCCGCCCGGCTCGAGGGCCACGTGGTGGAGATCGTCACCGACGGCGAATTCCTTCAGCACCGTCTCGGCTTGCGCCAGGATCTCCATCGCTTCGGGCGTCACCTCCTCGCCGTTCCGGAGAAGCACGCCGAAGCGTTCCGGGTCGATGCGTCCCGTGGCGAAGGGCCCGAGCTCCATCAGGGCTTCCTCCGCCCGGAACTCGCTCACACCGCGACGCTGGGTGGTGAACGTGCGGATCTCCTCCTGGGCGACCGCGACCGCCGAGCGGAACGACTCCACCCGGCTGCGCAGCGCCTCGAGGGCGAGGGCCGCCGGCCCCTCGGCCACGCCGGAGGTTTGGGCTTCAGACGGCATAGCGCTCGAACTCCTCGTTCAGGATGTCGCTCTTCTGCCGAGCGGTGTACTTCGGCAGTGCGCGGGTCTCCTCGTAGCGCGGCCTGGCCTCGTCCCGGAAGAAGAGGCCGAGACGGATCGCAGACATGTCCTCGGCGAGCTCGCGCGCATGGTGGATGTCCGCCGGGTCGTGCCGGATCTGATTCGTGTAGATCTTCTCGAGCCCCTCGGCCCTGATCCCCTCGGGGTGATCCAGAAGCTCGATCCGGTCCGGATGCTTGACCATCTCCCCGTAGATGTCCGGCGTGAAGTGCGGGCAGCGCTGCAGGATCCGTACGAATGCGAACCCGCGGTGCTCGTAGGCGGCCTTGAGGGTCGCGAACAGATGCCCCGGCACCCACTCGGCCGTCTGGGCCACGAACGACGCGTTGGTCACGCCCAACGTGGTCTCCAGCGGATTCATGGGGGGGAGGTAGCTCCCGTACGGCTGCGTGTTGCTCTTGTAGCCCTGCGGGGTGGTGGGCGACGTCTGTTTCTTCGTCAGCCCATAGATGTTGTTGTCGAGCAGCAGAGCCACCATGTCCACGTTGTAACGGATCGCGTGGATCCAGTGGCCGGCGCCGATGGAGACGCAGTCGCCGTCGCCCATCACGGCGAAGACGTCCAGGTCCGGCCTCGTCAGCTTGACGCCGGTGGCGACGGGAAGCGCCCGTCCGTGGATCCCGTGGAACCCGTATGTCTTCATGTAGTGCGGAAAGCGGCTCGAGCAGCCGATGCCCGACACGAAGACCGTGGTCTCGGGTTTGAGCTGGTTCTCCGTCATGAGCCGTTGCGCGGCGGTGAGGACCGAGTGGTCTCCACAGCCGGAGCACCACCGGGCGATGGGCCCCTGGTAGTCGCTCATCTCGAAGACGCGATCGTCGTCCTCGAGGGCGGCCGCGTTCAGCAGGGAACAGGATTCAGCGATCATGCCGCACCTCCCTTGGGCATGTTCTCCCGGATGGCCTGGACGATCTTCGCCGGGCGGAGAGGCTCGCCCAGGACCCGGGTCCAACAGTCTACGTCGACCAGCGTGCTTCCCCTCAAGAGCCAGGAGAGCTGCCCGCGGCGGCGGTTCTGTTCGGTGATGTACGGATCGCCCAGCTTGTCGGAGTAGTTGATCTCGACCGTCATCACCTTCTTGAAGCGGCCGAAGATCTCCTTCAGTCCCGGCGGCAGGGGCGAGAGGAAGGTCAGGTGCGTCGACGACACGCTCAGCCCTTCGCGTCGTGCGCGCTCGACCGCCTCTTCGATGGCACCCTTGGTGCTGCCCCACCCGACCAGGAGCAGGTCACCTCCCTCCGGATCACCGTTGACCTCCGGGGGCAGCAGCGTGCTCTGGAGGACCGCCAGCTTACGGCTGCGCATGTCGTGCGACTTCTGCACGATGGCCGTGTCGTAGGCCACCTTGCTGCGCTCGTCGTGGGCGAGACCGGTGACCGTGTGCTCACCGCCGGGCTGGCCGGGGATGAAGCGACGGGAAAGCCCGGTCTTCGGATCCCAGTCGTACGGCCTGAGCCCCTCGGGGATCGGCCGCTGGTCCGGAGGCGCGGGATGCCACGCGTCGGACAGCTCCGGGCGGGGGAACGGTGCCACGCCCGTGGCCAGGTTGGCGTCGGAGAGCACCATGACGACGGTCCGGAGCGACTCGGCGATGCGGCGCGCCGTCGCCATGATCGTGAAGCACTCCTCGATCGTGGCGGGTGCCATGACCACGTGCGGCGCGTCTCCCGGCTGCCCGAAGATGGCCGCCAGCAGATCGGACTGCTCGACCTTCGTCGGCAAGCCGGTGCTCGGGCCGCCGCGCTGGACATCGACCAACACGAGCGGGACCTCGATCATGGTCGCGAGCCCGAGGAACTCGGTCTTGAGCGCGAGGCCCGGGCCCGACGTGATCGTGAAGGCGCACTTGCCGGCGTAGGACGAACCGATGGCCACGCCCGCCGCCGCGATCTCGTCCTCGGCCTGGTGCAGCACCCCACCGAACTTCTCGAAGACCTCGCCCAGCATGTGCGAGACGCTGGTGGCCGGGGTGATCGGATACATTGCCGCCAGCTCGAGTCCCGCGGCCACGGCCCCGAGCGCGATCGCGTCGTTGCCGTTCATCACCACCTTCGGGACCTCGTCCTTCATGGTGGGGATGTCGTAGCGGAAGTCGAGATTCGCCTCGGCCCACGCGTAGCCGAGCTCGAGAAGCTCGACGTTACGCTGGTAGACCTCCTCGGACTTCTTCCGGAACGCGTATGCGATCTGGTCACGAGCCTTGTCGAGGTCCCGGTCGAAGATCCAGCACAGCATCCCGAGGGCGAACATGTTCTTGCCCTTGCGGGGATTGTCCACCACGGTCAGGCACTGCTCCTCCATGGGGACCTCGATGATGCGGTAGTCCTTCTTGGAGAGCCGTTCCATGGCGGCGTTCCATTCCTCCCGGACGTCCGGGTTCGGATGGGTGGCCCACATGCTCTCCACGAGGATGGTCGCATCGGGTGCGAGCGCGTTCAGGTCGTGCCGGCCCAGGAGGGCCTGCTCGTTGAACGCCACGACGAGATTGGACTCGTCGCCCCAGTTCGTGACCTCGCGGTCGCCCAGGCGGATACGGATGCCCGAGGCTCCGGCGGGGTTGCGGGGTGGAGGCTCGACCTCGGCGGGGATGATCTCCACGGTCCAGACGCCGTTGCCCATCTTGGCGGAGACGGCACCGAAGATCTGCCCACACTTCTGGGCACCTTCCCCGGAATCGGAAACAATCTCCACCGAGTGGTCGGTCACGCGGTGGACGTGCACGTTGGTCTCCGTCGACGCGGCCGCGTCGACGGTCGGCAGCTTCATCGCCATTCCTTCCCTCCAGAGGGAGAGGGTAGGTTCTGTTTACCAGTCGGACTGACTGGTGGCCCATGGGGAAGCTACCGGAGCGGATGAGAGGGGGGTGTCGGGAGGAAAAGGGGGCCTCCGGTGGGGATTCTTTTGAACTTGGAGTAGGGAGAATCCCTACGTGGGATAGCGGCCGCCCCGGGGGTACCGGGAATCGCGTGCGTCCGGGCGGGGATCACCGGTCGCGTGGCTCGGCCCACCGCGCCCACCCGGACGCCGGCGGAACCGCCTCCCTCACCGCCCTCCGACGTCGACGATCCCGACATCCACGTACTGCGCTCCCCGCGTATTCCGCACGTGAACGGACAGGGTATGCCGGCCTGGACGGAGCAGCCGCCGAGCATCCTCCGACATGGGCAGGACCTCGTAGGCCTGGTTGTTGCCCGTCCACGAAGCGGCCAGCGCTCCGTCGATCCAGATCTCGACGTCCTCGTCGTGGCGAATCAGGAGGTGCGGATCCACGAGTGGACGCGCGCCCACCTGGAACGTCCGCCGCAGCCAGAGCTCCGGCGTGGTCCAGACGGTGCGCACGGTGGTCCCGTCGTCCCGGGTCCGGCCGAAGCCGCCGAGACCCTCTCTCCACTCGGCGTCGTCGAAGCCGGGGTCCGTCCACCCGGCGGGAGGCCGGGCGGTCGTGTAGCGCCATGCCTGTCCCTCGCCCCGCGACGTGGCCACGACCGAGCGCACCGTCGGCGTCGGGCCGTACAGCTTCTCGGCCGCCTCGCGGGCCGCCGCGGGCAGCTTCACGACGGCGCGGTCGTACGTCATCATTCCGTTGACCTCGATCTCCACGTCCGTGGTCTGGGTGTAGACCGCCGCGGCCAGACCCTCCGCCTCCAGGTAGCGAAGCTGGTTCAGGAGCGCGAGATACGCCGTCCCGAGCGCCGCCGTGTCGGTGAAGCTCCGATAACCCCAGTTGTCACGATCCAACCAGGTGTGGCCGTCAAGCGGAAGTCCGAGACCTCCGAACTCGCCCAGCACCCGCGCGCGCCGCCGGTCTCTGGGCGGAATCGCGGGGCCCGGATAGGCGTGGACGTCCACGACGTCGCCCACCCCGCGATCCGTCCAGCCGCTCGCATTGTCCACGAGGCGCCCAGGATCGTAGGCCTTCAGCCAGCTGACGACACGTTCGGTGTCGTGCTGTCCCCACCCCTCGTTGAACGGCACCCACATGACGATCGAGGGATGGTTTCGCCGGGCGTCCACGACGTGGCGGAGCTCCGCGGCGAACTCGTCTCGCGCGGCCGGTCCGGCGTTCTCTCCGCTGGGCATGTCCTGCCATACGAGTAGCCCCAGCTTGTCCGCCCAGTAGTACCAGCGCGCCGGCTCCACCTTCACGTGCTTGCGCGCCATGTTGAACCCGAGCCGGCGCGTGGTCACGATGTCGGAGCGCAGCGCCTCGTCGGTCGGCGCGGTGTAGAGCCCACCGGGCCACCACCCCTGGTCGAGCGGGCCGAATTCGAAGAGCGGCCGGTCGTTCAGGAAGAGCCGAAGCGTCCCCGTGCTGTCGGGCGCCACGGAGATCTTACGCATGCCGAAGTAGCTCGAGACCGTGTCGGGCCCAAGGCTCACGCGCAGATCGTAGAGGAAGGGGTCGTCCGGGGACCAGAGACGCGGATCGGGGATGGGCAGAACGAGCGTGCCCACCGTTCCGCGGGTCGAGGCGACGACCCGCCCGCCCGAGCGGACCTCCGCCCGCACCGCGGCGTCGCCGGCCGCCGCGCTCGCGGTCACCCGCACCACGACCCGGGAGGAGTCGACGTCCGGGCGGACGTCCAGCGCCGCGACGAAGGCCGCCGGGACCGGCTCGAGCCAGACCGTCTGCCAGATGCCCGTGACCGACGTGTACCAGATGCCGTGCGGACGGCGCACCTGCTTCCCCCTGGGCTGCGTGCCCGCATCGGTCGGGTCCCAGACGCGGACGACGAGCTCCTGATCTCCGGCTCCCCGCAGCGCGTCCGTGACGTCGAACGTGAACGGGTCGTACCCGCCTCGATGGGTGCCCACGCGGCGGCCGTTCACATACACGTCGGCCTGCCAGTCGACCGCCCCGAAGTGGAGGAGCAGCCGCCCACCCGCCGGTGCCAGGGCCCGGAAGGTCGTGTGATACCAAAGGCGGTGGGTCTCGTCGACGGATCGCCTCACCCGACTGAGCTGCGATTCGATCGGGAAGGGGACGAGGATGCGGCCGTCCCAGGAGCGCGGCTCGGGCGCCGCGCTGTCGCGCACGGCGTAGTCCCACCATCCGTTCAGATTCAGCCAGGCGGACCGCACCATCTGCGGACGTGGGTACTCCGGCAGCACGTGCGCCGTGTCGACGTCGGCCGCCCAGCGGGTGAGCAGGTGGGGCTCTGATGCCTGGCCCGAGACGGGTCCCGGTATCGAGAGGCAAGCCAGGAGCCATAGCAGGCCAACTCGCACCGACGCGGCCGGAGGAGAACTCATGTCTGGGTCGGGATTACCCGGATGGGGGGAGACGGCACCGGCCGAACGCCGGACGCTCCTGACACGATATCGACTCGGTCGTGCTCCGGCACCTCCGAGCACATCGTCGTCCGGACTCAGGGTGCGCGCACCTCGCCCGCCGATGGCGTGGCGTACGAGCCGGAAAGGCAGAGGCCGTAGCCCAAGCACACCGCCCTGTCTCTCTCCTCGGCGCTCTCTGGCGCGGCCGACACGGCGCGTGAATGGTATTGTGAGCCTTTCCGGGCATTATGTATGCGAGCGCCGCACGGTCTGAATGCTGCGCGTCGTCTCTCGACCGACCTGCCACGACGACAAGGAGCTCCTCATGGAGGACGGAAGCGCCGACCACGGATACCGGCCCGCTCAGCGGATCGGCCTCGTCGTCGGGGGCGTGGTATTCGCCATCGCGCTCCTGTCACCCGCGCCCGCCGGGTTGAGCGCCCAGGGTTGGCACACCGCCGCCGTGGCCTTGCTGATGGCGGTCTGGTGGATGACGGAGGCGATCCCGATCCCGGCCACCGCGCTCCTCCCGCTCGCGCTCTTCCCCACCCTCGGCGTCCTCGACGCCGGCGACGCCGCGGCCCCCTACGCGAACGAGCTGATCTTCCTGTTCATGGGCGGCTTCTTCATCGCCGTGACCATGGAGCGGTGGGGGCTCCACAAACGGATCGCGCTACGGATCATGTCGTGGGTGGGCACGAGCCCGAACCGGCTCGTCCTCGGATTCATGCTCGCCACGGCCTTCCTCTCGATGTGGATCTCGAACACCGCCACGACGGCCATGATGCTCCCGATCGCCCTGGCGGTCGGGGAGATGTTCCGGCCCTCCGATCACGAGGGCCGCTACGAGTTCGGCATCGCGCTCATGCTCGGCGTCGCGTACGCCGCCTCGATCGGTGGGATCGCCACGCTCATCGGCACACCGCCCAACGCGGTGCTGGCCGGTGCCGCGAGCGAGATGCTCGGGCGCCACATCGGTTTCCTGCAATGGATGGGCGTGGGCCTGCCCGTGACCGCGATCCTGCTCCCCATGGCCTGGCTCCTGCTCACGCGCCTCCTCCATCGTCCGGGGAACCTCTCCGGAAACGCCGCCGCCATCATCGAAGGCGAGCGCGCACGGCTGGGGCGCCCGGACCGGGGCGAGCGCCTCACGGCCTGGGTCTTCGGCCTGACCGCCCTGGCGTGGGTGCTTCGGTCCGAGAAGGTCATCGACGGCGTGACCATCCCCGGGATCCAGACGTTCGCCCCATGGGTGAGCGACGCGACGATCGCGATGCTCGCCGCCATGGTGCTCTTCCTGCTCCCGGTGGATTGGAAGAGAGGTGAGTTCGCCCTGGACTGGAAGACGGCCAAGCGGATCCCGTGGGGGGTGCTGGTCCTCTTCGGCGGGGGACTTTCTCTCGCCCGGGCCATGGATCAGTCGGGTCTGGCCGCGTGGATCGGAGGAGCGGTCGCCGCGCTCGGCACCATCCCCTCCGTCCTGATCGTCGCGTCCGTGGCCCTGCTCCTGACCATGCTGACCGAGCTCACGTCCAACACCGCCACGGCGACGATGGCCATGCCCGTCATGGCGGGAGCGGCCACCGGTCTCGGCCTTGCCCCGCTCCTGCTCATGACCACGGCGGCGATGGGGGCGTCCATGGCGTTCATGCTCCCCGTGGCCACACCCCCGAACGCGATCGTCTTCAGCTCGGGCTACCTCACGATCCCGCAGATGGCCAAGGCCGGGTTCATCCTCGACCTCCTGGCCGTGGTCGTGATCACGACAGCCGCGACGTTCCTGATCCCCGTCTTCCTGTTGCGATGATCCGAGGACGCAACCCGGCGCCGCGTCACCGCCTCCGCTTCGCCCTGGGCTCGTCTCCGCCGCGAACGAGCTGCTCGAGCTTGCCGACCAGCGTGTTCGAGCCGGCTTCGCTCGCACCGAAGAGCCCGTCGTCCGTCTCGTCCAGGCGCTCGGCGGCGCCGTGGACGTTCAGCCACAGGTCGATGCGCTCGCTCAGACGCAGCACGGAGTAGAAGAGCCTCGGACGGGTGCCACCTCCGGAGAGGAGGTCGAGGAGAACGGCGCCGATCGAGAGATGGAACACCGCGACGTCCTTGAGCCCGTCGAGCACGACCTTGAGCTGAAAGATCAAGAAGTCGCGGACCGTTACGCTCCGCGTGGCCATGGTCATCGGATGCTCCCCCGTCTCTTCGTTCGTGTTCGGCGCCGGGTACCTCGTGGACAGTTGCCGGCACGCGTCCCTACGGCTTCCGATCCACAAGGATTCAACGCTCCGGGGGGACCGGCGGGTCTTCAACTGGTGAAGGCCGGGCTCTGCCGGGAAGCGATGGTCGCGCGTGCGGGAGCGCTGCCGCCACTTCGGCGACGGCCCCGTCAGGAACCTTCATCTTTTCCGCAACGTACGAGAACGAGCGCCCACGTCGACCCTCCAGAGCCAGCGCATCGCATGTCCCCACGAGCCCGAGCTCTCCTGACGGTCCTCACCGTGTCCCTCGTGGGCGTGGTCGTACCGGGGCTCGGACATGAAGCCGGAACCCTTTCGGGTCAGGAAGGGACCAACCGGGTCCGGCGACAGCGGCCCGATGAGGCGAGCGGCCCGGCCTCCGCCGGCGACGCGGCCTACGGGCACCACGAGCTCTACTGGACGCGAGCCGAGTACACCGACGTCTTCGGCCAGCGTGACGTGGCGGGGTACGGCGGCGGGCGGCGCTGGCGAGGCCGGCCGTTCTGGACGACCGACTATCCCAAGGCCGACCGACAGTTCCTGGTCGTGCTGAAACGGATGATCCGGCTCAACGTCTACGGAGCCGAGCACCCGGTGGGGCTCGCCGACCCCGAGCTTCGACGCTACCCTCTCCTCTACGCCGTCGAGGTCGGTCACATGGACCTCACGCAAGAAGAAGTGCGCGGTTTGCGGGACTATCTGAACGCGGGCGGGTTCCTCGTCGTCGACGACTTCTGGGGCACCCGCGAGTGGAATCAGTTCGAGTACAACATGCGGAGGGTGCTCCCGGGGCGGCCGATCGTGGAGATCCCGATGACTCATCCGCTCTTCTCGGCCTACTACCAGATCGACTCGATCGTCCAGGTCCCGAACGTGCGCAACGCGGAGGCGATCACGTTGGGCTACCCGGGTGCACACACCTGGGAGCAGAACGGAACCACACCCCACGTCCGGGGCATCTTCGACGACGAGGGCCGCCTCATGGTGGTCATCAATTTCAATACGGACCTCGGTGACGCGTGGGAGTGGGCCGAGGACCCGATGTACCCTCTCAGGTATTCGACCTATGCCTGCGAGATGGCCGCCAACATGATCGTCTACGGGATGAGCCACTGACGTTCGTGGAGGGGTGAGGGGAGGGGAGGAGGCGCGGCCGACTTCCCGAACGGGATGCGGGAACCGCGGCGTACGGAGTAGACGCCGTCTTCCCCGGTGAGGTTTTCGCGAGGGCCTGCCAGCGTGTTCGAGTTTCTCTTCAAGTACCGACCCGTATTCTTCGAGCAGGGTCACTTCGCCCTGGGCGCCCCCGCGTCCGTGCGCCTGTGGCTCATCGCCGCCGCCGTCTCCGGGGCCGCCGCGGTGGCCACGTACACGCTGGCGCGCGGCCGGGTGCGGGTGCTCGATCGCGGGGTCATGGCGGCCCTCCGGGTCGCTCTGCTCGGGGTCCTCCTCTTCTGCCTGCTCCAGCCCGTTCTGGTCCTTTCGACCGTGGTTCCCCAGCAGAACTTCGTGGGGGTCCTGGTCGACGACTCACGGAGCATGAGCCTGGCGAACGCGGACGGCACGGTCCGGAGCGACTTCGTGTCGAGCGCCTTCGCGCCCGGCCAGAGCGACCTGCTGCAGAAGCTCTCGGATCGCTTCACGCTCCGGTTCTTCCGGTTTTCCTCCTCCACCAGCCGCATCGACGGCCCGGCAGAGCTGACGTACGAGGGAACCCATACGGACCTGGCCGACGCCCTCGACGCGGCGAGGCAGGAGCTCTCCGGGCTGCCACTGTCGGGCCTGGTGATGGTCACGGACGGAGCGGACAACGGGAACCGTCCGCTCGCCGACGCGCTCGTCTCGCTCCAGGCGGCCGGCGTCCCGGTCTTCACCGTGGGGGTGGGTGACGAGGAGGTCTCACCGGACATCGAGCTGGGGCGTGTCGAAGTGCCGCGGTCGATCCTGGCTGGCAGCGACCTGGTCGTCGACGTCGTCGTCACGCAGACCGGTATGAGGCGAGCCACGGTTCCGTTGATCGTGGAGGACGACCAGCGGATCCTGACCCAGGAGAACGTGACCCTCGGCTCGGACGGCGAGCCCGTGGTGGCACGCGTCCGCTTCCACCTGGACGAGCCGGGCCCGCGACGGATCCGCTTCCGCATCCCGCCCCAGCCCGGTGAGCGCGTCGACCGCAACAACGCCCGGGAAGTGCAGATCGACGTGCGCGCCGAGCGCGAGAAGATCCTCTACTTCGAGGGAGAGCCACGCTTCGAGGTCAAGTTCATGCGCCGCGCGGTCGAGGACGACGACAACATCCAGCTCGTCGTCCTTCAGCGGACGGCGGAGAGCAAGTTCCTGCGCCTGGCCGTGGACAGCGCCGACGAGCTCGTCGCGGGCTTCCCGAAGACGCGCGCCGAGCTGGACAGCTACCGGGGACTCGTCCTGGGCAGCGTGGAGGCCAGCTTCTTCACGCACGACCAGCTCCAGATGATCGCCGACTTCGTGTCGGAGCGCGGCGGGGGGGTCCTCTTCCTCGGTGGGCACAGCGCCTTCGCGGAGGGAGGATGGGCCGGCACACCCGTGGAGGA